>NZ_MVOI01000003.1:783069-856560 GCF_002283555.1 Rubrivirga sp. SAORIC476 | reverse complement strand
CATCAACTCCGTTATGCCGCGGGCGGGCGGGCCCGATACGCTACGATGCTGCCGGTCGGTCGGAAAGGTGATTAGACGTGCATCATAAGGTGTGTGTCCGCGATGTGCGAATAACCAGGAGTTATCCGGCCCCGCGCCGCATAACGCGCAGGCCAGACGGCGAACAACACCCCAACAATACCCACGGATCGCCCCGCTGGCAGCACCCTTCAGCCCCCCGCGCCCGGCAATTGTGAAGGCAATCCGAGACGGCATCGGAGACCTCCGAGATGGCATCGGAGACCTCCGAGACGGCATCGGAGCCTTCCGACTCGGCATCGGAGCCCTCCGACTCGGCATCGGAGCCCTCCGAGGCGGCGTCGGAGCCCTCCGACCCGGCCCCCGACGCCCCAGGCTCGCTTCCAGAGCCCTCCGGCGCGGTCCCAGACCCCTCCGACCGCGCCCGAGACGCCCCCGACCCGGCCCCGGACGGCCCGGACATCCCCCCG
The DNA here is from genome assembly GCF_002283555.1 of Rubrivirga sp. SAORIC476. Classification (NCBI taxonomy): domain Bacteria; kingdom Pseudomonadati; phylum Rhodothermota; class Rhodothermia; order Rhodothermales; family Rubricoccaceae; genus Rubrivirga; species Rubrivirga sp. SAORIC476. The sequence goes on along the minus strand of NZ_MVOI01000003.1, from coordinate 856,072 downwards.
GACACATCCGGCCGGGTCCGAGACTGCATCCAGGCCAGCAAAGAGACCCTTGATTGAAAACCGTCGCTGCCCTAGGTTTTTAAGCACTCATCTCACACACCCGTTGCCGTGGACGACTACCAGACCGCACGCCTCAAGAGCTACCGCACCACCCTCACCGTCTTCGACCGCTACCCCGCCGAGACGGCCGCCATCCCTGCCCTCGGCCGCGCCCTCACCTGGGTCCGCGAGCGCGTCGCCGAGGTCGAGCAGGCCGCCGAGGATCAGGCCAGCTACGCCCCCCAGGGCTCTGCCAAGAACGCCGACCGCGAAGCCCTCGCCACCGCCGCCCTCCCCGTCGCCCAGGCCCTCGCCGCCAAGGCCGACGAAGACGGCGACGAAGCCAGCGCCGACCTCTACGACTTCCCCTACAGCGACTTCGCCTACGCCCCCGAGCAAGACGCCCTCGACCGCGCCGGCGTCGTCCTCGCAGCCGCCCGCGCCGAGGACCCCGCCGCCCTCGCCGACTACGGCGCCGAGGCCACCCACGTCGACGCCCTCGAAGCCGCCCACACCGCCTTCGCCGACGTCCTCTCCGCCCCCCGCGACGAGGTCGTCAGGCGCGAAGCCCACACCCGCACCATCGAGCGCCTCATCCCCGAGATCGCCCTCCGCTTCCGCAGGCGCATCGACCGCATGATGACCCGCTACCGCGGCACCCCCTTCGGCGACGAGTACGCCGCTGCCCGCCGCGTCGTCGACCCCCGACGCGGCACTCCCGACGCCTGACCCGCCCGCCTCGGCCCCGAGGCGGACGCACCCGGCCTCACCAGCGCGTCGGCGTCGGCAGCGCCCCCAGCACCGCCAGCACCGCGTGGTACACCGCCGAGAGCGCGTCCAGGACCGGCTGCCACAGCCGCAGGTCCGGCTCGTCCCCGAGCCCGTCCAGCACGTCCGCCACCACGCTCCGCTGCAGGATCAGCTTGCCCGCCAGCAGCCCCCACCCGATCGGCTGCCCCAGCGCCAGGTGCACCACCGGCACGCTCACCCACAGCACCAGGTTGGCCGTGTGGAACAGCCCCAGCGCCACCAGCACCCCCACCGGGTAGTGCGTCCCCGCGCTCGCGTGCCGGCGCTTCTGCCGCCAGAACGCCCCCCAGCCGCTCGGAGCAGGGGAGGGGACCGCCCCCCGCGCCTCCCACACGTAGCGGACCGGCGCCGCACCCGTCCGCGCCACCTCCTGCACCAGCAGGTCGTCGTCCCCGGAGAGCGACCCCGCCGAGTGGCCGAAGCCCCCCAGCCGGTCCAGCAGCGCCGCCGGGTACGACAGGTTGCGCCCCACCGCGTGCCACGGCCGCCCCCACCCGATGCCCGCCGCCGCGAGCGCCGCCGTCTGCACCGTCTCGTACCGGGCGAACCGGTTCAGCCACCCCGCCTCGCGCCCCATCGGTCCGTACCCGACCAGCACCGCCCCCTCGTCTGTCTCCTGGGGAGCACGCGCGTCCGCCGCCGCGACCCGCGCCAGCGTCGCCAGCCACCCCGGCCCCGGCCGACCGTCGGCGTCGGTGAAGGCGAGCCGGTCGAAGGAGGCCGCCTCGGCGCCCCGTTCGAGGGCGTGCTTCTTCGGCGGAAGCCCCGCCGCCTCGGGCGCCCCCTCCGCCACCGACACCAGCCGGAGCGGCACCGGGAAGTCGGTCGTGCGCCACGTCACCCGCTGCGCCGTCGCGTCCGTCGAGCGGTCGTCCACCACCACCACCTCGAACGGCCGGTGCGTCTGCGCCGCCAGCGCGTCCAGCAGCGCAGGAAGCCGGTCGGCCTCGTCGCGCGCCGCCACCACCACGCTGATCGGCACCCCGTCCGCCGCCCCCCCCGGCGCCTCCCCCGAGGTCGGAGATCCCGCTTGCGGGGCTGCCTCGGCCGCCCCCTCGCGCACGCGCCGCAGCCCGATCCCCACCCACGCCCACCCGAGGCACTGGACCAGAGCCGAGGAGACGAGCGCGACGAGCCAGACGGTCGACATGAGCAAGCGGGAGGCGTCCGGGCAAGATCGCCCCGGCGGCTATCTTCCGCCCCCTGGCTCCAGGCCCCTCGCCCTCATGCCGACGCCCCCCGTCCGTACTCCCGGCCTGCCCCCGATGGGCGCGTTCTGGACCGCGGCGAACCTGCTCAGTCTGTCGCGCGCCGTGCTGGTGGTCCCCATCGCGTGGCTGGTGTACCGCGGCGGCCCCCTCGGTCCCATGTTCGCCCTCATCGGCCTCGCCATCGCCACCGACTGGTTCGACGGCCGCGTCGCGCGCTGGAGCGACACCGTCAGCGAGTGGGGCAAGGTCCTCGACGCGACGGCCGACAAGCTGGCCGCGGCGGCCGTCACGGTCGCGCTGCTCACGCGTCCCGAAGAGGCCGGGCCGTCGCTCCCGCTCTGGTTCGTGGCCCTCGCCATCGTCCGCGACACCCTGCTGGCGGTCGGCGGGCTGCTCCAGTCGCGGCGGCTGGGCCGGTTCACGTCGTCGCTGTGGAGCGGCAAGGTGGCCGTGACCGCGCTCGCCGTCACCGTCGTGGCCGCGCTCCTCGGCGCCCCCGAGCGGCCGATGGAGGCCCTCGTCGGCCTGACGGCGGCCGTCATGGTCTACTCCATCGTCAAGTACAGCATCCGCTTCGCCGCCATCTGGCGCCACGGCGACGCGGCCCTGGAAGAGGACGGCTCGACGCTCCGCGCGGAGCATCGGGTCGTGAAGAGCGGGGCGGACGAGGAGAGGGCGTAGCCGCAGAGCCCCGCTTCTCCTCCGCACTTCTTCTCCGCTCTGGATCCCTCCGCCTGCCCGTCGGTACCCGATTCGCACACCATCCCGTAGTCCCCATGGCCCTGTTCGGGTTCAAGCGCAAGGAGAAGGAGCAGGCCTCGCTGGAGGCCGGGCTCGAAAAGACCCGTACCGGGCTGTTCGACAAGCTGAGCCGCGCCGTCGCCGGCAAGGACACCGTCGACGACGAGGTGCTGGACGATCTCGAAGAAGTCCTCGTCACCTCCGACGTGGGCGTCAAGACCACCGTCGACATCATCCACCGCATCGAGGCCCGTGTCGCCGAGGACAAGTACGTCTCGACGAAGGAACTCCAGGGCCTCATGCAGGCGGAGATCGCGGCCCTGCTGCTCGGCAGCACGGCCGAGCGCCCGGCCCAGTTCGACGCGCCCTTCCCCAGCACCCCCCACGTGGTGATGGTCGTCGGCGTCAACGGCGTCGGCAAGACGACCTCCATCGGCAAGATCGCCCACCACTACAAGCGGGCGGGCAAGCGCGTGCTCCTCGGCGCCGCCGACACGTTCCGGGCCGCGGCCACCGAGCAACTCGACGTCTGGGCGCAGCGCGCCGAGGTCGAGATCATCAAGCAGTACCAGGGGGCCGACCCCGCCGCGGTCGCCTTCGACACGCTGGCCGCGGCCAAGGCCCGCGACGCCGACGTGGTCCTGATCGACACCGCCGGGCGCCTCCACAACCAGATCGGGCTCATGGACGAACTGTCCAAGGTCCGCCGCGTGATGGACCGCCAGGTGCCGGGCGCGCCCCACGAGGTGCTCCTCGTGCTCGACGCATCGACGGGCCAGAACGCGCTCCGGCAAGCTGAGGCCTTCACCCAGGCCGTCGATGTCACCGGGCTCGTGCTCACCAAGCTCGACGGGACCGCCAAGGGGGGCATCGTGATTGGCATTTCCAACGAGTTCCAGATCCCCGTTAAATACATCGGCGTCGGGGAGGGCATCGAGGATCTCCAGGTCTTCGACCGCGCGGCGTTCGTCGCGGCCCTCTTCGGCGACCGGGCGTCGGCCTGATCCACGGGCCTCCGCCGCTCGGCGCGGACCGGCGACGGTTCGCCCGCCTGTGCGGACGGTTCGGCGGACGCGCTTGTGAAAGCGCCGGCGCCTGCCGCATCTTGCGTTGCGTCCTATGCCACGCCTCCTCCTTCCCTGCGCCCCTGACGAGCCTATGCGCGCTCGCTACTCCCCGGCTCGCTCCACCGTCTGGAGCCCCCTGGTCGGTCTGCTGACTCTCATCGCCGCGGTCGTCGTCGCGGCCCCCGCCTTCGCCCAGGCGGCCTACACGCCCGCCTTCGACGTCGAGGTGGTGACCCAGCGGGCGGACCTCGCCAGCGGCCCCGAGACCCGGGTCGACGTGTACACGGCGGTCCCGAACACGAGCCTCCGCTTCCTCGCCCGCGAGGCGGGCTTCGAGGCCAGCTACGCGATGACCGTCCAGGTCTACGCCGTCGACGCGGACGGCGCCCAGCAGAGCCTCGTCGTCAGCCGGACGTTCGAGCGCGAGGTCACCGCCGACGACTACGACGCGACGCAGGACGTGAGCCTGGAGGACCGTGCCGTGCAGACGCTGGCCGTCCCGCCGGGCCGCTACCTGGTCGAGGTCGCCGTCGAGGACGGTGCCAGCGGGCGCTCGCTGACGCGTGAGGTCGCGCACGCCGTCCGGGACCTCTCCGGCACCGGCGTGGCTCTCTCCGACCCGTTGCTGCTGAGCGCCTACGACCCGGCCGCAGGCAGCGCCACGCCCATCGTCGGCGCGACCGTCTCGACGGAGGACGACGCCTTCTGGGTCTCCTACGACCTCTACGCTCCCGCGCCGACGACCCTCCAGGTGACGTACGTCGTGACCGAGCAGAGCCGCGTCCGCGAGCGGCCCTCCTTCGGCGCGCTGCTGGGCCTCGCGCCGCGCCAGCAGGCCGACCTCGGCACGCCGGTGGCCGTGACCGAGGCGCTCGACGTGGAGGCGGGGCACTCGCCCGCCGCCTTCCGCATCGAGACCGAGGCGCTCCAGGTGGGCGACTACACGCTCACGATCCGCCTCGCGACGCCCGAGGGCGAGACCGTGGCCACGGCCGACAAGCGCTTCGCGGTCCGCTGGATGGGCCTCGACAGCCAGATCGCCGACCTCGACCAGGCCATCGACCAACTCCGCTACGTCGCCAAGGACGACGAACTGCGCGCCATCCAGAACGCGCCGACGCCCGAAGAACAGCGTCGCCTCTTCCTCTCGTTCTGGAACGAGCGCGACCCGTCGCCGGGGACGAACCGCAACGAGCGGATGGAGGAGTACTACTTCCGCGTCGCCTACGCGAACGAGCGCTACAGCCGCTTCCACGACCGCGGTTGGAACACAGACCGGGGCGAGATCTTCATCCGCTTCGGGGAGCCCGAGTATGTTGAGGACCACCCCTTCAACTACGGCACCCGGCCATACCAGATCTGGAACTACTACGGGCAAGGCCGACGCTTCATCTTCGTCGACGAGTCGGGCATGGGCGACTTCCGCCTGCTGATCCCGCACTGGGACGAGCGCACGCGCATGTGAGCCCGGCGCTCCGGCCGTGGACCCTCCTCGCCGCGCTGATGACGGTCGTCGTCGGCGCGGCGCCTGCGTTCGGGCAGTCGGTGAGAGGGTTCGTGACAGCCGCCGAGCGCGGCCCGCTGGCGGGGGCCAACGTGGCCGTCCAGCGTCTCGCCGAAGCGGAGGCGGTCGGCCCGCTGCGAGGCGCGGTGACAGACGCGCAGGGGTTCTATGAGGTCGGCGGCCTGGAGCCAGGGAGGTACGCCGCCCGCGCGACCTACGTCGGCTACGCGGCGGCCTACGACACGCTCACGGTCGCTACCGAGCCGACGACCTGGAGCCCGGAGCTCGCCGCCGCCGGGGCGCTCGATGAGGTCGTGGTCCAAGCCGCGGGCGGCGCCGCCGACGTTTCGGGTGGCCTCCAGCGCATCCGCCCGGCGGACCTCGGCCGCATTCCCTCGCCGGACGTCGCGGGCGACCTCGCGGTGTACCTCCAGACGCTGCCCGGCGTCGTGACCGTGGGCGACCGGGGCGGGGGCCTCTTCGTGCGCGGCGGCACGCCGAGCCAGAACCTCGTCCTGGTGGACGGCGCGCCCATCTTTCAGCCGTTCCACGTCGTCGGCTTCTTCTCGGCCTTCCCCGAGGACATGGTCGGCGCGGCGGACTTCTACGCGGGCGGCTTCGGCGCGCGCTACACCGGGCGCGTGTCGTCGGTGCTGGACGTGACGCTGCGCGAGGGCAGCACGGAGCGGCTCCAGGCAGCGGGCACGGCGGGCCCGTTCGTGGTCTCCGCGCAGGGCGAGGGGCCGCTCGTGCGCGGCACGTCCTCGTGGATCGCGTCGGCGCGGACCTCCGTCGTGGAGCCGCTCGCGGACGCCATCGGGCAGGACGTGCCGCTGCAGTTCTCGGACGCCCTCGTCAAGGTGTCGACCGCCTCGGCGGCGTCGCGCTGCTCGGCGATGGGCCTGACGACCTACGACCGCGGCCGCCTCGATGCCGACTCGGACGACGCGTTCGAGTGGCGCAACCTCGTCGTCGGCGGGCGCTGCATCTCGGCCCCCTCGGGCCTGGACGGACGCATCGACGTGGCGGCGAGCGTGAGCCACCTCGACAGCGGCATCGGCCCGGCGGACGACTTCCTGCGGGGCGAGGGCCGCGAGCGGAGTTCGCGCCTCACCGAGGGCCGCTTCTCGTCCGAGCTGACGCGGTCGCTGGGCCGCGTCCGTCTCCGGACGGGCGTCCGCGCCTCGCTCATCGTGACCGCCTTTCGGCTGGGCGACGGCACCTCGACCCGCGAGGACGGCGACTTCCTGCTCGGCGGCGCCGCCCACACCGAGCTCGACCTGACGTTCGGCCCGCTGGAGCTGACCCCCGGCGTCGCCCTCTCGCTGAAGCCCTTCGACGACGCGTTCGTGCTGGAGCCCCGCATCCGGGCCTCGCTGAAGCCGTCGGGCGCGCGCGGCCCGGAGATCTCGGCCGCCGCCGGGCTCTACCGCCAGTCGCTGGTCGGCCTCATCGACGAGCGCGACGCCGCCTCGCCGTTCATCGCGTGGACCGGCCCGCCCGCCGACTTCGACGCCCAGAAGGCGGTCCACCTGCTCGCGGGCGTCACGACGCCGCTGGGCGCGGGCGTGCGGGTCGGCGCGGAGGCGTATGCGCGGCGCATCGACGGGCTGCCGGTCCCGATCTGGAGCGCGCGGACGCAGTTCACGCTCATCCCCACCGAGGCCCGCTCCACGTCCTACGGCGCCGACGCGCGGGTCGAGGTCCAGCGCGGGCCGCTGTACGTGTACACGGCCTACGCATACGCCATGACGGAATACACGTCGCTCCGCGGGCCGTTTCTGGTGCGGGGCGGCAGTCCGTTCGACGCGTACCATCCGGCCCACGACCGGCGCCACCAGATCCAGACGGCCGTGCAACTCACGCTGGGGGAGGTGGAGATCGGCGGGCGGTGGCAGTTCGGGACGGGGCTGCCGTACACGCGGCCGTACGGCTTCGACGTGGTCGTGCCGCCGTTCGGGCTCCCCGAGGTGACCACCTCGCCGGGCTTCCCGCGCGTCGTGTTCGAGCAGCCCTTTAACGGGCGGCTGCCGGCCTATCACCGCCTCGACCTCTCCGCCGGGACGGCCCTCGCGGTGGGCAAGGCCGACCTCGACGTGCGCGTGGGCGCGGTCAACACGTACAACCGGGACAACGTGTTCTACTACGACGTCTTCCGCGGGCGGCGCGTGAACCAGCTGCCGCTGGTGCCCTACGTCTCGGCCCGCCTGCGGACGCGATGAGCCGGCTCCTCGCCCTGCTCGTCGTTGCGCTCGGCCTCGCGGGGTGCGAGGTCGCCTTCGACCCCATCGCGGAGTCGGACTTCGTCTACGCCTTCAGCGGCTACCTCGACGCCTCGGCCGACACCCAGTGGGTCCGCGTCGAGGACGTGGCCCCATCGACCGACCCGAACCCCGACCTGCTCGCCGTAGAGGTCACGCTGACGGACCTGGCGAGCGGCGCCGTGACGGGGCTCACGCAGGAGGTGCGGACGTTCGCGACGGGCCCCGCGCACCTCTTCTGGACCACCGCCGACGTGCCGCTCGGCGCGCGCTACCGCCTGGAGGCCCGTCGCGTGGCCGACGGCGCCACCACGAGCACCACCGTCGCCATCCCGGCCGACGGGTCGTTCACGGTCGAGGTCGAGTCCGGCCGGTTCATCTGCCCCACGGTGGTCACGATCCAGGGCGCCGGGCGCGTGGCGGACGTGCAGGCGCGCTACGTGGTGGCGCGCAACGGGGAGGCGCTGGACTACCGCTTCGCCCACGTCGACCGCCTCGAAAACGACGGCGCGGGGACGGACATCGGGCGCGTGTACTTCGGCGAGGACGCGCGGCGGATGAACCTCGACCCGCTGTTCTTTCCCGACCTGCTCTCGGCCGACATCGTCGTGGCGGTGTCCACGGAGGACTGGCCGGCTCCGGCGGGACTGACGCTGGAGGACGTGCTGCTGGACATCCAGGGCGAGGGCGTCGAGAACGGGCTGGGCTTCGTGGGCGGGGTCGTGACGCAGCGGCACGCGTTCGTGCCGGGTGTCATCGGGTCGCCCTTCGGGCCGCCGCCGACCCCGTGCCTGCCATGAGGCGTGCGCTCCCCCTGATTGCGCTGGTGCTGGCCGCGTGCGAGGTGCCGCTCGACCCCATCGCGGAGTCGGACCTCTCGTTCGCGCTGAGCGGCTACCTCGACGCCTCGGCCGACACCCAGTGGGTGCGGGTCGAGCGGGTGGACCCCGTCGCGGGCGTGGAGCGGGCGGCGCCGCTCGACGTGACGGTCACGCTGGCCGCCGAGGGGGGAGAGCCGGTGGTGCTCGCGCAAGTGGTCCGGACGTTCGTGACGGGCCCAGCGCACCTCTTCTGGACCGACGCCCCCATCGCGCCGGGGACTGCGTACCGTCTCCGCGTGGCGGGCGCCAACGGCGCGAGGGCCGAGACGCGGGTCGCGGTGCCGGACACGGCCGCCTTCGAGGTCCGCGTGGAGCCGGAGCGCAACAACTGCCCTGTCGTGGTGACGGCGACGGGCGTGCCGCGCGTCGCCGACGTCCAGACGCGCTACGTGGTCGCGGACCCGCTCGGGCGGGAGCGGGAGGTCCGGTTCACGCACCTGCTGGCGCTCCGGCGGACGCCCGACGGCTTCCGCGCGCTCGTCCACTCGGGCGACGACACCAGCCGACTCGCGCTCGACCGGGGGCATCAGGTCGTCTCGGCCGAGTTGGTCGTGGCAGGCGCCGAGGCGGACTGGCCGGAGACGGTCGGGCTGACGATCGAACAGGCCCTCGTGTTCGACGGGGCGGTGGAGGGCGGCGGCGGCTTCGTGGGAGGGGTGGTAACGCGACGCGTTCCGTTCACGCCCGTGATCTCCTTCGGACGGTCGTGCATGTCGGGGCGGCTGTGAGGCGGCTTGCGGTCCTGCTCCTGCTCGGCCTCGCCGCCTGCGAGGCGCCGCTCGACCCCATCGCGGAGTCGGACCTGGCGTACTCGTTCAGCGGCTACCTGGACGCTTCGGCGGACACCCAGTGGGTGCGCGTCGAGCCGTTCGGGAGGGTCAACGCCCCGACGCCCGGCCCGCTCGACGCGGTCGTGTCGCTCGTCAAACCCGACGGCACGGTGCGGCCGATGACCCAGGAGGTGCGGACGTTCGAGACCGGTCCGGCGCACCTGTTCTGGTCCACCGAGGACGTGGTCCCCGCGGCCTCGTACCGCATCGAGGTGCGCGGCGCCGACGGCACGATGGCCGTGGCCCCGGTGGACGTGCCCGACGACTCGGCGCTGGAGATCGACCTCGTGGACGGTCTGATCCACTGCCCGACGGTGGTGCGGGTCTCGGGGGCGGAGTTCCTGGTGGACGTGCAGGCCCGCTACGTCACGCCCGACGGGCGGCCGTTCCGGTTCTCGAAGGCCGCGTCGTTCGCCGTGCTGAACGACGGCGCCATCGGTGCCTCGATCTACTACGGCTCCGATGCGGACGCCATGGACATCGACCTGCTGCCAGACCCGGCGGTGTCGGCCGAGATCGTGGTCGCGGTCGGCACGGACGACTGGGTGTCGGTGGGTGACCTGTCGCTGGAGGCGGCGCTGGCGCTGGCCGGACGCGGACGCATCGAGGGCGGGGTCGGGTTTCTCGGCGGCGTGGTCACGAAGCGGTTTCCGTTCATCCCCGGCGTGGGGCCGTTCCCGCCGCCGTACTCGGGCCTGCCATTCGTGCCGTGCGTCCCCGAGCGGTGAGGCCGCGCTTCGCCTCGGGGCCGAGGCGGGCACACCGGCAGAGGGGCGGGGCCGGTCGGACGCTCGGAGTGTGGGGCGCGCTGGCCGCATCCTCGCCGCCTCCCGGTGCGACCTTTCAGGCCAGACCACCGAAGACCGCATGACCCCGCCTCGCATCGTGTTTATGGGCACGCCCGACTTCGCCGTGCCGTCGCTCGACGCACTCGTCGAGGCGGGCCTGTCGCCCGTCGCCGTGGTGACCGTGCCCGACACGCCCTCGGGGCGCGGCCAGAAGGTGCGCGCGTCGGCGGTGAAGCTGGCCGCCGAGCGGCACGGACTCCCGGTGCTGCAGCCGGAGTCGGTCAAAGACCCGGCATTCGCCGAGGACCTGGCGGCGCTGGCGCCCGACATCCTGGCCGTGGTCGCGTTCCGGATCCTGCCGCCGGCGGCCTTCGAGACGGCGCGGCTGGGGGCGTTCAACCTGCACGGGTCGCTGCTGCCAGCGTACCGCGGCGCGGCGCCCATCCAGCGCGCCATCATGGACGGCGTCGTGGAGACCGGCGTGACGACGTTCTTCTTGCAGCGGACCGTGGACACGGGCAACGTGATCCTGCGGCGGTCGATCCCGGTGGGGCCGGACGACACGGGGGGCGACGTGCACGACCGGCTGATGGCCGTCGGCGCGGAGGCCGTCGTGGAGACGGTCCGCCGGATCGCGGACGGGACGGCGGACGCGCAGCCGCAGGACGACGCGCTCGCGAGCCCGGCGCCGAAGCTGTTCCGCGAGGACCTCGCCATCGACTGGGGCCGCCCGGCGAAGGCCGTCCACGACCACGTCCGCGCGCTGACGCCGTACCCGGGGGCGTGGACGACGTGGGAGGGGGAGACGCTCAAGATCTTCGGGACCCGGCTCCCCGACGAGGCACCCGAGGGCCTCGGTCCGGCGGGGACGGTCGCGGTGGTGGACGGACGCCTGTTCGTCGCCTGCGGGGAGGGCGTCGTGGAGGTGACGCGTGTCCAGCGGCAGGGCAAGCGGCGCATGGAGACGGCGGACTTCCTCAACGGCGCCGAGGTGGACGGGGCGGTGCTGGGGTAGGGCTCGCTGACGCTCGCGGGGAATAGGGCACGGGCAGACGGCTCTTCCCGCCTCGGTGCCGAGGCGAGCGCATCGTCGCCCCGACGGGCTGCCGTACGTTGCCTCCTCCCCACCGTGATTGCCATGACCCGCCTGTCGCTCCTCGCCGCCGTTCTGCTGGTCTCGTCTGCCAGTGCCCAGACGCTCGACCTGATCGGGACCGTGGACCTGCCTGCCATCGCGACGGACTCGCTGGAGACGGGCGGCTCGGACGTGTGGGGCTACGTGGCGCCCGACGGCGCGGAGTATGCCATCATGGGCGACATCGAGGGCGTGTCCATCGTGGCGGTGCCGAGCCTGGAGGTGGTGGCCCGCATCCCCGGGCCGACCGAGGACGCGCGCTGGTACTGGCGCGACATCAAGACGTACGGGCACTACGCGTATGCCGTCTCCGAGGCGACGGGGCGCAGCGAGGGGCTCCAGATCATCGACCTGTCGAACCTGCCGGAGAGCGCGGAGGAGGTGGCGGTGATCCGAGGGCCGGACGACGCGCTGGTGTCGTCCCACAACCTGTCCATCGACGTGGCGACGGGGCACGCCTACGTGCTCAACTCGGACGGCTCGGCGGTGCTCGTGCTGGACCTCGCCGATCCGCTCGCGCCGGTCGTGGTCGCGACTCTGGACGTGGGCGACGTGCACGACGTGGTCGCGTTCGAGGACCGCGTCTACATCGCGGAGGGCCGCAACCCGACGTACTCGATCTGGGACCTGTCGGACAAGGCGAACCCGGTGCTGGTGACGCGGGTGTCGGTGCCGAACGCGGGCTACGTCCACAACATCTGGCCGACGGACGACGGCCGCCACGTGCTGACGACCGAGGAGACGGCCGAGAAGACGGTCAAGGTGTGGAACATCGAGGACCCGAACAACCCGGAGCTGATCGGGGAGTGGCTGGGGGCCAACCGGATCGCGCACAACGTGCTGATCCAGGGGCGCTACGCGTTCCTCTCGCACTACACGGCGGGTGTCTACGTGCTGGACCTGGCGGACCTGACGACCCCGACGGTGGTGGCGCACCACGACACGTACGGGCGGAACGACGACGTGGCGATGGACGGCAACTGGGGCGCGACGCTGCCCTCGCCGGGGGGCTACGTGTACGGCAGCGACGGGACGGGCCAACTGACGGTGCTCAAGTGGTCGCCACCGGTGGACTCGTAGGGGGCGGAGCGGGGGCCGTCGGGTCGGGCCGCCTCGGGGCCGAGGATGCATGAGGGGAGTCCACCGGCGTGCCCCTACGTGAGGGGGCGTCTCCGTCGGGGGGCCGAATCCGCAGGCTGGCACGGGACTCGAGGTCAGGGGTTGTCCCCATCGGCGGTCCGAATCCGCGACGCGCGGGGCGGAGTAGGCTCCCACCCCCGCGACGCCGCTCATGCCCCTGCTCCGTTCCAGCCGCCGGTACCTGCTGCGGCACCCCCTGCTGACGGCGCTGTCGATCCTGGGGGTCGCGCTGGGCGTGGCCGTGAGCGTGGCCGTAGATCTGGCCAACACGAGCGCATTGCGGGCCTTCGAACTGTCCGGCGAGGCCGTGACGGGCACGGCGACGCATCAGGTGATCGGCGGGCCGGGCGGGGTGGACGGCGGGTTGGTGGCCGACCTGGTGGTCCAGCCCCGCGTGGAGGCCGTCGCGCCGGTGGTGCAGGGCGACGCGCGGGTGGCGCGCGACCGGATGCGCGTGGTGTCGGTGCTGGGCATCGACCCGTTCGCGGAGCCCGCCTTCCGGTCGTTCGTCGGCGGTCCGGGCGGGGGGCTGGACGCGAACACCTTCCTGACGGTCCCCGGCGCGGTCCTGGTCTCCGAGCAGACGGCGGCCGAGCTGGGCGTGGCCGTGGGTGACACGCTGGGGCTGCGCGTCGACGGCCGGCCCGAGGTGGCGCAGGTGGTGGGGCTGCTGCAGCCGGACGACGAGCGCTCGGCGAGCGCCCTCCAGAACCTCCTGGTGGCCGACGTGGCGACGGCGCAGGAGTGGTTCGGGAGGGCACGTGGCATGGGGCACAGGGCACGGGGCGGGGAGCCGACTCCAGAAGGGGCCGCGAGTGACCTTCCCAGGCCGTCGCCCCTCGCCGCGACCGCAGGGAGCCTGACCCGCATCGACCTGATTTTGCCGGACGACCCGGCGGCGGTGGCGGCGGTGCAGGCGCTGTTGCCGGAGGGCGTGGACGTGCGCCCGGCGTCGACGCAGGCCGAGACGTTGGAGACGATGACGGCGGCGTTTCGGCTCAACCTGACGGCGCTGTCGCTGCTGGCGCTGGTGGTGGGCGTGTTCTTGATCTACAACACGGTCACGTTCGCGGTCGTGCAGCGGCGGCGGGTACTGGGGACGTACCGGGCGCTGGGCGTGACACGCGCCGAGGTGTTCCGCGCCGTGCTCGGCGAGGCGCTGGTGATCGGGCTGGTGGGCACCGTGCTGGGCCTGGCGTTGGGCGTGCTGATGGGGACGGGGCTGGTGCGGCTGGTGACGCAGACCATCGGCGATCTTTACTTCGTGGTGCGCGTCCGCGAGCTGGCGCTGTCGCCGGTGGCGCTGCTGAAAGGCGTAGCCCTCGGCCTCGGGGCGACCGTGGTAGGGGCGCTGCGTCCGGGCTGGGAAGCCGCCTCGACCACGCCCGCGAGCGCGCTGCGGCGGTCGACCCAGGAGGACAGGCTCGCGCGGGGTGCAGGTCGGTTGGCCGCGTGGGGCGCGGCCGTGCTCGTGCTCGGCGTCGCGTCGCTGTGGATTCCGGCAGGCGTGCCCGGTGCGTACGTGGGGATGCTGGGCATCCTGGGCGGGTTCGCGCTCGCGATCCCGTGGGTGACGCGCGCCTGGGCCGCGCTGGCACGGCCGGTGCTCGGGGCTGTGCTCGGCCCGGTCGGGCGGATGGCGGCGCGCGGTATCACGGCCAGCCTGAGCCGGACGGCGGTGGCCGTGGCGGCGCTGGCCGTGGCCGTGGCCGCGACGGTCGGCGTGGCGACGATGGTGTCGTCGTTCCGGACGACCGTGGCCGACTGGCTGGGCGCGGTGCTGGTGTCCGACGTGTACGTGCAGCCGCCGTCGACCGTGTTCCGGCGCGGCGGGGCGGTGCTGGACGACACGCTGGCGCTGCGACTGGCCGGCCTGCCCGGCGTCGCCCGAGCGGACGCGATCCGGTTGCGGACGCTCGACACCGGCTCCGGGCCGTTCGACCTGGTCGCCTCGCGCGTGGACGCGACACGGGCGGGCATCTACCGCTACAAGGCGGGCTCGGCCCAGGCCGTCGCCGAGGCGGCGCCGTCGGGCGGGGTGGCGGTGAGCGAGCCGTTCGCGTTCCGGTTCGGGGTGACTGCGGGCGACACGCTGACGCTGCCGACCGACCGGGGCGAGCGGCGCTATCCGATCACGGGCGTCTACTTCGACTACGGCAACGACCTGGGCGTCGTGCTGATGGACGAGGGGCCGTTCCTGGAGGCGTTCCGCGACCCCGGCTTCGCGGGGACGGCGTTGACGGCCGTCGAGGGAATAGACGCGGCGACGCTGGTGCAGCAGGCGCTGGCGCTGGCCGACGCGAGCGGGCAGGAGGTGATCGTGCGCTCGAACCGCGACCTGCGGGAGGCGAGCCTGGAGATCTTCGACCAGACGTTCGTGGTCACGAGCGTGCTGCGGCTGCTGGCCGTCGCGGTGGCGTTCGTGGGCGTGCTCTCGGCGCTGATGGCGCTGCAACTGGAGCGCCGCCGCGAGCTGGCGATGCTCCGCGCGCAGGGCATGACGCCGGGCGAGGTGCGGCGGATGGTGTTCGCCGAGACCGGGCTGATGGGCCTGTGGGCCGGGCTGCTGGCGGTCCCGCTGGGGCTGGCGCTGGCGGCGGTGCTGGTGTTCGTGGTCAACGTCCGCTCGTTCGGGTGGACGCTGGCGTTCACCGTCTCGCCGAGCGTGTTGCTGCAGGCGGTCGGGCTGGCGGTCGGCGCGGCGCTGCTGGCGGGCGTGTACCCGGCGTGGAAGACGTCGCGGACGAGCCCGGCGCTGGCGATGCGGGAGGGGTAGTAGACTCGCGTCATGTCCTTGTTCGCCACCGCTGTCGCCCACTGGGCCGACCTCGACGCCGACCGGCTGGCCACGCTCCGCGGCCTGTTCGTCCGGCGTGAGGTGGGGGCCCGCGAGCCGGTCGCGCTGCCGGGCTCGACCGCGCACGAGATCCTGTTCGTCGAGCGCGGCCTGCTCCGGTTCTACTACCCGGGTGACGACGGGCGCGAGTCCAACAAGGCGTTCGTGGTCGAGGGCGAGTTCGCCGGCGCGCTGGCGGCGGCCCACCTCCGTCTGCCGATCCTCTATGGCATCGAGGCGCTCGAACCGACCGTCGTGCTGGCCGCGCCGGTCGACGCCTTCGCCGACCTGATGGACCGCGACCCCGCCTTCGACCGGTTGGGGCGGAAGCTGGCCGAGCGGATCCTGGCGCGCAAGGAACTCCGGACGCGGAGCCTGCTGCTCCAGAGTGCCGCCGAGCGCTACGCCGATCTCGTCCGCGAGCGCCCGGACCTTCTCCAGCGGGTCCCGCTGTACCACCTGGCCAGTTACCTCGGCGTCACCGATGTTCACCTGTCGCGCGTGCGTCGGCAGGCGGCTTCTGAATGAAGGTTCAGGCGCGGCCCGGGCCTGCGCCCGATCCTCCGGCATCCCTTTCTCCCGACTGACATGCACATCGCTTTTCTCGGCCTCGGCGCCATGGGCGCCCGAATGGCCGCCCACCTCCTCGACGCCGGCCACGACCTGACGGTCTGGAACCGCTCGCCCGGCCCCGCCGAGGACCTGGAGCTGCTGGGCGCCGTCGTAGCCCACACGCCCCGCGAGGCGGCCCACCGCGCCGACGTGGTGATCGTGATGGTGACCGACGACGAGGCGTCGCGCGCCGTGTGGACCGGCCCGGTTGGTGCGCTGGCGGGCCTGAGCCCGGCCGCCGTGGCGGTCGAGTCGAGCACGCTGACGCCCGGCTGGGTCCGCGAGCTGGCGGCCCTGGCAGCCGAGCGCGGCACCCCGTTCCTGGACGCGCCTGTCTCCGGCTCCACGCCCCAGGCCGAGGCCGCGTCGCTGGTCTACCTCGTCGGCGGGGACGCCGAGGCGCTGGAGACCGCGCGGCCAGCGTTCGAGGCGATGGGCTCGGCCGTCCACCACGTCGGCCCCACGGGCCACGGCGCGCTCGCCAAGCTGGCCGTCAACGCGTTCATGGGCGTGCAGGTGGCGGCGGCGGCCGAGTTGCTTGCGGCGCTCGGCCGCCAGGGCATCGACCCGGCCACCGCCGCCGAGATCATCGGGGGCACGCCCGCTGCCAGCCCCGTCGGGACGACGGCGATGCGGCTGATGGCGGCCGACCAGCACGCGCCGCTCTTCCCCGTCGATCTCCTGGAGAAGGACCTCCGCTACGCGCTCGGCATGGCCGCCGAGGCGGGCGTGGCGGCGCCCGTCGTGGAGGCGGCGCGTGCGGCGTTCCAGCAGGCCCAGGACGCCGGGCTGGGCGACCGCAACATGACGGCCGTCTCCCATCTCCACGACGCGTCCTGAGGGCCAAGGAGAGCCGGACGCGGCCGAGAGGGCACAGAGAACTCAATATGTCCGCTCTATGTCGGTCGATAGCTTGATCAGACACCTACAGTCTGAGATGTGTACGCTGCCTTCCGCGTCCGGCCGATTGCGTTTTTCCTGCTCCTTCTCGCCGTCAGTCTGCTGAGCGGAGCGGCTCGGGCGCAGGAGACGGGCTTCTACATCGAGCCCATCACGCCGCCGGGGTCCATCTTCGACGCCGTCGACGTCGAGGTCGCGGCCGACGGGCGCATCTTCGTCCTCATGAAGGGCGGCTGGCTCCGCGTGGTTCTCCCGGACGGCACGCTGCTCGACGAGCCCTGGCTGTACTTCGGCGGGGAGGTCCTCAACGTGGCGGAGCGCGGCCTGCTGGGCTTCGCGCTCCACCCGGGCTTCCCGGCGACGCCGGACATCTACTTCGTCTACACCGTCGACGACTCACCGCTGCCTCAGACCCCGAGCTATAGCCGAGCCTACGGGCGCGTGACCCGCTACTCGGCCGACCCCGCGGACCCCAACCGCGCCGACCTGGCGAGCCGCCATGTCGTGCTGGGCGAGAACTTCCACGACGGCATCCCGTCGTGCTACAACCACCACTCGATCGGCACGATCGCGTTCGGGCACGATGGCTCGCTGTTCGTGGGCAGCGGCGACGGCTCCGGCGCGCCGGTCCAGCCCGACATTGGCGGCCAGTACGACGAGTGCTTCTCGGAGAACCCCGACGAGGGGGTCCACCCCGACGAGGACATCGGCCTCTTCCGGTCGCAGTCGCTCGAGAGCCTGGGGGGCAAGATCCTGCGGATCGACCCGGAGACGGGCGACGGCTACCCCGACAACCCGTTCTACACCGGCGACCCGGCGGACACGGCCTCGAAGGTGTGGGCGCTAGGCTTCCGCAACCCGTTCCGGTTCACGGTGGTGCCGGCAGAGCCCGGCGAGGCCGGCCCGGGGACGCTCCTCATCGGCGACGTCGGACAGGCCAACTGGGAGGAGATCAACCGCTCGACGGGGGGCGAGAACTTCGGCTGGCCGTGCTACGAGGGGCCGGAGGAGTACGCCGTCGGCCAGTCGGTGACCGGGCCTCTGGCGTGCTCCGAGCCGCGCGCGGGCGTCCCGACGGAGCCCTACGCCTACTTCAGCCACAGCTACCCGGAGCGGTCGTCCCCGGCGGGCGTGACGGCCTACTCCGTGACCGGCGGCGTGGTGTACACGGGCACCGCCTACCCGGAGGCGTACCAGGGCGCGCTCTTCTTCGCCGACTACGCCAACCAGTGGATCCGGTCGGCTCGCCTCGGGGCGGAGGGCATGGAGGGGGTCGCGTTCATCGGCGAGGACGTCGGGCACATCGTCGACCTGACGCCGGAGCCGGCGACGGGGGAGCTGATTGGGGCCGACGTGATCCACAACCAGATCGTGCGGCTGCGGTATGCGGGGAGCGGGGGGAGCCCGCCGGTCGCGCGGCTGACCGCCTCGGCGCGGACGGGCGCGGTGGGCACGCGCTTCGACTTCGACGCCACCGCCTCGCTCGACCCCGACGGCGGGGACCTCGCCTACCAGTGGACGTTCGGCGACGGCGCGACGGCGGAAGGGCCGGAGGTCTCCCACACGTACGTGGCGCAGGGCGTCTTCCCGGCGACGGTGGTTGTGACCGACTCCGACGGGCAGGAGAGCCGCGCGTCGCTCTCCATCCGCATCGGCGGGGCGCTCCCGGTGGTGACCATCGAGAGCCCGACGGCGTACGTCATCCCGGCCAACGGGCGGGTCCGCCTCCAGGCGTCCGCCACCGACCCGATCGACGCCGCCGAGACCTTCGCGTTCGAGTGGGCCGTGGACCTGCTCCACAACGACCACATCCACCGGCGGTTTTTCTACACCGAGGAGGCCGTGGGCGAGTTCATCCTCGACCCGCACGGGGGGCCGGGGGAGACGACGCACTACCGCGCGACGGTGACTGTGACCGACGGCGAGGGCCTCGTGTCATCGGCCTCGCGGACGTTGCGGACGGTCGTCCCGGCCGAGATCGACGTGGTGCCGGCGGCGTTGCCGATGGAGATCGAGGACGGCGTCGAGGTGACGTTCCCGCGTCCGTTCCGCGTCGGCCGCGTCGGGCTGCCGGGCCTCTCGGAGGCGCCGGACGGGCTGGCCGTGGAGGTGCGACAGGACGGCGCCTGGGCGCCGGTCCGCTTCCCCAGCGTCCTCGCCGAGGGGGACACCCTCCAGGTGCTCTTCGTCGAGGCCGAGGCGGACGGGGTCCGCGTCGTAGGGGCCGACCGGCTGTCGGTCTACGGGCAGGTGGATCCGGACGCCGTGCTGCCGGGTGGCGGCGAGGGGCTCGATGTGGGAGCGCCGGTCGCAACGGGCCGGGCGGGGGTGGGCGTGCAGGGCGCGCTGGTCGTCGTCGGGGGCGGGGCCGTCCGCGATGGCGCGTTCCACATGGTCCGGCAGGTGGTCTCCGGCGACGGCGGCGTGATGGCGCGGGTCTCTGCGGTCACGGGCACGACGCCGACCGCGGGGGCGGGCGTGGCGATGCGGGCGAGCACCGCGTCGGACGCCCTCGGGGCGACGCTCCTGGCCGAGCCGGACGGCACCCTCGCGCTGTGGAACCATGGCGCCGACGGGCGCTCTGTCCGCACGGAGGTTGGCACGTGGGACGGGCCGACCTGGCTCCGCCTGCGCCGCGACGAGGCCCGGCTGGCGGCCGAGGCGTCGTCTGACGGCGAGGCCTGGACGCGTCTCGATACCCGCCTGCTCTCGTTGCCCACGGACCTGCTGGCCGGGCCGGCCGTGGCTGCGGGTGACCGCGACAGCCTCGGCCTCGTCGCCGTCGGCTGGTTCGATGACGTGGCGGTCACAGGTGCCGGGCAGTACCCGGAGGTGACACCGACGGGGCCGTTCGCCATTCGCGGCGTCTACCCCAACCCGAGCCGCGAGGCCGCTGTGCTGGTGCTCGACGCGGGCCGCTCCGGGACCTACGCCGTCGACCTCGTCGACGTGCTGGGCCGCGTCGTGTGGACCGGCGCGCCGGTCTCGATGACCGAGCTTCGCTACCTCCCCCTGCCGCTGGGGGTGAGCGGGCTCGGGGCCGGGACCTACGTCGCCCGCGTCCGCCACGTCGAGAGTGGCGAAACCGTCACCGAGGTCCTCACCGTCGCGCGCTAGCCCCCGTAGAACGCGGCGACCTTGGTCTCGGCGTAGGCGAGCCACGGGGCGGCGTCGAGGCCGGTCCCCGTGGCGTCCCGCAGGATCTCGTCCGCCGTCCTCGCGCGGCCCCAGCGGTGGACGTGCTCGCGGAGCCAGCCGAGCAGCGGCGCAAAGTCGCCCGCGGCGATCTGGGCGTCGAGCCCTCCGAGGTCGGCGTCGGCGGCGGTCCAGAGCTGGACGCTCATCAGCGTGCCCAGGGTGTAGGTCGGGAAATAGCCGACGGCCCCGAGCGACCAGTGGATGTCCTGCAGGCAACCGTCGGCGTCGGACGGCGGCGTGACGCCGAGGAGGCCGCGCATGCCGTCGGCCCAGGCGGTGGGCAGGTCGGCCACGGCGAGGTCGCCCGCGAGCATCGCGCGCTCCAACTCGAACCGGAGCAGGACGTGGAGGTGGTACGTCAGCTCGTCCGCCTCCACGCGGATGAGGGACGGCTCGACGCGGTTGACGGCACGGAGGAAGGCGCCGCGCGGCACGTCGGCGAGGTGCGGAAAACGGGCCTGGAGCATGGGGTAGGCCCACGTCCAGAACGCCTCGCCGCGGCCGACGAGGTTCTCGTAGAGCCGCGACTGGCTCTCGTGGATGCCCAGCGAGGCACCGTCTGCGAGCGGCGTGCCCGCCAGGTCGGGCGCGAAGCCCTGCTCGTAGATGCCGTGCCCCGCCTCGTGGACGGTGCTGAAGAAGGCCGTCGGGAAGAAGTCGGGGTCAACGCGCGTGGTGATGCGCACGTCGGTCTGCCCGAACGAGGTCGTGAACGGGTGGGCAGAGCGGTCCTGGCGGCCGTGGTCGAGGCTGTAGCCGAGCGCCTGCGCGACGTCGAGCCCGAAGGCCCACTGGGCGTCGGCGTCGAAGGGCGCGCGGAGGAAGGCGTCGTCGGGGGCGGGTGCCTCAGCAGCGGCGGCGACGAGCGGGACCAGGCCCTCTTTCAACCGGGCGAACGTGGCGGCGACGGAGGCCGTGGACGCGCCGGGCTCGAATTCGTCCAGCAAGGCGTCGTAGCGGGCGTCGGCCTCAGACGGCGCGTAGTCGGGACCGCGCTCGGCGGCCACGAGGGGGCGGACGAGGTCGGCCTCCTCCCGGGCGAGGCCGAGGATGCGCTCCAGGTGCGGCGCGAAGAGGGCGAACGCGTCCGACTCGCGGGCCGCCTTCCACGCCTCCATCGCCCGCGACGAGGCCTCGGCCTTCTCGGAGACGAGGCGGCCCGGCAGCAGCGTCGCCCGCTGCCAGTCGCGCCGGGTCACGCGGACGAGCGCGGCGTCGAGGTCGCTCTCGGGCGCCGCCGCGTCCAGCAACTCGCCGACCTCGGGGGCGGTGAACCGCTCGTGCGCGATCCGTCGGAGCGTGGCGACCTGCCGCCCGCGTCCTTCTGCCCCGCCGGGCGGCATGTAGGTCTCCTGGTCCCATTCGAGGACGGCGGCGGCGTGGCCGAGGTCGGCCACCTCGGCGAGTCGGGTGCGGAGGGCGGGCAGGGCGTCGGGCATCGGGGCGGGAGGGAGGCGCCGGGCCAACGGCGGACGGGAGGCGGGGATCCAGAGTCGCCTTGCGCCGACGCGCCCGTGACGCGTGCTTGGGACTCGCCTCGTCGGCCCATGCGCCTCCTCCTCGTCCTGCTCCTGCTCGGGTCTGCGTCCACCGCCGAGGCGGCGTCGTGGATCGAGCGCTCCTACGCGGGCCTCCTCGTCGATGCGGAGGCCGTCGTTACGGGGCAGGTGGGCGAGGTCTCGCGGCACCGCGCGGCGTTCCGCGTCGAGGGAGTCCTCTCGGGCGACCCGGGCCTGGTGGGGCGGACGCTCGCGCTGCCGGTCGTCCGCTGCAACGAGCCGGGGCCGGACGGCGTCCCCTCCTACATCTCGACGTGCCTCGACCGAACGTACCGGCCGGGTGAGCGGCTCCTCCTCCTGCTCGCCCACGATGGCGAGGGGCTGCGCGAGAGCGGCTACCCGGTGCACTCGCGGGCGCCCCTCACGGACGACGCGGTCGGGCTGGCGCGGTCTCTCCTCGCTCTCCCGGACGACGTCGCCGAGATCCGTGCGGCCGCGCTCACGGCGCTGCTCGTCGACCAGCGTCCGGCGTGGCGCCGCGAGGCCGCCCGCGCCGCCGATCCCTGGCTGACGCTCTCCGGCCCGCGCACCGAGCCTCGCGTCGCCGTCTACCAGCGGACGGTCGACCTGCTGACGGAGCCGCTCGGCGACCGCCTCCGTGGCGACCCGAGCCTCGCCGTGCGGGTCGCCGCCGCTGCCGCGCTCGGGCCGTCCCGCCGGACATCGCTGTCCGTCACGCAGGCGCTCGTCGCCGCCGCGGCGTCGCCCGACGCGGACCTGGCGTATGCCGCGGCCCGGTCTCTTTCCCTCCGCCGAGATCCCCGCGCCGCCGACGCTATCCTCGCGCTCGCACGGGAGACGCGCGACCCGGACCGCCGGTGGAGCCTGCTGCAGGCCCTCGCTCCCGTGGTCCGCACCGATCACGCGGAGGCGCTGGAGGCGATGTACTACCACTCGCCTGCCGACGAGGCCCCTGCCGTGCTGGACGTTTGGGTCCAGACCGGCGCAGACGCCGCTGCCGACGAAGCCGCTCGGGGCCTCGCCACGGCTGAGACCGGTTGGGAAGAGGACACGGGCCTCCGGCTCCTCGCCCTGAGCCGCGATCGGCGGTACGCCCAGGTGGCCCTCGACCGTCTCCCGCCCGTCGACTGCACAGGCGACGGAGCGTTCGACACGGAACTGCACGCTGTCGTGATGCTCGCGCCAGCCGAGGATGCTGTGCCCGCGCTGGCCGCGTACTTCGCCTGTCCTGAGCCGCACGTCCGGTGGCAGGTGGTCCAGGCGCTCCGGCGGATCGACCTCCCCATCGCGCGGGCGGCGCTCGTCGCGCAGTGGCGCACCGAGGACGACGCGGAGATTCGAGACGACCTCCTCCGGGTCCTCGGCCGGATCCTGCCCGAGGAGCAGCACCCGTAGCGGCTACAGGCGCAGGCCGCGCGGGATGGCCCATCGGCCCGCCAGCGAAAACAGGCCCTGCACCGCGAGCGCCAGCAGCGCCGACGGCACCGCGCCCTCCAGAATCAGCCCGAGGTCGTCCAGGCGAATGCCGGTCAGGATGGGCTGCCCGTAGCCGCCCGCGCCGACGAGCGCGCCCAGCGTCGCCGTGCCCACGTTGATGACGGCGCTGGTCTGGACGCCCGCCAGGATCGACGGCGACGCGAGCGGCAGTTCGATCCGCCACAGGCGCACCGGGGCGGGCAGGCCCAGCGCTGCCGCGCTCTCCCGCAGCACCGGCGCGATGCCCGTCAGCCCCGCGTGCGTGGTGCGGACGATGGGGAGCAGGGAGTACAAGAACAGGGCGGCGAGGGCGGGCGCCGCGCCGATGCCCAGCAGCGGCAGCATGAACACCAGCAGCGCCAGCGACGGGATCGTGTAGGCCACGCTGACGACGCCCAGAACGGGTGCCTCCAGCCACGCCACCTTCGCCGCCAGCACGCCGAGCGGGATCGCGACGAGGATCGCCGCCAGTAGCGACAGGCCCACCAGCGACAGGTGCTCCTTCGTGCGCGTCCACACCCGCTCGGCGCGACTGGCCACGGCCATCTCGCCTGCGGGACGGTCGCCGAGGAACCCGGCCGCCACGACGGCCTCGGGCTGGCCGTCCAGGCGGACGCGGGCGTTGAGTGCGGCCATCGTGTCGGCCGAGAGCGTTCCGGCGAGGGCGTCCCACGCGGCGACGGCGGCGGGCGCGGTGCCGTCCCGGTACAGGATCACGGCGTCGTAGCGGGGGAAGAAGGCGCGGTCGTCGACGAGGACGCGGAGGTCGAAGGCGGCGATCTCGGCGTCGGTGGAATAGAGGTCGGTGGCGTCGAGATCGCCCGCGGCGAGGGCGCGCAGGGCGAGGTCGTGGTCGAGGCCCCGCACGTCGGCCTGGGGAAGGCCGTAGGCGGCACGGAGGCCGGGCCAGCCGTCGGCACGGTCGAGGAACTCGTTGGAGACGCCGACGCGCAGGTCGGGGTGGGCGGCGAGGTCGGAGATCGCCGCGATGCCGAGCGCCTCGGCGCGGGCTTCGACCATGCCGATGGCGTACGTGTTGTTGAAGCCGAGCGGCTCCGTCATGCGGACGCCCTCCCGCGCGAGCGCCGCCGCCAGCGCAGCGTCCGAGTCGATGGCCTCGCCGGCGAAGATCTCCTCGGTGAGCGTGCCCGTGTACTCGGGGTAGGCGTCGACGTCGCCCCGGAGGAGCGCGCTCCAGAGGACCCGCGTTCCGCCGATCTCGCGCCGGTGGATGGCGTCGACCCCGGCGGACCGTGCGGCCTGCGTCGCGACCTCGCCCAGCACGACGCCCTCGGTGAACGTCTTCGACCCGACCGTGACTGCGGTGTCTTGCGCATGGGCGGAGACCGCCAGCAGCATGAGGAGGGCTACCCGTAGGGACGTGTGGCCGTATGCCCCTGTCCAGTGTCGGCGGTGGAGGCAGAGACTCACGGCAACGCGTACCGCTGGGCCTCGACGAAGGCCTCCACGAACGGCGTCGCCGGGGCCTCCGCCACGTCCGCCAGCGCGCCCTGCTGGACGATCCGCCCGGCGTCCATCACCGCGACGCGGTCGGCGAGGACGGCCGCCTCGCGGAGGTCGTGGGTGACCAGGATGACGGTCGCGCCGAGGTCGGCGACGAGGCGCCGGAGGTCGGTCTGGAGCGCGTCCCGCGTGACAGGGTCGAGGGCTCCCAGGGGCTCGTCGAGCAAGAGGAGGTCGGGGCCGAGGACGAGGGCGCGCAAGAGGGCCGCGCGCTGCCGCTGGCCGCCCGACAGTTCGCCAGGGAACCGGTCGAGGAGGGCGGGCGCGAGCGCGGTGAGGTCCGCCAACTCGGTCAGCCGCGCCTCGATGCGGGCATCGTCCCAGCCGAGGTGGCGGGCCACGAGCGCAGCATTGTCGCGGACGGTCAGGTGCGGGAACAGGCCGCCGCCCTGGACCACGTAGCCGGTGCGCCGCCGGACCGCGTCGGCCGTGACTGCGGCCACCTCGGTGCCGTCGACCGTCACCGTCCCGGCGTCGGGGACGACCAGCCGGAGGATCATGCGCAGCAGGGTCGACTTGCCGCCGCCGCTGGTGCCCAGCAGGGCGACCACTTCGCCGCGCGCCACGTCGAGGTTGGTCGGGTGGAGCGCCACGTCCGCTCCATAGCGTTTTTCGACGCCGCGGAGCCGGATCACGAGGGGAGGGGGGAGGCCATGCGCGAAGGTACCCGGCCCGGTCCACCTCGGCGCCGGGGCGGGCGGATCCGGCGGGCCGCGCAGACGTTTGTTTGGTGCAACAACCAAATGACCCCGATGGAACTCGGCCTCTTCTCCTTCGCCGAGGTGCCGCCCGACGGCACCGACACGACCCGCCTCCGCGACCTGCTCGAAGAGATCGCCCTCGCCGACGCGGTCGGACTGGACGTGTTCGGCGTCGGCGAGCACCACCGGGCCGACTACGCGGCGTCGGCGCCTGCGATGGTGCTGGCAGCGGCGGCAGCGCGCACAGAGCGCATCCGCCTGACGAGCGCCGTCACGGTCCTGTCGTCCGACGACCCGGTCCGCGTGTTTCAGGACTTCGCGACGCTCGACCTGCTGTCGAACGGCCGGGCTGAGGTCCTGGTCGGCCGCGGCTCCTTCATCGAATCGTTTCCGCTGTTCGGGTACGACCTCCGCGACTACGACGCGCTGTTCGCCGAGAAGCTGGACCTGCTGCTGGCGCTCCGCGCGTCCGAGCGCGTGACGTGGAGCGGTCGCCATCGGGCGGCGCTGAAGGACCAGCCCGTGTACCCGCGCCCGATCCAGGAGGCCCTGCCGGTGTGGATCGCGGTCGGCGGGACGCCCGCCTCGGTGGTCCGCGCGGGGCGGCTGGGCCTGCCACTGGCGCTGGCCATCATCGGCGGGCAGCCGCACCGGTTCGCGCCGCTCATCGACCTCTACCGCCAGGCGGGCGCCGAGGCGGGCCATGACCCGGCGACGCTCAAGGTGGCGATCTCCGGCCACGGCTTCCTCGCTGACACGCCCGAGGCGGCCCGTGACATCGCCGTGGACCCGTTCATGGCGACGATGGGGCGCATCGGGAAGGAGCGCGGCTGGCCGCCGCCGTCGCGCGCCCAGTTCGACGGCGAGATCGCGCTCGACGGCGCGCTCGTGCTCGGCAGCCCGCAGGAGGCCATCGACAAGATCCTGTACCAGCACGAGCTGTTCGGCCACGACCGGCACCTGCTGCAGCTTACCGTCGGCCCGATCCCGCACGCGGACGTGCTGCGGGCGATCGAGCTGTTCGGGACGGAGGTCGCGCCGGTGGTACGGCGGGAGGTGGGTACGTCGGTGGTTGGCTAGCCGACCTGCCCGTCTCGGCGCCGGACTGAGCGAGCGTCACTTCGTCGAGCCGGGGCTCTGTGGGGAGAGCGAGCTTGTCGCATGACCAACGACAAGACGCCCCCGCTGGCCGCCGTCCTCGCCGCCTTCGCGGCGCTCTACGTCATCTGGGGGTCGACTTACCTCGGCATCCGGTTCGCCATCGAGACGATGCCGCCGTTCACGATGGCGGGCGTCCGCTTCGTGGCCGCGGGCGCGATCCTCTACGCGTGGTCGCGGGCGCGCGGCGCCGTCCCCGCCACCCGGCCCCAGTGGCGGACGGCGGTCGTCGTCGGGGCGTGTCTGCTGCTGGGCGGCAACGGCGGCGTGACGTGGGCCGAGCAGTACGTCCCGTCGGGCGTCGCGGCGCTCATTGTGGCCTCCACGCCGATGTGGATGGTGCTGCTGGACGCCGTCCGCCTGCGCGCGTGGCCGCGCCCGGCCGTGATCGCGGGCCTCCTGCTCGGGCTCGTCGGGATCTGGCTGCTGGTCGGCCCGAGCGACCTGGGCAGCGACCCGGTGGATCCGGTCGGCGCGCTGGCGGTCGGCGCGGCGGCGTTTTTCTGGGCCGTCGGCTCGATCTACCAGCGGGGGGCGCCGAAGGCCGAGGCGACGCTGCTCAACGTGGGCATGCAGATGCTGGCGGGCGGCGCGCTGCTCCTGCTCGCGGGCGTCGTGCTCGGCGAGCGGCTGGTGCTGGCCGACGTGTCGGCGAAGTCGGCCGGGGCGCTGGCGTACCTCGTGTTCTTCGGTGCCATCGTGGGCTACTCGGCGTACGTGTGGCTGCTGAAGGTGTCGACGCCGGCGAAGGCGTCGACCTACGCCTACGTGAACCCCATCGTGGCGGTGCTGCTGGGGTGGGCGCTGGCGGACGAGCCGCTGGGGCCGCGCGTGCTCTCGGCGTCGGTGGCGGTCGTGGCAGCCGTCGCGCTCATCACCACCGCGCGGGCGGCGAAGACGCCGGTCATTGCGGTCTCGCAGAGCGAGTAGCCGTCGGCGACGCGTCTGCCGGGTAGCTTCGGGCTCCTCGCCCCCGCCGATCCTGCCTGACGCCCCGCCCCCCGACCCCGCCCGCCTCGGTGCCGAGGCGGGACCTGCGCGCCGCGTGACGTTTGGGCAGGCGCTCGCGCCGATCCTGTTCTTGCTCGGGCTCGTCGTCTACGGGCTGATCCTGCGGCCGCAGGTGTTCGGGCAGGCCGCGCTGCCGCTGGAGGTCGTGTTCGTGCTCGCGGCCACGTTCGCGATCGGCGAACTGATGGCGCTGGGGCACGGCTGGGCCGAGATCCAGGAGGCCGTCGTCCAGAAGCTGACTCGGGCGCTGCCGGCCTTCTTCATCTTCTTCGCCATTGGCATGATCATCGGCAGCTGGATGGTGGCCGGGACGATCCCGATGCTCGTCTACTATGGGCTGACGCTGCTCCACCCGTCGGTGCTCTATCTGGCTGCGTTCCTGATCCCGGTCGTGTTCTCGACGCTGACCGGCACGTCGTGGGGCTCGGCGGGGACCGTCGGCGTGGTCATCCTCGGGATCGCGGGCGCGATGGGGGCGAACCTGGGCATCGCGGCGGGCGCAGTGATCGGGGGCGCCTACTTCGGCGACAAGCTCTCGCCGCTCTCCGACACGACCAACATCGCGGCGCTGGCCGCCGACGTGACGGTCTACGAGCACATCCAGTCGATGCTCGTCACCACGGTCCCCTCGGCGCTCGTCGCGTGCACGGCCTACGCGGTCCTCGGGGTCGTCGTCCCGCCCACGATGACGACCGCCGGGGCGGACTCGCTCGTGCCGTTTCTCGACGCGCTCGACGCCGTGTTCTCGTTCCACGTCCTGCTGGTGCTGCCGCCGCTGATCGTGCTCGTGGGCTCCATCCGCCGGATGCCGACCGTCCCGGTGTTGGTCGTGTCGACCCTCGTCGCGTGTGCGCTCGCGCTGATCGTCCAGCCGTTCACCCTGGGCGACGTGGCCCAGTCGGTCGCGCGCGGGTTCGACGTCTCGATGGCGCCGTGGGCGGCCGGCCTGCCCGAGAACGTGACGACGCTCCTCAACCGCGGCGGCCTGTTCGCGCTGATCGACGCGGTCGTGATCGCGCTGCTGGTGTTCGTGTTCATCGGGGCGATGGACCACGTCGGCGCGCTGGACACGGTCGTCAGCCGGGCGGTGCGCTTCGCGCGGACGCGCCGGGCGGCCATCCTCGCCACGCTCGCCGCGGCGGGCGTCACGAATGCGCTCACCTCGAACCAGTACGCCACCAGCTTCATCGTCGCGGACGCCTTCAAGGCGCGCTACGACCGGCTCGGCATCCCCCGGAAGGTGCTCTCGCGGTCGCTGGAGGACTACGGGACGATGATCGAGACGGTCGTCCCGTGGACCCCCAGCGCGGTGTTCATGATCGCGACGCTGGGCGTCCCCTACGCCGCCTACGCGCCCTGGCAGCTCCTCACGCTCGTCAACCTCGTCGTCGCGCCGACGCTGGCGGTCCTGGGCGTCGGGTGCTTCTACACCTCCGCCGAGGCACCCTCCGCGTCCGATGCGTCTGCCCCCTGACATGCCCGAGCGCCGCCCCGAGACCGACCTGATGCACCACGGCGAGGACCGCGCGCGGTACCACGGCGCCGTCGTGCCGCCGCTGTTCCAGAACTCGCTGTTCACCTTCGAGGACTGGGACGCCATCGACGCCGCCTTCGACGACCGCACGGGCGCGTACCTGTACTCCCGCCTCGGCAACCCGACGGTGCGCCTCGCGGAGGAGAAGCTGGCGCGTCTGGCGGGCGGCGGGCGGGCGCGGCTGTTCGGCTCCGGCATGGCCGCCATCTCGGCCGCCATCCTGTCGAGCGTCGACGCGGGCGACCACGTCGTCGCCGTGCGGACGATCTACGGGCCGGCCAACAACCTGCTCAACGTCTACCTCGCCCGGAAGATGGGCGTCACCACCACGTTCGTCTCGGGCGAGGACCCCGCCGAGGTGGAGGCGGCCATCACGGACCGGACGCGGCTGATCTACCTCGAAAGCCCCTCGTCGGCCGTGTTCGCGCTGCAGGATCTGGCGGCGGTCGCCGAGATCGCGCGGGCGCGCGGCATCCGGACCGTGATCGACAACACGTGGGCGACGCCGCTCTTCCAGCAGCCGCTGGCGCTGGGCATCGACCTGGAGGTCCATTCGTGCTCGAAGTACCTCGGCGGGCACAGCGACCTGCTGGGTGGCGCGGTGATCGGGACGACCGCGGCGATGGACGCGCTGGCCGTCGCCGAGGGGGAATTGCTGGGGGGCACGATGGCGCCGTTCGAGGCGTGGCTCCTGATCCGCAGCCTGCGCACGTTGCCAGTCCGTATGCGGCAGCACGAGGCGAACGCGATCCAGGTGGCGCGCTTCCTGGAAAGCCACCTGGGCGTCCACCGCGTGTTCTACCCCGGCCTGGAGAGCCACCCGCAGCACGCGCTCGCCCGGAAGCAGATGTCGGGCACGACCGGCCTGATGGGCTTCGAACTCGCCACCGACGACCTCGGCGCTATCAAGTGGTTCGTGGACGGGCTCCGCGTGTTTCAACTGGGCGTCAGCTGGGGCGGGCACGAGAGCCTCGTCTACGCGCCCGCGATCAGTTACCTCAAGGAGCTGCCGCCGGAGCGGTTCGCCGCGCTCGGCATCGCCGCCGGGACGATGCGCATCTCGGTCGGCCTGGAGCACGCCCACGACCTCGTGGCCGACCTCGGGCAGGCGCTGGACGGGATGGAGGCGTAGGGCGTGGCGCGTCGGTCTCTGCCGAGCGTGCTTACTCCGCGTCCTCGACCGGCCGCTCCATGTGGCTGCCGTCCTCGCCGTGCTCGTGGACGACCTCGCAGCCGACGCCCGCGCCGGGCCGGATCGGCAGGTCGAGGGTCGTCTCGCCCGCGACGACGACCTCGGTGGTCGGGTCGAGGTGGTAGCGGTAGGCGCCCACGCGGACCGCGTGCGTTCCCGCGGGCACGTCCGCGATCGTGTAGCTCCCATCGCGCTGCGACACCGCGCCGATGCCCAGCTCTGGGAGCACGACGCCCGCGCCCATGACCGGCATCCCGGTCTCGGCGTCGGTGACGCGGCCCGCCAGTGTGCCGAGGCCGCCCGCCTCGGTCTGGGCGTGGACGGCGGGGGCCGCCAGCAGGGCGAGCAGCGCGGAGCAGAGGAGGAGGCGCATGGGAGTCGGGGGCGTCGCCCGTCAAGGTGACGACGCGAACGCTCGCGCGCAACTCCTGAGTGCCCACCTCGATTCGCCGACGAGGCGACCGAGGCGGGCCATGAGTCAGCGCACGACGACGGCCTGTCGCGTGACGACCGTCCCGGCGGCTTCCAGGCGCACCACGTACACGCCCGCCGCCAGCGCCCCGCTCAGCCGCGCCTCGTGCGGTCCGGCCGCCATCGGGCCGTCCGCCAGCGTCGCCACCGCGCGGCCGCGCACATCGAGCACCGTCAGCCGCACCGGGCCCGCCTCGGGGACAGCGAACGTCACCCGAGCCTCGCCTGCCGACGGGTTCGGCGCGATGCCGGTCAGCGCGACCTCGGAGATCGGCGCCTGGGCGGAGAGGCGCGGCGTGCCGATCCGCAGCACGAAGCGGTCCGTGGCCTCCGTGCCGTCCGCGAAGTCGGTCTCCGGCACCTCGGTGTGGGCTGCGAGGGGCGCGACCTCGATCGTCACCGCCGACTGAGCCCGCACGTCGGTCTCGGCGCCGGTCACGAGGTCGACCAGCACGGCGGGCAGGCCGTCGGGCAGCGCCGAGGCGTCCCACGCCAGCGTGACTGTCGCGGCCGTGCCGCGCGCCTCGATGGCCAGCGGGATCTCGGCGTCGGCGAACGGACGCACGTCGTAGCCGACGAACGCGTCGCCCGTCCGGGCGCCGATCAGGGCGTAGCGCTCGGCGGGCACCTGGAACTTCCGGGCGTCCTCGTCGGCGTCGAAGGCGGCCCGGGCGTCCTCCGAGAAGACGAGCGTCAGCGCGCGGTCGGCGAGCGGCGTGCCGTCGGGGGTGGTGCCGGTGAGGGTGAAGGCGAGGGCGGCCTCCGAGCGAGGCCTCGCGTCGGTGCGCCCCCGGGCCGCGTCCGTCGGGATCTGGAGCGTCCGCGGGGCGCCGTTGGCCCGCGGGATGCGCGCGCGGACCCGGAAGCCGACCCAGGGGGCGATCACGCCGGGGTCGGCGACCCAGCCGCGCGTCGCCGGGTCGTAGGCCCAGGTCACCGGCACGACGTTGCGCGACCCCGGCCACGAGGCGAGCGTCGACAGGTCGAGCGGCCTCCCGAACGGGTTGGCGAGGAAGTTGTACCGGTCGCCTGCCGTGTCGAGGGTGACCTCCACGGGCGTCGTGTGAGCAGGCGGGTCGGCGGAGAGCGTGAACGGATCTGCGATGTCGCCGGTCGCCGGGTCGCCCGCGAAGAACCACCGGAAGGCATGGCCCGGCTGAAGCACCTCGCCGGTGCCGTCCGACGCCACCCAGGTGCTCGTGGCGGCGTCGTAGCGCGTCCACAAGTTGGGCGAGATGGCCGGGCGGTAGCCGGGCACGCCGCGGACCAGGGCCTGAGCGGCGAGGTCGTCGACCGTGAGGCCGTCGGTGGGGGCACCGAGGAAGCGGAACCCGGCAGGGCCGTCAATGGCGATCTCCAGAGACGAGGGGCTCGGCACGATGACGAACGGCTCGTAGCCGGTCTCCTCCGTGTAGCCGGTGACGTAGAGACGGTCTCCGATCCCCGTGATGGAGTTCGGCGCCGAGCTCTCGGGTCCGGGGTTGACCTCCGCCGCGAGCTGGGTCGTGCCCATCGCCGGGTCGTGGACGAAGATCTCCGACCCCGTCGCCGGCGTCGTCCCGCGGAAGTACAGGCGGCCGTCGATCCACACCTTCGTGAAGCCGTCCAGCGAGATGCCGGTCCCGGTGACGACGTCGTCGCTCGCGACCAGCTTGGTGTTCAGGTCGTAGGTCCAGAAATCGTCCCGGGTGCCCGCGGAGATCGTGCTGAAGTAGAGGAGGCCGTCGTACTCCGCGAGGCCGACCGGGAACGAACTCTCGGCTCCGGGCTCGACGTCGGCGATCATCTCCGCCACCCCCAGCGTGGCGTTGTAGACGAAGAGCTCGGCGCCAGACGAGCCCGAGAATGCGCGGAAGTAGAGGCGGTCCCCGATTGTCGTGAGCTCGGTCGGGCTCGAGTTGCCGCTTCCGGGCTCGATGTCGACCGCGAGCGAGGCCGCTCCCGTGGCCGGGTCGTACACGAACAGCTCAGTCCCTCGGGCGGGCAGGGTCGCGCGGAAGTACAGGCGGTCGCCGAGCACCTCGAAGTCCGAGGGCAAGGAGCTATTGCTCCCGGCGCGGATGTCGGCCGCGAGCGTGACCGAGCCTGTCGCCGGGTCATAGACGAAGAGCTCGTAGCCGGTCGCAGGCGTGGTGGCGGAGAAGTAGAGGCGCCCCCCGAGAGCCGTGAACCCCGACGGGGCCCCGTTGGCGGCACCGGGGGTCAGGTCGGCGACGAGCGAGGCCGTTTCCGTGGCCGGGTCGTAGACGAAGAGCTCGAACCCCGTCGCGTCGGTGGACGCGCTGAAGTACAGGCGACCGTCGAACACCGTGAGGTCGGCCGGGCTCGACCCGACGGTACCGGGGCGGATGTCGGCGGCGAGCACGGTGGTGCCTGCGGCCGGGTCGTGGACGAAGAGCTCGCGCCCGGTCTCGGGCAGGATCGACGTGAAGTAGAGGTTGCCGTCGATCTCGCTGAAGGAGAGCGGTGACGAGCCCGCTGGGCCGGGGTCGAGGTCGGCGATGAGCGATGCCGTGCCCTGTCCGGTGGCCGGAGACGCGAAAGCGGCCAGCAGCAGCGTGAGAAGGGCGGGCCGGAAGAGAGACGGCATCGTGGGCGGTGAGTCTGGGGGGCGGCAAGATGGAGCGCCGCGCGTGGTTTCTCCACCGCGGGTTTCGCACCCGGCCTGTGTGAGGCCTCAGTGCCCTGTCCTTGAAAGAGTTCGGGCGAGCCCTATGTTGAGGGGTCCCATCCGGTGTGTCCCATGACTGTCGCTTCCCTCGTCACCCGTTCCCGCACGGAGATCGTCGCCATCGGCCCGGGCGCCACCGTCTTCGAGGCCATCGGCCGGATGGTCGACGCCAACGTCGGCTCCATCCTCATCACCGAGGGCGACGCGCTCCAGGGCATCTTCACCGAGCGTGACTACCTCCGCCGGATCGCGCTCCAGGGCCGGACCTCGCGTGAGACGCGCGTCGGCGACGTGATGACGGCCAACCTCGTCACGGTGAGCCCCGAAGAGACCGTCGACCGCTGCCTCGCGACGATGACCGAGCGCAAGATCCGCCACCTGCCCGTGCTCCGCGACGGCGAGTTGCTGGGAGTCGTGTCCATCGGCGACCTCGTGCGAGCGCGGCTGGAGGAGGCCGTCGACGAGGCCGAGGGCCTGAAGCACTTCGTCACCGGCGGCTACACGGGCTGAGGGGGGCCGCAGCCCGGTCCTTCGATGCCGGGTCCCGCCGCCTCGGCGCCGAGGTGGAGACAGCCTATCCATCCCCGGCGAGCGACGCAGGGTCGAGCCTAGCCGTCCAGCCGCCCGCCCTCGATCATCTCGCGGGCGCTCTGGAGGGCCGCCTCCGAGATCTGGTCGCCCGCCAGCAACTCGGCGACGGCCTCGGCGCGCTCGGCCTCGTCGAGACGGCGGATGCGGGTGCGCGTGCGGCCGTCCTCGGTCGTCTTCTCGACCAGGAAGTGGACGTCGCCCAGGCTCGCGATCTGCGGCAGGTGCGTGATGGCGATGATCTGGTGGAACTGGGCCAGCCGGTGCATCGACTCGCCCGCGCGCCGCGCGATGGGCCCCGAGATGCCCGTGTCGATCTCGTCGAACACCAGGATCGGCAGGCGCTCGCTCTTGGCCAGGATGGCTTTCAGCGCCAGCATGATGCGCGAGACCTCGCCGCCGGACGCCACCTTGGCGAGCGGCTTCGGGTCCTCGCCGAGGTTGGCCGACAGGTGGAACTCGACGAGGTCGGCGCCCGCGGGGAAGGCCTGCACGCGGCGCTGACGGGGGCCCTCGGGCAGGTGCACCCAGCCGTCGGGCGCGTCCTGGAAGCCGAAGCGGACCTCGAAGCGGGCGTGCGGCATCCCGAGCGTCGCCAGCTCCACGCCGACGGCCTCCTCGATCCGCTGGGCGACCTCGTGGCGCTTCTGCGAGAGCCGGTAGGCCGCCTGTGAGAGCATCTCCTGGGCGGCCTCGATCTGGCCGTCGAGGCGCGCGATGGCGCCCTCGAAGTCTTTGGCGAGGTCGTACGTCTGGCCGATGTCGGCGCGGTAGGCGAGCACGGCCTCGACCGTGCCGCCATACTTGCGCTCCAGGTAGTCGATCTCGCCCATGCGCTCCCGGATTTCGTCCAGCCGCTCCGGGTTGAACTCGATCTCGGCGTTGTAGCCCTGGAGGAACTGCGTCGCCTCCTTGAGCCCGATCTCGGCCGAGCGGATGTCGGCGAGCGTGTCCTCGAAGGCCGCGTCGATGCGGGCGAGGTCCTGGAGCTGGTTGCGGACCAGCACGAGGCGGTCGTAGAGCGCGTCGTCGGACTCCGAGATCTGGGCGTAGAGCTCGGCCGTCGCCTCGTAGAGGTGCTCGGCGTTCTCCAGCACGCGGCGCTCTGCTTCCAGCGAGTCCGCCTCGCCGGGCAGCAGCGCAGCAGCGTCGATCTCCTCGATCTGGAAGCCGTAGAGCTCCTTCTGCTTCTGCAGGTCCGACTCGCGGCGGACGAGGTCGGCCCGCTCGGTCGTCAGCGCGGCGACCGTCTTGTAGGCCGCCCGATAGGTCGCCACGAGGCCGCCCAGCCCGCCGAAGTTGTCGAGCAACTCGACGTGCGTCTCGGTCCGCAGGAGCGACTGGTGCTCGTGCTGGCCGTGTAAGTCGATGGTGTTGGACGCCACCTCGCGCAGCACCTCCAGCGTGGCGGGCGTGTCGTTGACGAACGCCCGGCTGCCGCGCGCCGAGATCTCGCGGCGGATCACGAGATAGCCGCCCTCCGACGGGTCGATTTCGTGCTCCGCGAGGAGTGCCGGGAGCCGCCCCTCGTCCGCGTTGTCGAAGACCCCCTCCACGACGGCCTTCTTGGCGCCGGTCCGCAGCGCCTCGGTGCTGGCGCGCTCGCCGAGGAGCAGCTTCAGCGCGCCGAGCAGGATCGACTTGCCCGCGCCGGTCTCGCCCGTGATGATGTTGAGCCCCGAGTCGAACTCGACCTCGAGCGCTTCGATGAGCGCGTAATCGCGGATGGTGAGGCTGCGGAGCACGGCAGCGGAGGCGGCGGGTGAGGCTGTAGGCTACGCCCGACTCGGGTGCAAGAGATCCCGGAGGCGGTGAACTGTCGCGGCGGCGGGCGCGAA
This sequence comes from Rubrivirga sp. SAORIC476, assembly GCF_002283555.1. Lineage (NCBI taxonomy): Bacteria > Pseudomonadati > Rhodothermota > Rhodothermia > Rhodothermales > Rubricoccaceae > Rubrivirga > Rubrivirga sp. SAORIC476. The sequence continues at coordinate 820,435 of NZ_MVOI01000003.1, read as the reverse complement.
GATCGGTCGGCCTCGGTGTCGCCGTCGGCGTTCTCGGTGCTTTCCCTCGGTGCTTTCCCTCGGTCTGTGCCTCGTCCGGCCAGCACCGACGGCGTCGCCCGAGGGCCGACTCCGCCCGCTGGGGGACTCCGGCGGGTGACTCCACAGGTCTCCGAGGCAGGCGGAACGAGATCGGGGGACCGAGCGGCTGCCCGGTCCCCCGATCGTCACTCCGGCGATGCGGTGTTAGCCGCGCCCGTGGCAGTGCTTGTACTTCTTGCCTGAGCCACAGGGGCAGGGCTCGTTGCGGCCCGCGGGGCGCTCCACGACGACCGGCGCCGCCTTGGCCGTCGGGTCGCGTTCGGCCGAGGAGGCGCCGTCGCCGCCGATCCCGGCCGAGGCCATGTCGGGGGCCTTCTCCTGGGTCGCCGTCGCGCGGTTGGCGTCGAGGCGCGGCTTCGAGACCTGCTGGACGCGCCGGGCCGCCTGGCGCTGGCTGTCGCCCTGAACCAGCGGCCCAGCCTTGAACACCAGCCCGACGACCTCCTCGTCGACCGCCTGGACGAGCTCCTTGAAGAGGCGGTAGGCCTCCATCTTGTACTCGATCAGCGGGTCCTTCTGGCCGTAGGCCCGCAGCCCGACGCCCTGCTTCACCTCGTCGAGGTCGCGCAGGTGCTCGGTCCACTTCTCGTCGATGATCGAGAGCACCGCGGCGCGCTCCAGCGCGTCGTTGATCTCCTGGCCCTGCGACTCCAGGACCTGCTCCGGGGTGACCGTCGCGCGGAGCACCTTGCGGCCGTCGGTGAAGTCGACGTAGAGCTTCTTGGGCCGCTTCTCCGGGTCGGCGTTGTCCATCATCTCCTTCGCCGACGTGTAGAACGGCGTCGCGAGGGCGGCACGCTTGCGGCGGTAGTGGGCCGTCGCCTCGTCGAGGATCTTGTCGATCAGGCCGCGGTCGCCGAGCGAGTGCGCCGTCGCCGGGTCGATTTCCATGTCGAAGGCGAGGTGGATGCGGAGCGCCTCGCGGATCTCCTCCAGGTCGCCGTTGCCGAAGTGCTCGCCGACGATCCGCTCGACGAGCTCGGTGAGCATGTCGAGGATGTCGCCCCGGAGGCGGTCGCCTTCGAGGGCATGCATCCGGCGGTCGTAGATGACCTCGCGCTGGGCGTTGAGCACGTCGTCGTACTCGAGCTGGCGCTTGCGGGAGGCGAAGTGGTTCTGCTCGACCTTGGTCTGGCTCCGCTCGACGCCCTTGGTGAGCCACTTGTGGGTGAGGACCTCGTCCTCCTCCATCCCGAGGCGGTCCATGATTTTGGCTGTCCGGTCGTGGCCGAAGAGGCGCATCAGGTCGTCCTCCAGGGACACGTAGAACTGGCTGAAGCCGGGGTCGCCCTGGCGGCCGGCGCGGCCGCGCAGCTGCAGGTCGATGCGGCGGCTGTCGTGGCGCTCGGTGCCCAGGATGGCGAGGCCGCCGAGCTCCTTGACGCCCTCGCCGAGCTTGATGTCGGTGCCGCGGCCCGCCATGTTGGTGGCGATGGTGACCGCGCCGACCTGGCCCGCCTCGGCCACGATCTGGGCCTCGGCCTGGGCGCGGCTCGCCTTGGCGTTGAGCACGTTGTGCGGGATGCCCGCGCGCTGGAGCAGGCGGCTCATCTGCTCCGAGGTCTCCACCGAGGCGGAGCCGATCAGCAGCGGCTGGCCGGTCTCGTGGATCTCCTCGATGCGGTTCAGCAGCGCCTTGTACTTGGCGCGCTTGGTCTTGTAGATCAGGTCGTCGTCGTCCTGGCGCGCGATGGGCCGGTTGGTGGGCACCACCACGACGGGCAGGCTGTAGATCTTGCCGAACTCCTCGGCCTCCGTCTCCGCCGTGCCGGTCATGCCCGCCAGCTTGGCGTACATCCGGAAGTAGTTCTGGATGGTGATGGTGGCGTAGGTCTGCGTCGCCGCCTGGACCTTGACCTTCTCCTTGGCCTCGATGGCCTGGTGGAGGCCGTCCGAGTACCGGCGGCCCGGGAGCACACGGCCGGTGTGCTCGTCGACGATCATCACCTTGTCGTCCTGGACGATGTACTCCTTGTCTTTCTCGTAGAGCGTGTAGCCGCGCAGAAGCTGGTTGACGGCGTGGATGCGCTCGGACTTCTCGGCGTACTGCGTGTAGAGGACGCGCTTGGCCTCCTCGGCCTCATTGCGGAGCACCCGGAGGTCGTTGTCGAGCTTGGCCTGGCGCTTCTCCTCGTCGAGCGAGGCGTCTGTGCGGAGCGACTCCACGAGGTCGGCTTTCTTCGACTCGTACGTCCGCTCGATCCCGGCGACCTCGGAGCCCACGTCCGGGATGACGAAGAAGTCGGCGTCGGTGCCGGCGGCCTTGCCGATGGCCTCGCGGCCCTTGTCGGTCATTTCCAGCTGGTGCTGGGCCTCGTCGAGCGCGAAGTACAGCGGCGCGTCCACCTCGGGCATCCGCTTGGCGGACTCGGCGAGGTAGACCGCCTCGACGGAGCGGATCAGCATCTCGACGCCCGTCTCGCCCTTGAGCTTGATGAGCTTCTTGTTGCGCGGGTAGCCGCGCTGTGCACGGAGCAGCGCCAGCCCGGCCTCGTCGCGGAGGTGGCGGGCCTCCTTCTTGTCGCCCGCGGCCTCGGCCTCATCGGCCGCCTTGAGCGCACGCTCGGCGTCGGAGACGTAGCCCGCCACGAGGCGCTGCTGGTCGCGGACGAGCTTCTCGACGGGCGGGTTGAACTCCTTGAACTCGTCGATGCTCGCCTGCGGGACCGGTCCCGAGATGATCAGCGGCGTCCGCGCCTCGTCGATCAGGACCGAGTCCACCTCGTCGACGATGGCGTAGTGGTGCTGGCGCTGGACGAGCTGCTCGGCGTCGACCACGAACGAGTTGTCGCGGAGGTAGTCGAAGCCGAACTCGTTGTTGGTGCCGTAGGTGATGTCGGCGCGGTAGGCGCCGCGGCGGCCCGCGCTGTGCGACGGGTGCCGGTCGATGCAGTCCACGGTGAGGCCGTGGAACTCGAAGATGGGCGCCATCCACTCGGCGTCGCGCTGGGCGAGGTACGGGTTGACCGTGACCACGTGGACGCCGCGCCCGACGAGCGCGTTGAGGTAGATCGGGGCCACCGACGTGAGGGTCTTGCCCTCGCCGGTCTTCATCTCGGCCACCTGCCCGCGGTGGAGCACCACGCCGCCGAGCAGCTGCACGTCGAAGGGCACCATCTGCCACTCGATCTCAGAGCCGCCCGCGACCCAGCTCTTGCCGAGGAAGCGGCGGCACGTCTCCTTGACGACGCCGAAGGCTTCCGCCAGGATGTCATCGAGGACGGCCTCGACGGCGTCGATCCAGTCGCCCTCGAGGTCGTCGAGGCGGCCGTAGAGGTCCTGCCGGTCGCGGACGGAGAGCGTGGCGCCGGTCGTGGGGTCCGCGTCGGCGTCGGAGCCGCCAGCGGCGAGGAGCCGGGCACGGACGTCGGCCTGCTCGGCCTCGATGGGCGCGGCGGCGTCGCGGAGAGCCTGCCGGAACGACTCCGTGCGGGCCTTGAGTTCGTCGTCGGTGACGTGCTGGAGCCGTTCGGCGTGGTCGTTGATCTCGTCGACGAGGGGCCAGAGCTTCTTCAGCTCGCGGTCGTTGGAGTCGCCGCCGAAGATCTTCTGGAGGGCCTTGAGCATGGAGTCGGAGGGTCGAGCAATGGGGGGCGTTCAGCCACGGGCAAGGTACGTGCCGTCGTCCGCGGATCCGGCCAGAGACGGTGCCGGGGCGGGGTCCGTTTCGTTGCTCCGGCGGTTTCCGCGCGTTCTTCCCGCCCTGGGTGCGATGTGCCTGCGTCTGGGCAGAACGCACGCGCGCAGCAGGCCGTGCCTACAGCCAGAGAAGCGCGATCATCGCCAGCGCGACGGCCGCCACGAGGAGGTTCACGACGGTCCCGCTCCGCAGGTAGTCCCCGAACCGGTACCGCCCGGCGGCCATCACCATCATGTTGGTCTGGTACCCGACCGGCGTCAGGAAGCTGGCCGAGGCCGCGATGGCGACGGCCACGGCGAACGCCTCGGGCGGGGTCCCGGTCGCCGCGGCGGCTTCCAGCCCGACCCCCAGCATCAGCACTGCGGCGGCGTTGTTGGTGATGATCTCGGTCAGCAGGCTCGTCGCGATGTAGGCGGCCGCGACGACGGCGACGGGCCCGAACGCTGCCGACATACTGGTCACGTGGGTCGCCAGTGCCGCCGCGAGCCCGCTCCCCTCGATGGCCTTGCCCAGCCCGAGCGCGGCCACGATCACGAGCAGCACCGAGAGGTCCACCGAGCGCCGCGCCTCGGCCCACGTCAGGCACCGCGTCGCCACCATCGCGAGCGCGCCCAGGAACGAGGTGGTCACGATGGACACGCCGAAGAGGGCCGCGACCCCGATCACGCCGACGAGGATCACCAGCGAGGCTGCGGCGCGGGCCGGGTGCGGTACGGCCCGGGGGGGGCGCACCGGCGCGACGACGTAGAACGTGTCCCGGTCGCGGCCCCAGCGGTCGGCGAACGCCGGAGGCGCCTCGACCAGCAGGAGGTCCCCTTCGCGGAGCGGCGTGCGTCCGAGTGCCTGGTGGACCGCGCCGTCGCGGCGGCGGATGCCCAGCACGACGCCCCCGAACTGCTCCCGGAAGTCGACCTCGCGGAGCGTGCGCCCGGCCAGCGGCGACCGGCCCGCGACGACCGCCTCGAACACCGGGAGCCCCTCCGCCTCGGCCGCGTCGTGGGCGCGCTCGACGCCGGGGCGGGCGAGGAGCCGGTCGAGCGCGTCCAGCGTGCCCGTGAACAGCAGCACGTCGCCCGCCCGCAGGACCGTCTCGGGCGAGGCCGGGACCACGTCGGCGCCGCTCTCGACGTGGACGAGGAACGCATCGCCCAGCGCGCGGAGATCGGCCTCCTCGACCGTCTGCCCGGCCAGCGGGGAGCCGGGCGCGAGGCGGACTTCGAACAGGCAGTCCGCCGGGACCGGCGTGGCATCGTCGGCGCCACGGTCGGGCAGCCAGCGGTGGCCGACCAGCGCGAAGTACACGATCACGGCGCCCGCCGCCGGGAGGCCGACTGCGGCGAGGTCGAACAGGCCGAGCGGGGGCAGGCCCGCGTCCTCCATCAGCCCGGCCACCAGCAGGTTGGTGCTCGTGCCGATGAGCGTCGTCATGCCACCGACGATGGCGGCGTACGAGAGCGGGATCATCAGCTTCGACGGCGACACGCCACTGCGCTCGCACCACGCCTGCACGCGCGGCATCAGCATGGCCACGAGCGGCGTGTTGTTGAGGAAGGCCGAGAGGGCGGCCGTCGTCAGCATCATCTGGCCCAGCGTCGCCCCGAGGGGGCCGGACCGGCGGAACAGGAGCCGGTCGGTGAACGCCAGCGCGCCGGTCGCCTGGACGCCCGCCGCGACCACGAACAGCGCGCCGACGGCGAGGGGCGCCGAGTTGGAGAAGCCTGCGAACGCCTCGTCGGCCGTCAGCACGCCGGTCGCCAGCAGGGGGGCGAGGCTGGCGAACAGGAGCAGTTCGGGCCGCGCCACGTCGCGCGCGAGCGCCACGATGAGGCCGAGGACGATGGCGAGTGTGAGCCAGGCCTCCCAGGAGAGGGCAGTGAACATGCGGCGTGTGCCCCGGTAACGGGGAGCGGAGGGGAGCGGCGGCAGATACCCACGAATCGGGGTGTTGCCGTGTCCGCTCGTCGATTTCGTGAGGCCACCGTGCGGAGGCCGAGGCTGCAACTCGCAGCGGAGGGGGCGTGCGGCGTGCCCTGCGATCGGGGGCGGCGCGGCGTAGCTTGGGGGCGCACCCGCCGACACCCGCGACGCCCCTTCGAGACGGTCCCGTTTTCGCCCGCACGACGCCCCCCCGGGCCCAGCCCATGCGCGCCCTCCGTCTCCTCGCCGTCGGCCTGAGCGCCGCGGTGCTCGCCGCCGCCCCGGCGTTCGCCCAGTCGCGGACCCAGACGGCCTTCGACCTCGTCCGCCTCGACGCCTCCGCGCGGACGGCCGCACTCGGAGGCCCGGCCGCCTTCGTCGGCGACGACCCGTCGGCGCTGTTCGCCAACCCGGCCTTCCTGTCCTCCGAGGCCGACCGCCGCGCCGCGCTCAGTTACTCGAACCTGCTGCTGGACGTGAACGCGGGCACGGCGACGTATGCCCGTGACGTGTCGTGGCTGGGCGGGATGAGCCTCGCGGGCGGCGTCCGCTACCTCTCCTACGGCGACTTCGAGCGGCGTACGGGCGCCGAGACCGAGGGCGAGACGCTGGGGACGTTCGGCGCCAGCGAGGCCGCGGTGACGGTGGCGGCCTCACGCGAGGTGCTGCCGGACCTGCGCGTCGGGCTCGCGCTCCACGGCCTGTTCGCTTCTCTCGACGACGCCGGGGCGGAGGCGCTCGCGGGCGACCTCGGCGTCTCGCTGGCCGTCCCGGAGCAGGGCGTCGTGCTCGGCGCGAGCGTCCACCACGTCGGCGCCATGCTGTCGTCGTTCGGCACCGAGGCGGACCGCCTCCCGCTCGACGTGCGCGTGGTGGCCTCGAAGCGCCTCCGCTACGTCCCGCTGACGCTCTCGGTCGCGGGCATCGACCTGAACCGCTTCGAGGGCGCCCGCAGCGACTCGTCGCTGGTGACCCGGACGCTCGACCACCTCGCGCTCGGTGGCGAACTCCAACTCGGTCCGTCGTTCGCCGTCCGCGCGGGCTACAACGGCCGCCGCGGCGACGACCTGCGCTCGGGCGGACGCCTCGACCTGGCGGGCGTCAACATCGGCGCGGGCATCACGCTGCGGCGCGTCGCGGTCGATTACGCGTTCTCCAACTGGGGCGCCTTCGGCGGCCTCCACCAGTTCGGCGTGCGGACGAAGCTCTAACGAGGAGGCGGCTCGGCCACCTCGGCGCCGAGGCGGGCCACACCGCCGGGCGCCAACGCGCGTCACGTCGGCCGCGAAAAACGACCGTCTGCGTCGCGAGGCGTGGATTCCGAGGCGGATCGCCGCATCTTGCACCCCTCCACGTTCCCCGTCGCGACCCCATGCGGATCTCTGCTCTCGCCCTGCTCCTCGCCCTCGGCCTCACGGCCTGCGACTCCGCCGATCCGGTGCCGTACGCCGCGGAGTCGCGCACCGGCGAGGCCACCGTCGCGCTCGGCGGCACGACCTCCCTCGACGGCCTCTCCGTGACGTTCGCGTCCGTCGTCACCGACTCTCGCTGCCCCGCGGATGCCGAGTGCGTCTGGGCAGGCGAGGCGATCGTGTCGGTCGCCCTCGGCGAGGTCGCGCGCGACCTTCGGGTGGTCGATCCCGAGACGCGCTCCGAGGAAGGCGTTCGTATCGGCGACCGGATCGTGTTCGCCGTCGCGCTGACCCCAGAGCCGCGCGTCAGCGCGCCAGCCGGCGTGCCGCCGACGCTCACGCTCGCCGCCTACCCGGCGCCGTAGGGCACGCTCCGAGGGGCTGTGGCGTTCTTGCAGCCCACCTCTCTCGGACCCATGCCCTTCCTCTCAGTCTCCCGCCTCCGCGTCCTTCTCGCTGCCGCCCTGCTGCTGCCTCTCACTGCCGCTGGCTGCGCGACGGCGCAGACGGCTGCGACAGAGGGGGACGAGGCGACCGTCCAGACGCCCGCTATGGATGCCCCCTTCCGCCTCGGAATCGGGGAGGCTGCCCGGATCGAGGGCCACACGGTCACATTCGTCGCGGTCACCGAAGACAGCCGCTGCCCGGAGGGCGTCGACTGCATCCGAGCCGGCGAGGCCCGCATCCAGGTCGAGGTGGATGGCGAAGCGGTCGTACTGACCCTTCCCGCGGCCATGGCGCGCGACGGCGACACGGCGGTCGTCCGCGTCGGCGAGGCGCTGGTGGAGGCGACCGACCTGCTTCCCTACCCGGGCAGCGCGGCGGACGAGGCGGAGGAGCCGATCCAGGCCGTCTTCGTCGTCACGGCCGGATAGCGCTCAGCGTCGCGTGATGGCCGCGATGGCGGCCTCGCGCGCCGCCCAGACCGCGTCCGCGTCGAGGCCGCCCGCCTCGGCCCACGCGTCGGACTGGCGGCGGTGCCAGACGGCCTCGACGGAGCCGACCTGACGGGGCTGGATCTGCTCCTCGACCAGGAAGTCTGGCACGGGCCGCAGGTGGCCGGGCCACGTCAGGTCGATCCGCTCGTCGCCGACCCCCAGCACCACGCGCGCCTCGGGCACGGCTGTCATCTTGTGCCGCTTCAGTACCGTGCCGACGCCCGGTGTGGTCGCGTCCGACATCAGGAAGAGGCCGATCCACAGATCCACCGGCAGTCTGTTCTCCTCGGCGAGCGCCGCCAGCAGGCCGTGCTTCGTGCTCGGCGTGCCGCAGCGGTCGCGCAACACCGCCTCCAGCCCCGCGTGGCGGGTCGGGGCGACGGGCAGATCCCACACCAGCCGCGCGGCGTCGCGGTAGGTCCACGCCCCCTGCGCCGCAAACCGGGCACTGAGGGGGGCGCCGACGTTCAGGTCCGCGTTGGGGAGGGGGATGGGGGTCATGGGGAGAGCAGGCGGGAGTCAGCCCAAGGTGCAGCCTGGATGGCCAGCGGCACCGGAAGAACGCAGGAAGGCAGGAACGCGCTGGGCAGTCCGACGCTCTCGGGCTGCGCGTCCGCCGACGCCTACTCGCCCGCCTTCAGCAGTCCCTGCTTCTTGAACGAGATCATGGTCGTCTCCAGCGTCCCGTGGCGCATCCGCCGGCGGACTTCCTCGACGGGCATCCCCGAGGTCAGCCAGATCAGGGCCGCCGTGTGGGTCAGGCTGTGGGGGCTGATGCCGCGCTTCTTGAGCTTCGCCGCCCGCAGGTGCGTGTTGATCCGCCCGCGGACCGAGCGCGTGTTCAGGCGCGTGCCCGTGCTCCGGTGGCCGTGGGACACGAAGAGCGGCGCGGCCGGGTCGGCGTCGTCGCGCTCCATGAGGTAGATCTCCAACGGATCGACGGCCTCGGGGTCCAGCGGGACCGACTCGTCCTTGGTCTGGCGCCCCTTGCCCTGGACGCGTAGGAACGTGCCCATCAGCGTCCGGTCCACGTCGCCGAGGTCCGCGCGGACGAGTTCGACCTCGCTCAGGCCGGCGTACACCATGAGCGCCACCATCGCGCGGTCGCGGCGGCCGATCGGCGTCATCCGGGGGACGGCGTCGAACAGCGTCGACACGTCGTCGGCGGTGAGGACGCCGCGCGTGTGGGACTGCGGGCGGCGGTTGCCCTTGACGCCGCGGGCCGGGTTCTCGTCGAGGTCGCCCCGAGCGACGAGGTAGTCGCAGAGGCGACGGAGCGCCGTCAGGTAGGTGCTCACCGAGACCTGGCTCAGCTCGCGCTCCTGCATGAGGTACGTCTTGTAGGCCTCGACATCGGCCTCGACGAACCGGAAGCGGCTCGACGGGCGCTGGGCGCGGACGGCGTGGTAGCGCTCGAACTCGTTGAGCGAGCGGCGGTACGTGCCGCGCGTCTCGGGGCTCTTGTCCTTGAGGTAGTCGCTCACGAACGTCGCGAGCCGCTTGTCCAGCTCGGCGACGGTCAGGCGGAGGGGAGAGGCGGGCGCGTCGGGCATGGTGGGAGCTACATAACGGCTATCGCAAGCTAGTCCGTCCCTGGACGCACACCAAGGGGGGAGCCCCGATTGGTCGCACTCGCGGATCTCGCGTGAACCCGGCCGGGTCCGAGCGGCCATGCGCGTGCTCTTCCCTCTCCTGCTCGCCGTCGTCGGCTGCGGCCCCGACCTCACCCCGCTGGGCCCGGCGCCTGCGCCGTCCGTGCGCTACGCCGAGTCGCTTCGCGAGGCCGGGCTCGACTCGACCCGCCTCGGTCGGGCCTGGGCCGAGGCGGAGGCCACTGCGCTCGACGCGCCGGTCGCCCTGGACCTGCCCTCCGGTCCGGCGCTCACCGCCGAGGCCGGGGCCGTCGCGGCCGCTGGCTGGGAACTCGACCTGCGGCAGGGCGAGGTGCTGGCCATCGAGGTCGCGCCCGCGCTCGCCGACTCCGCCCGGGCCTTCGTGGACCTGTTCGCGGCCGACTCCACGCGCGAGCGGCTGGGGGGATGGGAGGTCTCACGCGATACGCTCCGAATCGAGTGGCGGGCAGAGCGCGACGAGGCCGTCGTGCTCTTGGTCCGGGCCGAACTGCTCGCCGAGGGCACCGTCTCCGTCGCCGTGCGGACCGACCCGTCGCTCGCCTTTCCGGTCGCGGGCGTCGACCAGGGGGCCATCCGAAGCCGGTGGGGGGCCGACCGCGACGGGGGCGCGCGTCGCCACGAGGGCATCGACATCTTCGCCGAGCGGGGGACGCCGGTGGTCGCGGGGCTGGCAGGACGTGTCTCGCGTGTGCAGGAGACGCCGATCGGCGGGCGCGTCGTCTGGCTCCAGACCGACCTCGGGTCGCTCTACTACGCCCACCTCGACCGCCAACTCGTCGAGGCCGGGACGCGCGTGGCGGTCGGCGACACGCTGGGGGAGATCGGCAACACGGGCAACGCGGAGACCACGCCGCCGCACCTCCACTTCGGCATCTACGGCCGCGACGGGGCCGTCGACCCCGAGCCGTTCGTCGTCGGGCGGCGTCCGGCGCCGCGAACTGCCCGGCCACTCGATCTCGGCGCCGAGCCGGGCGAGCTCAGAACTCGACGCTGAATCCGATAGTCGGCAGGCGGCCGACGTTGGTCTGCTCGCGCAGGCGGTCGGGCACGGCCGGGTCCTCGGTGTACTGGAGCGCGAACACGTTCTCGCGGTCGAGCACATTCTGGATGTCGAGGTAGACGACGCCGTTGACGCGGCGTCCCAGCGCGAACCGGCGGTCCACGCGCAGGTCGATGCGGGCGTAGGCGGGCGTCCGCTCCGAGTTGAGGCGGTCGAAGTCCGGGACGCCGCGCCGCGACAGGGCGTACTCGGCCTCCGAGGCCGCCAGGTCAAACGGCGTGAACGGGCGCCCCGACTGCGCCGTCACGCGCGTCCCGACCTCCCAGCCGCCGAGCCGCACGCCGCCCGACATCGAGACGCTGTGGCGCACGTCCCACGCGCTCGGCTTGTAGACGCCGTCGGCGCCGGTGAACTCGCTCCAGCCCAGCGTGTAGCTGCCCAGCCCGTAGAACCGCGACGTGAGCCGTTTCTGGGCCGACACCTCCAGGCCGTAGGCGCGGCCGTCGCCCTCCGAGGTCAGCGGTTCCGCGCCGACCACGCCGAAGTCGCCGCCCAGGTTGGCGAGCGAGACGCGCGGGTCGCTCGCCGAGACCGGGTAGTCGCCGTAGGCCTTGTAGTAGCCCTCCGCCGCCAGCCGCAGGCTCGGCACCGGCGTCACCGCCAGCCCGCCGACCACCTGCCCCACGTCGATCCAGCGCAGCGACCGGTTGACGTACGCGCCGTCCTCCTGCACCGCCAGCGACACCAGCTCGGGCGACTGGGTGAACCGGCCGACGGCCGCGCTCACCTCCAGCTTGTCCGTCAGGTCGAACGACGCGCTGACACGGGGCGACACGACCGCCGTCTCGTCCAGGAAGTCCGTCGCGTCGGCGCGGACGCCGGCGGTGAGCGCCAGCCGCCCGTCGAGGGCCTGGGCCGTGATCTGGCCGTAGCCGAACCCCTTCCACAGGCCGAGGTCGGTCGAGAACGTGAGGTCGGTGGGGAAGGGCGTCGCGGGCGTGGCGCGCTGGAAGAACTCCGAGGCGACGGTCTCGCGCGAGGCCCCGCCGCCGACGCCCAGCGTCAGGCCGGGCGCGAGGCGCAGGTCGGCGTCCGAGCGGAGCCGCCAGGCGGCCTCCTCGGCGTCGCTGGAGAGCAGCGGGACACCCGCCTCGTCCAGGTCGTCGAAGAAGAACTCCTGGTAGCTCCGGCTGACGGCCGTCGTGACGAAGCCGTTCTTGAAGAGGCGCCGCCACGAGACGCCCTGCGTGTAGCTCCGCTGGTCGTTGTCGAGCACGCGCGACGCGATCTCCCGCCCCTCGAAGTCGTCCGGGTCGGTCGGCTGGATGATGCCGAAGTCGTCGACGGCCCAGATCCCGAAGTAGACGAGTCGGTCGGCGTCGGTGGGCGTGTACTCGACGCGGCTCTGGAAGTCCCAGTAGGCCGGGCGGATGGGCAGGCCGATCAGCTCGAACAGCAGCTGGAGGTAGCTCCGGCGGGCCGAGAACGTCCAGTTGAAGTCGGGGCCGGACGCGCCGTCGAGCGACAGCGCCGCCTCGGTCGCGCCCACGGTGAAGTCGCCCGCCAGCGTCTCCGGGCTGCCGGGCCGGTTCTCGACCACGAGCACCGACGACGCGGCGTCGCCGTAGCGGACCGGGAAGCCGCCCGTGTAGAACGTCGCCTCGCGGATGAAGTCGACGTTCAAGAGCCCGAGGGCGCCGCCCGCCGCGCCCTGCGTCGCGAAGTGGTTGATCTGCGGGATTTCGATGCCGTCGACGATGTAGGCGTTCTCGCTCGGCCCGCCGCCGCGCACCAGCAGGTCGTTGCGGTTGTCGACGCCGCTCGACACGCCCGGCAGCGCGAGGAGCGAGCGCGAGATGTCGTTCTGCCCGCCGGGCGTCCGGCGGATCTCCTCCGGCCCGAGCACGGCGACCGAGACCGGCGCGTCGGGCTCGTCCTCGAAGAAGCCCGCCGTCACCACCACCTCGTCTTCCAGACCGGCCGCCGCCTCGCGCAGTTCGAACAGGACGAACGTGGGCCGGCTCCCCTGGATCACCACATCGGCCAGGACCCGGGTGTCGTAGCCGACGAACGACGCCCGGACGCGGTACGTCCCGGGCGCGAGCCCCTCGATGGCGAAGGCGCCGTCGAGGTCGGCTGCCGCGCCGCCGATGAGGGCGTCATCGGCACCGAGGACGGCCACGTTCGCGCCGGGCAGCGTCGCCTGCGTCACCGCGTCGACGACGCGGCCGGTGAGCGTCTGGGCGGAGACGAGCGGCGCCGTGAGGGCGACCAGGAGGCAGGCGAAACGCATGGGGGCCAGGGGGATCGGCCGCCTGCTAGCCGGAGCCCGCAGGCGGCGTTCCCCCTTCGCGGCGGATTGGCGAATCGCCTGACCGAGGCGGAGCTACTCGCCGCGCGGGTACTGCAGGTCGCGGGCGCGGACGGTGTGCTCCCAGAGCATCGCGCCGTCGGCGTCGAACGTCCGCATCCGCATCGTGCGGTCGGTGCGCGGGCCGGTCACCGTGAGCGTCCCGAAGTTGTGGACGCCCGCGACCAGCGTGCCGTCCACGCGGAGCGGGTTGGTGTACTCGGGCGAGTCCTCGCGCAAGGCGTAGGTCGAGGCGCCGGCCGTGAGCGGGCTGGAGGTGAACTCGTAGAGCGGGTAGTGGCCAGGGCGCTCCAGCCGCATCAGCTCGGTGTGGTGGCGGTCGCCGGAGAGGAACACGACGCCCTCGATGCGCCGCGCCGCGATCTGGTTCAGCAGCGTCTGCCGCTCGGCCGGGGCGACGGCGGAGAAGGTCTCGAACACGGCGAGCGGGTTGAGGAACTGGCCGCCGACGGCGATCACCTTGAAGGGCGCGCGGCTGGTGGTCAGCGCGTCGAGGAGCCACTGGCGCTGCTCGGCGCCGAGGATGGTGCGCTCGGCCGCGGGCGCGTCGTTGGGCGCGCGGTGGTAGCGGTCGTCGAGGAGGAAGAACTCGACGTCGGCCCATTGGAAGTGGGTGAACACGCCGGGGACGCCGGGCATCCCACGCGTGGCGGACGGCCAGTAGGCGGAGAACGTGTCCAGCGTCTCGCCCTTGAGGACGTACGACCGGTCGGCGTCGTTGGGGCCGAAGTCGTGGTCGTCCCAGGTGGCGTAGTGGGCCGTGGAGGCCAGCAGCGGCTGGAGGTCCGGCGTGGCGCGGCTGTGGCGGAAGCGGTGGTCGATGCCGCCCGCGCTCCACCAGTCCACCTCGCGGAGGTACGTGTTGTCGCCGAGCCACAGCATCAGGTCCGGGCGGAGGGCCGCGATCTCGCCGAAGATGGCCGTCGAGCCGCCGTAGGCGTTGCCGGGGCGGTCGTAGGCGGGCTCGTTGTCGTAGAAGCACGAGCCGAGGGCCGCCGTGAAGCTGGGCGGGTCGGTGCGCCACTGCCAGAGCGCCTGCGTGGTGAACGCGGTCGGGTAGGACGGCTGGAGGGCGACCCCATCGACGAGGACCGTGTAGGCGTAGTCCGTGCCCGGCTCCAGCCCGTCGAGAACCACCGTTGCGATGCCGCGCGCGTCGGTGGCGACCGTCGCCGCCGCGCCGAGCGAGTCGGGGCCGACCGCCTCGACGCGGACCTCGGCGTCGCGGTCGACCTGGACCCAGATGGCGGCGCCGCGGTGGGTCACGTCCGCCAGCATCGGGCCGGAAACGAGCGTCGCCCGCTCGGCGACCGCGTCGGTCAGGGGGAGGCCGTCGAGGCCGGTCGCGGGGGCCTCGGCGAGCCCGGCCCGCACGAGGGCGGTCTGGACGGCGCGTTCCATCGCCGCCTGCCCGGCAGGCGTGGACGAGGCGGCGGTGAGGGCGGGCACGCATCCGCTGCCCAGCAGGGCGAGGGCGGCGACGAGGAGAGAGGCGCGGACGGTCATGGGGCGGTACGGGCGTGGTGGGCGGCGCGGTCGGGAAGAGGGCAGGAGCACAAGCTCGCACGAAGCGGCGGCGCGGATCGCCGCACGCCTCGGCCCACGCTCCCAGGGATCTCATCAAAAAACGCCGCGCCCCGAGTGACGGGGCGCGGCGTCGCAGAGGGGCACCGAGGCGGGACTACTCGTCCTCGTCCTCGAAGACGGGCTCCGGGCGGACGTCCCAGAGCAGCATCTGCTCGATGTCGGCCGAGTCCTCGCCCTCCTCGTCCTCGAACGTGTAGTCGCCCAGCTCGTCGCGCTTGCCCGCGGGGACGCGCGTCCACGTCTTGCCGTCGGCGTCCTCGAACTCGGACGGGAACGGGCTCTCGATGCGGTAGCCGGGGTGGTAGCTGCGGTACTTCTTGGCGGCCTCGTAGAGGGCCGCGCGGCGGGCGCCGGGGCGAGTGGCGCTGTAGCCGAGGACCTTGAAGGGCGCGATCTCGATGATCGCGATCACGTCGTCGCCCTCGTCCTCGGGGTCGGAGTACTCGGGGCGGACCACCTTGAACTCGTCGGGGTGGGGGTACGCGCTGCGGTCGTCGAACATGGGGAGCGGTCGGAAGTCGGAAGGAGCGAAGGTACGAGGCGGAACCCGCGAGGCTCCGGAACCGGGCCTTCAGATCGCGGCTTTCCCGTCCGATTCACCCCACGTGCGTGGCCGGTTCGGCTTGCCCCCGTCCCGGCGCACGCGGTAGACTTCCCGCAGTCCCTCCAAACGCCCCCCGTCATGGACGACTTCTCCGACGACGACCTCGACCTGAACCTCGACGACGATCTGGATCTGGACGACGACGATCTCGATCTCGACGATGATGATCTGGACCTCGACGATCTCGAACTGGACGACGACGACCTCGACCTCGACGAGGAGATCGACTTCGAGCCCGACGACGACGACTTCTAGACCGCGAGCGGCGTGGCGGGGGATGCCCGTCGCCGATGGAGAGAGCCCGTCGCCTCTGTAGGCGGTGGGCCGTTATGGCGGACTTGGATCGGGCCTGGCATGGGTCGCGATGTGTGCACAGAGGGTGCATGTAGAGCCGCTATTGGGGCGTGCTTCTGTATAACGGCTTTCGAAACGGTGCATGTGAGGCCTCCTCGACGGTCGGGGCTCGAAAGGCCCTTCGTCGGGCCTGGAGGGCCGATTCTCGACGGTGTGGATAACCCGTGGACGGAGGACGGTTGCGCCCCCTCTGGCGCACGGGTTACTTGGGATTCGCATCTAGCGCTTCCACGCCTTCGGGCTTGAGCCGCCGCGCGTCCGAGGAGGGCGGCCCGGCTCGCCCCCGTCCCCCAGCGTTGAAGTCCGGCGGCACGAGCCGGTCGGGGTCACGGACCCTGATCGAGGCCCTGGTGTCGCGCTTCGTTCCCCCCACACCCACCCTGCTATGGCCAAGAAAAAGGCCCCCGCCACGTCCGGCGGGCTCACCATCGACCGTGTCTTCTCCACCGAGGGCCAGCACCCGTTCGACAGCGTCTCCTGGACGACGCGCGACGCCGCCATCAAGAACTTCAGCGGGGAGGCCATCTTCGAGCAGAAGGGCGTCGAGTTCCCGGAGGCGTTCAGCCCGCTCGCCGTCAACGTGGTCGCGAGCAAGTACTTCTACGGCGACGTAGAGACCGGCAACGGCACGCCCGCCGAGGGCCAGCGCGAGTACAGCCTCAAGCAGCTCGTCCACCGCGTCACGCGCACGATCACGGACTGGGGCCGCGAGCAGAACTACTTCGCCACCGACACCGACGCCGAGACGTTCTACGACGACCTGACCTGGCTCTGCACGAACCAGTTCGGCGCGTTCAACTCGCCGGTGTGGTTCAACGTCGGGCTCGGGCAGCAGTACGGCATCCGCGATTCGGGCGGCAAGACGATCTCCGGGTGGGACTTCGAGACGCAGCAGATCGTCGACGTGGATCCGTACGAGCGGCCCCAGGCGTCGGCCTGCTTCATCATCTCGGTGGAGGACTCCGTGGACGACATCTGGCAGCTGATGGGCGAGAGCGCCCGGCTGTTCAAGTTCGGGTCGGGCGTCGGCGCCGACTGGTCGAAGCTGCGCTCGTCGCACGAGAAGCTGTCGGGCGGCGGCATCCCGTCCGGCCCGGTGTCCTTCATGAAGGTGCAGGACGCGACCGGCGGCACCATCAAGTCGGGCGGCAAGACGCGCCGCGCGGCCATCATGCAGACGCTCAAGGTCTGGCACCCGGACATTCTGGAGTTCGTCCGCGCCAAGCAGACGGAGGAGCGCAAGGCGTGGGCGCTCATCGAGGAGGGCTACGACGGCTCGTTCAACGGCGACGCCTACGGCTCGGTCGCCTTCCAGAACGTGAACCAGTCGGTTCGCCTGAACGACGCGTTCATGGAAGCCGCCAACAAGGGCGAGCGGTTCGGCCTGACCGCCGTCACCTCGGGCGAGGTGGTGGACGAGGTCGACGCGCAGGACCTGCTGCTGACCATCGCCGAGGGCACGCACATCTGCGGCGACCCGGGCGCGCAGTACGAGGACACGATCCAGCGCTGGCACACCTGCAAGAACCACGGCCCGATCCACTCCAGCAACCCCTGCTCGGAGTACATGTTCTTGGACGACAGCGCCTGCAACCTGGCGTCTCTGAACCTGATGAAGTTCAAGACGGCGGACGGCCGGTTCGACGTCGAGCGCTACCGCGCGGCCTCGCGGCTGTTCATCACGGCGCAGGAGATCCTGGTCGATAACGCGGGCTACCCGTCGGCGACCATCGCCAAGAACAGCCACACGTACCGCCCGCTGGGCCTCGGCTTCGCCAACCTCGGCGCGCTCCTGATGAGCATGGGCCTGCCCTACGACTCGGAGGAGGGCCGCGCGGTCGCGGCGGCGCTGATGGCCATCGAGCACTGCGAGGCGTACGCCCGCTCCGCCGAGATCGCCGCCAACCCGGCCATCGGCCCGTTCGACGGCTACGCCGACAACGCCGAGCCGATGCTGGACGTGATGCGGATGCACCGCGACGCGGTCAAGGAGATCGACGCGTCCTGCCCCGCCTACCTCACCGAGGCGGCCCAGGCCAGCGCCGACCGCATGGTCACGCTCGGCGAGCAGTACGGCTACCGCAACGCCCAGGCGACGGTGCTCGCGCCGACCGGCACCATCGGCTTCATGATGGACTGCGACACGACGGGCATCGAGCCCGACCTCGCGCTCGTCAAGTACAAGCTGCTCGCGGGCAAGGGCGACGGCCTGATGAAGATCGTCAACCAGACGGTCCCGGAGGCGCTTTCGCGGCTCGGCTACTCGGACGCCGAGGTGGCCGAGATCATCCGCTACATCGACGAGAACGACACCATCGAGGGGGCGCCGGGTCTCAAGGACGCCCACCTGCCGGTGTTCGACTGCGCCTTCAAGCCCCACAACGGCGAGCGCTACATCTCGCACATGGGCCACATCCGGATGATGGCGGCCTGCCAGCCGTTCATCTCGGGCGCGATCTCGAAGACGGTCAACCTGCCGGAGAGCGCGACCATCGAGGACATCGCGGACGCCTACACGAAGAGCTGGGAGCTCGGCCTGAAGGCGGTCGCGATCTACCGTGAGAACTCCAAGCGCAGCCAGCCGCTCTCGACCCAGTCGGGCGGTAACACGGCGGGCAAGACGGAGACGGCGGAGGCCGAGTTGGCTTCGCCGTCCCTGTCAGGGGCCGCCGGCGACGGCGCCTCGGGCGACGGCGCGGCCCACGGGACGCCCGAGATCTCGGAGCGCATCGTCGAGACGATCGTCGAGAAGGTGGTCTACCGCCCGCACCGCGAGCGCTTGCCGGACGAGCGGCCGTCGGTGACGCACAAGTTCTCGGTCGCCGGCCACGAGGGCTACCTCCACGTGGGCCTCTACCCGGAGGGCCACCGCAACGCGGGCCGCCCGGGCGAGATCTTTATCACGATGGCCAAGCAGGGCTCGACCATCGCCGGGCTGATGGACAGCTTCGCGACCGCGATCTCGCTGGCCTTCCAGTACGGCGTGCCGCTGGAGGACCTGGTGAGCAAGTTCGGCCACGTCCGCTTCG
Source organism: Rubrivirga sp. SAORIC476 (assembly GCF_002283555.1). Classification (NCBI taxonomy): domain Bacteria; kingdom Pseudomonadati; phylum Rhodothermota; class Rhodothermia; order Rhodothermales; family Rubricoccaceae; genus Rubrivirga; species Rubrivirga sp. SAORIC476. Next base: position 801,868 of record NZ_MVOI01000003.1, on the reverse strand, counting down.
AGCCGGCCGGGTTCACCAACAACCCCAAGATCCCGATCGCCAAGTCGATCACGGACTACATCTTCCGCTACCTGTCGCTCAAGTTCCTGGGCGGCGGCGACGGCGCCGAGGCCGACCTGGCCGAGGAGGAGGTGTCGGTGGACCCTACGGTGGCCGTGGCGTCTGAGGCGGACCGCCACGGCCCGGCCGAGGACCAGTCGCAGGCGGACCTCTTCGCGACCGCGCAGGCGGCCGTGGACGGCACGCAGGCCAGCCACCTCGGCGGCTCCGTCGAGGCGGTCCTGGAGGCCGACGCGAACGGCCAGCTGGGCGCCTTCCAGAACCAGGACGACTCGCCGGCCTGCCCCAACTGCGGCGGCATCACGGTCCGCGCCGGAAGCTGCTACAGCTGCCCGAACTGCGGCTCGTCCACCGGCTGCGGCTGAGCCCCGCCGTCTTGACTCCCTCGGCCTCGGCACCGAGGCGGGCGCCCCCGGTTCCTTTGGGATCGGGGGCGCTTATTGGCTCGGAGGGTTTCTTCGCCATCCCGGCGGCGGTGGTGGTGGCGCAAAGTCATCAGGGGCCCTGGGTGGCCCAGTGGGCTCGCAACACAATGAGTCCGATCCTGGTGGCCGACCTATTTCTGCCCCTTGGGACTGCGCCCAGCTCAGGATCTCATAGGAATTCTCGACCAGCCGATTGGCGCCGTTGTCGCCGTGCCGAGATAAAACAGCGCCTCGAATAGAGGCTGCTTGCCGGAGTCCGCGGATGGAGTCAAGCTGGACGAAGGTCAGGTCGGCATCGTCAAGGTGTGCGTCGAGAAAGCTTGCTCCCGACAGGTTCGCTCCTGCGAAGTCTGCTCCGCGAAAACTAGAATTATCTAGCCTCGAACCTTGGAAGTTAGCAAAGCTCAACTTTGCGCCGTCAAACGAGTTTTCGAACAGCCACGCCTCAGAAAACAAAGCTTGATTGAGCTCTGCATCATCGAAGCGAGCCTGCCGGAGGTCAGCGTGGGAAAAAGAGATTTGATCTCCACGGACTCCCTTCAGACTCGCCAGCCGAAGATTGGTGAACTCGAGACTTATGCCCTCGAGCGAAGCCCGATCGAGGAAAGCGCCGTTCAGATCTGCGCCAGTCAGGTCCGCCCCCGATAGATTCGCTCCACGCAGGTCAGCCCTGGGCAGAGAGGCAAGGCGAAGGTTGAGGTCGGAGAGGTCGGCGCCCGCAAGATGGCTGCCAGTGGCGATTATTCTCGCGTCCGACAGGCCCAATTGGCGGAGTCGGCCGAGCACGATCAGCGCCCCGATTGCAACAGGCGGGGCATCATCACTCAGGAGCGGAAGGAGCGCATCGAAGGCGATCTCCGGCTCGTTCCGGGCAAAGGCGAGGATCTGGTCGACGCTGGACGTGTTGGGCTGGGGCCAGCGGTACAGCGCGTCGTCGTAGAGAAGCGAGTCCGGGATCGTGAGATAGTCGGCGACCGGTCGTCCAAGAGAGTCGTAGGGCGGCAGGAAGAGGAGACTTCGGAGAGAGGAGGTCTGCTCGAAGGCGATCAGGTTGTTCTGCCGGTCGAACCGGGCATTCTGCTGGTAAAGCAGAACCGTCTGCGCCGCGATGAACGCGGACGGGATCGCCGCAGCCAGCAGGTACCACAGCCGCACGCTCGTCAGCCGCGCGAGGAGCGATACGGCGAACTCACGCGTCTCCACCTCTGGAAAGGGCTCAGTCCGAGGGCTCTTCCCATACAAGCGCCATGCATCCCAGAGACTCCGCGTCCGGCGCTCAACGTCTGTCCCTGCGACAGCGCGGACGGCCACCTCACCCGCGAATGTCGCGGCCTTCTTCTTGCGGGACTGGAAGGCCGCGTCGGCCTCGTCGCGTCGCGCGATCTCCGCTTCCAGCGCTCGCACTCGGTCTCGAAGCGCGTCCACGTCGTCAGGCTGGTCGTCGTTGGGTTCGGTGGTCTCCATGCGTGCACGGATGAGAGTGGTCACCAGATGGTAGCATTGGGCACACGGTCCCGCTTTGATTCTGCCTCACTCCCCGTTGTCATCCTGAGCGGAGCGAGCGCCAGCGACCGTAGTCGAAGGATCTCTGGTGCGACGGTCTCTCCTCTCGGAGACGAGAGCGCTGCCCGGAGCGTCCCACTCGGTACAGATCCTTCGACTCGCTGCGCTCGCTCAGGATGACAGGATGGGCGGGCGGGTGTCATCTTTCGGTATGAGTCAGCGTAAGACCTACTGGGTTTACATCCTCACGAACCGCTCCGGCACGCTGTACGTCGGCGTGACGAACGACTTGGAGCGGCGGATGGCGGAGCACGCGGCCAGCGGCGATGAGCGGTTCACGGGACGCTACACTCTCGATCGACTGATCTACGCCGAGCCGTACCCGGACATCCGCGACGCCATCGCCCGGGAGAAGCAGTTGAAGGGCTGGCGGCGCTCGAAAAAGGTGTCGCTCATCAACGCCGTCAACCCCACGTGGCGCGACCTCCGCGACGCTCCCGGCTGACCCCGCCTCGGCGCCGAGGCGGACGGACTCGCGCTACAGCATCACTTCGTCCTCGTAGCACCAGCCCCAGGACTCGCCGGGCTCGATGCTCCGCACGACCGGGTGGCCCGTCGCGTGGTAGTGCGCCGTCGCGTGCTTGCCCGGCGACGAGTCGCAGCAGCCGACGTGCCCGCACTCCATGCAGACGCGCAGGTGCACCCATCGGTCGCCCTTCTCCAGGCACTCCGCGCAGCCCTGCGTGCCCGGCCTCACGTCGTGGACGTGGTCGCCATGTGAGCAGTCGGCCTTGGGGTCGGGCGTGAGGTGGACGGTCTGGGACGTGTCGATCCAGTCGGCGCGCTGGGTGGGCATGGCAGGAAGAGCAGGGAGGGAGGGCGTCCCGGCGTCGGACGTGCGGAACAGGTCGGCGGCGTCGATGAACGACTGGGGCGTGCCGCCAAACAGGACCTCGTCGCCGGGCTGGAGGACGAAGGCGCCCGAGGGCTCGCTCGTGACCGCCCCGTCGCGGGTGACCTCGATGGCATGGACGAGCCGCTCGTCGAGTTGGAGGGCCGCGAGCGACTGCCCGGCGGCGCGCGTGCCCTCCCGGATGGTGACCGTGCGCGTCGAGAAGCAGTCCCCGTCGAGCTCGCAGCGGACCGCGGGCGTGTCCATGACCTCCTGGTCGAAGGCCTCGTAGGTGCCGTGGCGGAGCGTCTCCTCGTGGCGCAGGATGTCCTCGGCGTCGACGCGGTAGTGGCGCAGGATGTCGTCGAACAGGCCGATGACCGCTTCCAGTTCGACCGCGATCACGCGGTCGGCCCCGGCGTGGACCAGTTCCTCGGCGTCGGCGGGCGTGGGCGCAGTGGCGACGATGCGCGCGGTCGGCGCGAGTGCGCGGGCGACGGACACCACGCGGTGGGCCATCTGCGGGTTGTCGTCCGGCACGACGAGCAGCTTGGCGCGGTCCAGCCCGACCGCGTTCAGAATGTGCTGTTTGGCATAATCGCCCCGGAGCACGCGGAGTCCGTCCGCCTCGGCCTCTCGCGCGCCGAGCGGCGACAGCGTCACGACCACGAACGGCACGCCGGAGCCCTCCAGCACGTGGACCAGCTTCTTCGCCGCGTCGCCGTAGCCCGCCACGATGGTGTGGTTTTCCAGGTCCGCGAAGTGCTCCGGCTCCACCGCGGGCGCGTCCGGCTCCTTCGCGTCCGACAGCCCCCGGAGCTTCTGCGCCAGCCGGCCCGCGTACGGCGCCGCGACCGGCGTCAGCGCCATCGACACGACCGTTGCGGCGATGAAGAGCGGCGCGCCGACGTCGTCCATGCCCAGCGGCGCCAGCCCGGCCTCGCGGCCCGAGCGTTCGAGCACGAACGAGAACTCGCCCACCTGCGCCAGCCACAACCCCGTCGCCGCCGCCGCGGGCGTCGCCCGGCCCACCGCGCGGACGGCCACGAACGTGGTCCCGAACTTCAGCAGCGTCACGGTGACCAGCGCGAGGACCACCAGCCCGAGGTTGTCCCACACGAACCCGAGGTCGAGCAAGAGGCCGACCGACACGAAGAACGTCGCCGAGAACAGGATCTGGAGCGGCAGGATCTCGGACAGCGCGTGCTCCGAGAACCGGCTCTGGCTCACGACCAGCCCGGCCAGGAACGCGCCCAGCGAGATCGACACGCCCGCCAGGCCGACCGCGTAGGCCGTCCCGAAGCAGATCGCGATGATGGTCAGCAGGAACAGCTCGGGCGAGCAGGTCTGCGCCACGTGCTCGAGGACGGGCGGCAGCACGCGCCGCGCGACCACCAGCACGAACACGATGATCAGCGCGGCCTTCGTGAGCGCCCACGCCAGCTCGCCGCCCGACACGTCTCCGCCGCCGAGCGCGGGCACCAGCAGCACCATCAGGATGACGACGAGGTCCTGGAAGATGAGCAGCCCGACCGCGCCCTGGCCCACCTCGGTGTTCGTCTCGCCCCGGTCGCCGAGCAGCTTCGTCACGATGGCCGTCGACGAGAGCGCGACGAGGAAGCCGGTGAACACCGCCGGGCGCCAGCCGACGCCGAACGCGAGGCACGCGCCGGCCACCAGCGCCGTCGTCAGCCCCACCTGGATGCCACCCCCGACGAAGATGAGCCGCTGGATCTTCTGGAGCTTGTCGAGCGAGAACTCGATGCCGATGGTGAACAGCAGCAGCAGCACCCCGATCTCGGCCGCCGCGTCGATCAACTCGGGGTCGGTGACGAGGCCCAGCCCGCTCGGCCCGATCAGCACGCCCGCCAGAAGGAAGCCCACGATGGGCACCAGCCCGACCCGCTGACTGATGTACGCCACGACCGCCGCCGCCAGCACGATGGCGACGACCTCGACGAGGAACGGGGGGACGGCACCGGCGGCGAGGATGAACGGCATGGATGCGAGGTCCGGTTGGGCGTGGCTCCGTCGCATGCTACGGAGCGCCCGAAGTCACGACCGGCCGAGCATCTGGCGCACCGCGTCGATCTCGTCGCGGTTGACGGTGTGGCCCATGCCCGGGTAGACGCGGGCGTCCACGACGCCGCCGAGGCGGGCGAGGACGGCGGCGGTCGTCTCGACGCGCGAGAGCGGGATGTGCGGGTCCACGTCCGAGCAGCCCACGAACACGGGCGTGCCGTCGAGCGACGTGTCGTAGTCGAACGCCTTCTCGGCGTAGCTGCCGCCCATGCCGCGGACGCGGGGCGCGTCGGGTGGGCCCTCGCCGGTGCCGAGCAGGCCGCCGGAGAGGACGACCACGCCGCCCCAGCGTCCGCCGGTGCGGGCGGCGGTCTCGGAGGCGAGGCAGGCGCCCTGGCTGAAGCCTGCCAGCACGATCCGCTCGCGCGGGATGCCCGCGGCCTCCGCCTCGGCGACGGCGCGGAGCACCGCGCGGATGCCGCTCGACAGGCCGGGCTCGTTGGCGTCCAGCGGCGCGAGGAAGCTGTTCGGGTACCACGCCCAGCCTGCCGCCTGGGGCGCGAGGTACGCCAGGTCGGGCCGTCCGAACTCGGGCGCCAGCCCCAGGATGCCGCGCGCGCTGTCGCCCCGGCCGTGGACCAGCACCATCGCGGCGGTGGCCTCGGCCAGCGGGGTGCCGAAGGAAACGGGGGGCAGGGCGTCGTGAGGACCGGTCATCGGGAGCGGAGGCAAGGACTGTATGCACGCTCCACGTCTACCTCCCGATCCGTCAGCGGGCCACCACCAGCGAGCCGACGAGGATCGCGTCGTCGATCTCCGCTCGCACCAGGTAGACGCCGCTCGGCAGGGGGCCGGTGTCGAGGCGGGCGGTGTGGTGCCCGGCGGGCCGAGGGCCGTCCACCAGCCGGGCCGCCTCACGCCCGAGGGCGTCGATCACGGTCAGGCGGACGGGCGCCGGGGCGGGGAGCGCGTACGGCACCGAGACCACGCCGCGAGCCGGGTTGGGGAAGGGCGCGGCCAACGCTGCCGTCGCGGGAAGGGCGACGCCCGGCTCAGCGGGCACCGGGTTGGCGAGGGAGTCCGCACCCAGCCCGAGGTCGCCCCAGGCGGTCAGCCCCGAGGCACACAGGCGGGAGCCGTCGAGCGACGAGTCGTATGCCGTCCAGGCGGTGTCCGGGCGTGGTCGGTGGACCACCACCAGCTGGTCGGGGGCGAGCACGCCCTCGACCCCGTCCACGTCGAGGCAGGCGTCGTACGTGACGCCCTCGAGACCATCGGCGCGGAGGGTCCAGTGGCGGTCACGGGCGACCGTGTTGGGGCGAAGCTGAGGGCCGGCGGGCGTGCGGGCCTGCGAGTCGAGTGGGCTCGGGATGGGCGGAATGGTGGGTCCGTAGCGCGCTGCGTAGAGCGTGCCGCCGGTCGCGCCTGCTCGCAGTCCGTTCTCGGTCACCTCCACGTCGATGCCCACGTCGGTCAGGACCGGGCCGGTCTCCCCCTCGGTCACGTCCACCTCGGCGGCGTCGCGGGCCCGCGTGATGCGGATGCAGTCGCTGAAGGCGCTCGTGGTGCGGTCGGTGGCGGTCGGGGTCAGGGTGAGCGCGAGATACTGATTCAGCGGGGAGGCGCCCGGCGCGAGGCTCGTCACCGGGACCTCGACGCGTCCCGCCGACACCGTGGCGCTGCCGACGAGCAGGCCCTCGGCGTTCCCGCTGTCGCAGCGGGGGGATGCGAACACGTCCATGGCTCCGGCCACGCCGACCGTGGCGCGGAGGTGGGCCCCGTCCTCGGTGCGGACCGCCGAGAGCACGGTCGGCGGCGAGGGCGCGTTCGACGGGTACTCCAACTCGCCGTTGAGCAGCAGGAGCGACTCGCCACGGTTGTTCAGGAAACTGGTCGCGCGGATGCGGTTGCTCGTCTCACCGTCGATCGGGCGGATCGCGACGCCCACCTCGCCGTTGCCCTGCACGATGTTGCCGACCGGGTCGCCGCCTTCCTCCACCGGGCGCGCCTCCATCCGGTTGCCCTCGCTGCCGAAGTAGAACACGCCCCCGTACTGGTTCGGGATCGCCGCGCCCGACCCGATCGCGCCGCCGATGAGGGACCCCGCGATGACGGTCTCTCTCGGGTCGCGGTCCTCGTCCTCCGGCGCGGTCACGAGCACGCCGCCGCCGTTGCCGGAGATGACGTTGCCGAGCATCAGGGTTCCGCGGCCGTCGGTGACCCAGATGGCGGCGCGTGCAGAGGTCGGCGAGCCCCGGCCGTTGCCGAGCTCTCGCGTCCCGGAGAGGGTCGTCCCGATGCGGTTGAACGCGATCACGGTCGAGTCGGGCGTGCCGGCGAGGTGACGGCGGGCGGCCGCTGCGGTGTCGCGGAGGACGGTGCGGCCGGGGGCGAGGAGCGCCGCGAGGCGCCCGTCTCGGGCGGCCTCCGCCTCGGCCCCGGCGCGGAGGGTGGCGGGCCGCGCTGCGACGCGCGCCGCTCCGGCGCCCCCGGGACGAAGTCCGTCCTCCGGGCTGCCGAGGTCGAGGTCGCCACCGATCCGGATGGCGTCGAACTGGTTGCCCGAGATCACGTTGCCCAGTCCCGGCGCCCCGATCACGGTCCGGTCGCCCACGTCCGGCCCACCGTCCAGACGGCCCGGGACGTAGATACCGATCGTGTTGGGGCGCGCCGCCGTTCCCGCCCGGTTCGTGCCGATGCGGTTACCGGTCAGCACCGCTTCATCGCTCGCCAGCGCAACGCCGATGAGTTGCCCGCCGATGGTGTTGTTCACGATCTGGACGCCCGGGGCGCCCAGCAGCGCGATCCCGAACGGATCGCGCTCCGTCCTCGCGAGTTGCCCGCTCGCGAGCAGCCCGATGGAGTTGGACGCCACCACGGCGTTCGCCGTCTTCGGCCCGAACAGGGCCGTCCCCAGGCTGCTGCGAATGCGGTTGCCGTCGGCGAGGGTGAGCCCGCCGACGGTGACATCGGCGACACCTCCGCCGTCCGCGTCGCTCAGGACGGCGACGCCGGTGTTGATCTCGCCCAGGACAGCGCTCCCGGCCGCGTTCAGGCCGATGGTGTTGGCCGCGACGGTGGCGCGGTCCGGGGCGCCCCCCGCCTCGCCGAGGTCGAGCAACCAGACGCCGCCCCGAGAGTTGCCCTCGCCCGACGCACCCGCGACGACCACGTTGCCGGCCCCGGCCTTGCCGATCTGCGCGCCGCGCGCGGCGCCGTAGAGGTACACCGCGGCAGCGCCGCCGACACGTGCCGTCGTGCCGGACCGGTCGGTGCCGATGAGCGAGCCGAGGACCTGCGCGCCGTCGGCGGGCGCGTCCGGGGTGCCCGTGATCGCGACGCCGTGCGCCGCGCTGGCCGCGATCACGTTGCCCGGCGCGCGGCCCGGCGTGGCCGTCTCACCCCCGATGACGACGTTGGGCGCGGAGACGACCGAGATGCCGTGGTGGCCGGTCCGCTCGGTGGCGTCGGTGCCGTTGGCGAGCGCCGTGGTGCCGTCGGCGGCCAGCCCCACCCAGGTGCCCAGGACCTCCACCCCGTCCGCCTCGGCGCCTTCGATGCGGAGGCCGTGGGTGGCGTTGCCCGCGATCAGGTTGCGCTCGGCCTCGCTGTTTCCCCCGATGCGCACGCCCGGCGCGCCCTCCACGAGGATGCCCTCCGCGCCGTTGCCGAGCGCGGCGGTCCCGTCGCCGGTCGTCCCGATGCGGTTGCCTGCGATCACGACGCCCGCCGACGCGGCACCGCGCACCACCACGCCCGCGCCCGTGTTTCCCGACACCACGTTCCCCAGCCCCGCTTCCTCGCCGCCGATGGTGTGGGTCGGGGAGCCGTCCACCACGATGCCCTGGCCGTTCGGGAGCGGCGTGGTCCCGTTCCGCGCCACGCCGACGTAGCTCGCCTCGACGCGTCCGCCGCCGGGGCCCGACATCCGGATGCCCGCCCCGCCGAACCCGCCGACGGCGAGCCCCAGCACGGCGCTGTCGGGCTGGTTGAGCACGAACCCGTCGCCGGACACGCCGGTCGCGCGCACCGTGATCAGCGGCCGGTCCGTGTACCCTGGCTGCGTGGTGCCGTCGAACACGGTCGGCCCGGTCAGGGACGGGAGGGGGCTGGAGACGGTGATCACGTGGGCTCCGCCCTCGCCGATCTCGAACAGGATCTCGTCGGCCCCGGTGCGTGCGTTGGCCGTCTGGATGGCCGCCCGGAGGGTGCACTGGAGGCCTTCCGAGCCGCTCACGTCGCACTCGTCGTCCGTGTCGTCGAGGTCCTCCTGGTCGCCCGTCGACGTGACGCGGATGCGGTCGTCCTTGAGGCCGAGCACGAACGTGAACCGGACCCCCGTCGTCGTGTCTGTCGCGCGGGCGACGACGACCTGCCCGTCCTGGGAGAGCCAGCCGTCGTCGGTGAAGTTGATCGTGCTGACGTCAGTGCCGGTCTCGCGGACGAGGTCCTTGACGAAGCGCCAGCCGTTCTCAGCGTCCCAGAGGCACAGGGGACCTTCGTCAGCGGCGCTGCAGTCCGCGAGCACGATCGTGCCGTCCGCCGAGAGGTCGATCGCGTCCCAGCGGTTGAAGTTGTCGACCACGTAGCCCGGATAGGGGGGGATCTGCGTGACCGTGGTCCCGGACCACAGCCAGAGCTCCTTGGCGAGGGCGCCGCTCGACGGGACGAAGCGCGTGTTCTCGCCCAGAACCACGCTCCCGTCGGCCGACACGGAGACAGCGGCGGCACTCGTCGGTTCGACCCCGCCGACGGTCGCGAGAGGGGCCTTGGAGACCGTCATGCCGTCCCACCGGAGGGCGGTGCCAGGGCTCTGGAACTGGAACCCGACCCGGACGCTGCCGTCGAGACTGAGCCCGAGCACCTCCGACCGCAACTCCCGGTTGGCGCCCTCGGGCAGCGGAAGGATGGTGACCGTCTCGCTCGCGAGGTCGAGGACGGCCGCCTGACGCATCCGGTTGCCGCTGGGCTGGAGCTGCTGGAAGTCCCCGCCGACCGTGCTCCCGTCGTCCGAGATCACGGTGGTCCCGAACTCGTCCTCGGTCCCCGGGAGATCGATCGGCGAGTACTCGTTCCCGATCAGCGTGCCGATCACCCGCGGGTCCGTGTTGCCGTCTCCGCCGACGATGATGTCCCCGCCGCCCGAGATGAGGCTTGCGGAGAAGTCCACGGAGTCGGGGATGCCCACGAGGGGGCCGAGCATGCCCTGCGTCCAGCGGAGCGACTCGAAGGTGCCGTCGCCCTGCTTGGTGCCGATGAACGTGCTGCCCGTGCTGTTGATGTCGCGGACGAAGACGCTGTCGACGCGGATGAACTGGGCGGACGCAGGGATCGCTGTCAGGAGAACCAGGGCAGGAAGGAGAAACCAGAAACGCATGAGGACGCAGGCGGTGCAGTCGGAGGTCGAAGAGTCAAACGAACTCTGCCGCCCGACCGGCTCACGCCGCACCCTAGCGAGCGAGGACGAACGGGCGAACGAGGACGCCGCCCGGGCTCTCGACGCGGATGAGATAGACTCCCTGGGCGAGTCCAGACGTGTGGAGCGAGAGGGCGTGGTCACCCGCTGCCACCGCGCCGTCGAGGACGACCGAGACCGTGCGCCCCAGCAGGTCGACCACCCGGACCTGCACCGGGCCCGCCTGGGGGACGGTCAGGCGAACGGCCCCCGCCGTCGTCATGGGGTTCGGGCCGACCGTAAGGCGTGGCGACGCCCGCGCGGGCGCGGGCTCGGCCGGGGTGGACGGTCGGAGCGAGGCGACCCAGCCCCCGAACACACCGGACGGGTTCCGCCCCTGGCCGCCGAACACCAACCCGTCGTCCGAGATGCCTGTGATGCCGGCGAACGTCCAGCCGCTCACGTCCAGCCCGGCGTCCGTCAGCAGGTCGCGGAGGGGGCGCCACCCCACGCTCTGCTGCCACACGATCGCGCGCTCGACGCCGTCAGCCCCTCCGTAGGACCCCGCGATGACCGAGCCGTCGGCCGAGACATCGACGGCGAGGTACTCGCCGTCGGGGTAGCCCGGCGCCGGGCCGAGGTCGACCATGCTGCCCGCCTCCCAGCGAAAGGCGCGCACCCGTTCAGAGGCATCGGGCGCCGAGCCGACGACGACCCGCCCGTCCGACGAGACGGCGTAGGCGCGAGCGAGCCCCGTCCCGCCGAGCGTTCTGAGGTCGATCATGCTACCGTTCTCCCAGCGGAACGGGCGGAGGGTCCCGGTGATGTCGAACGCGCCGCCGACCACGACGGACCCGTCGGCAGAGAGGCCTGTGGCCGAGCTGAAGTCGCCGCCGAGGGTCCCGAGGCTGGCCGCCGTCTCCCCGACCCAGCGTGTCGCCCGACCGCGGCCGTCGAACAGGGCCTGACCCGCGACCACGGTTCCGTCGGCGGAGACGCTGGAGGCGGTGCCGTTGGGGAGGCCGAGGAGTTGATAGTTCCCCTCGGTCCACCGGAAGGCGTCGCTTCCCCCCGTCGCGGTGAGCTGCGCGGCCCCCACCAGAACGGAGCCGTCGGCCGAGGCATCCAGCGCGCGGCTCGTGAACGCGCCTGGCGGATTCCCGAGCAGCTCCAGCCCCGCCGCCGTCCAGCGGAAGGCTTGAGCGGGAGACGTGAGCCGTCCCATGGCGACCGATCCGTCCGCCGACACCGCCTCGACGAGCGCGCCGTCTCCGACCCATTCGAGGGACTGCGCCTGGACGGTCAGGCCTGTGAGGAGGGAGAGGGCGAGCAGACGGCACAGCATGGCGGACGCGAGCAGTGGCAGAGCGAGGGTGTGCCTCCTGAAACGAACCCTTCCGCGAAAGCGGCTCACACCTGCACGCGCGGGGCAGGCGCGCTGGATCGGGAAACCGGCCGAGCGCGGCCCCACGGCGACCTTCTACCGCTGCTCTGCCCTCGCGCGACGCGCTCCGCCGGTCCTCGGTCCACTGGCGCGGTGGCGTTCGATCCTCAAGAGCGGGATTCCGATCCGGCCCATCGTCCGCAACCGCTCACGACCGTCCCCACACCTCACCGACGGCGCAGGACGCGACAGCGAGCCTGCGACCGTGTCCACCTCGGGCCCGAGGTGGGCGGGATCTCCCTCGCAATGGGACGCGAGGAGCGAGCGCACCGTCAGGCGGGCAGGCGGAGGGGCGTCAGGCGGGCCTCGATGGCGGCCCGCTGGGGCTCATACTGGGGCGGCAACTGGAGCGCGTGGCCGAGTGCGTCCGCCGACTCGTCGACCGCGAACCCCGGTGGGTCGGTGGCGATCTCGAACAGGATGCCGCCCGGCTCGCGGGTGTAGACCGAGTGGAAGTACCGCCGGTCGATCTGGGGCGTCGGGCGGAGGCCCATCGACAGGAGCGTCTCGCGGACTGACAACTCGGCCTCATCGTCGGGCGCGCGGAAGGCGACGTGGTGGACGGTCCCGATGCCCATCCGGCCGGTCGGCATCTGCGGCGAGCAGAACAGGTCCACGAACCGGGCGCGGTCGGCGGCGGGGTTGACGAGGCGGAGGCGGTCGCCCTCCTGGCCGTGCTCGGCGTAGCCGTAAGCCTCGGTGAGGACGTGGGCGGTGGCGTCGGGGTCGCGGGAGCAGAGCGTGACGCTGTGGAACGCACCGAGCGCCATCGCCTCGGGGACCGGCCCGTCAGCCCAGGCGCCGCTGGCGTCGTCGGTCTCGATCAACTCGATCACCAGCCCGTCGGCGTCGCGGAGGGTGAGCACGCTCTGCCCGAAGCGGACCGTCGGCATCGCCACCTCGAAGGGGGCGCCGGGGAGGCGATCGAGCCACCGCGACAACGCGCCGGGGGCGACCGCGTAGGCCGTCGCCGTCGCCTGCCCGGCGCCGATCTGCCCGCGCAGGCCGTCGGCGGGCCAGGGGAAGACCGTCAGCACCGAGCCCGGCCGGGCGTCGCCGTCGGCATAGTAGAGGTGGTAGGTGCCGGGGTCGTCGAAGTTGACGGTCTGCTTGACGAGCCGCAGCCCGAGCGCACCCGCGTACGCGTCGACGTTCGCCTGCGCGGGCCCGCAGATGGCGGTGACGTGGTGGAGGCCGAGGAGCATGGGGCGAGGGAGCGGGAGGCGGGGGAGCTGAGGACGGCGGCCAGGCGGGGGCCGTGCCGGGTACCTAGAGCGACGCGAGGTGCTGGTGAACGAACGCGACGGCCACGGAGCCCTCGCCCACCGCCGAGGCGACCCGCTTCACCGAGTCGGCGCGGACGTCGCCGGCGACGAAGACGCCCGGGACGCTGGCCTCCAGCAGATACGGGTCTCGCTCCAGCGGCCAGTCGGCCAGGTCCGCCTCGGTGAGGTCGGGGCCGGTCCGGACGAAGCCCTTGCGGTCCCGCGCGACGGCCTCCGGCAGCCAGTCGGTGTCCGGCGCGGCGCCGATGAACACGAACAGGTAGCTCGACGTGACGCTCTCCGCCTCGCCGGTGCCGCGCTCGGTCAGCGTGACGCACTCCAGGTGGTCGTCGCCGGTGCACGCCGTCGCCTCGGTGTTCAGGCGCACGTCGATGCTCGGGTGCGCCTCGATGCGGTCGACGAGGTACTGGCTCATGCTCTTCGCGAGGTCGTCGCCGCGGACGATGATGGAGACGCGGTCGGCGTAGTTGGCGAAGTGGAGCGCCCCCTGCCCGGCCGAGTTGCCCGCGCCCACGACCAGCACGTGCTCGCCCTCGCACCCGATCGCCTCGGACATGGTCGCGCCGTAGAACACGCCCTTGCCTTCGAGCGCCTCGGCGCCGTCGGCGGGCAGCTTGCGCCAGTCCACGCCGGTCGCCAGCATCAGCGCGTGGCACGACAGCTCGCGGCCGTCGTCCAGAGTCAGGATCTTGTACGGCCCGTCCACGCGGACGCTCGTGACCTCGATGGGAGAGAGGATCTCGACCCCGAACCGCTCCGCCTGGGCGACGCCGCGGCGCGCGAGGTCGGCCCCGGAGAGCCCGGCGGGGAAGCCGAGGTAGTTCTCGATGCGGCTCGACGTGCCCGCCTGCCCGCCCGGCGCCTCCCGCTCGAGGAGCACCGTCTTGAGCCCCTCGCTCGCCCCGTACACCGCCGACGCCAGCCCGGCCGGGCCGCCGCCGACGATGGCGAGGTCGTAGAACTCGCGCTCGGCCTCCTGGCGGATCCCGATGCGGGCCGCCACGTCGCGGGGCTCGGGGGCTTCCAGGCGCGTGCCGTCCTCCAGGATCACGAGCGGGAGCGCAGCGCCCTCGGCCGTCGCGCGGGCGTCCTCGTCGCGCTCCACGTCCTCGAACCGGTACGGGACGTTGTTGCGCGAGAGGTAGTCGCGGAGCCGGTGCCCCTCGGCGCTCCAGCGGTCGCCGATGAGCCGGAGGCCGCCGTAGCCGGGCCGGTAGGCGTTCTTCCAGTCCGCGAGGAGGTCGTCGAGGGTCGGGTAGAGGGTCTCCTCGGGCGGGTCCCAGGGCTTGAGGAGGTAGTAGTCGACGCGGCTGTCGTTGATGGCCGAGATGGCCGCGTCGGTGTCGGCGTAGGCCGTCAGAAGGACGCGTTTGGTGGCCGGGGAGACCTGCGCGACCTGCGCCAGCAGGCCGACGCCGTCCATCTGGGGCATCCGCTGGTCGGAGAGAACGAGGGCGAGCGGCTCGTTGCGCTGGACCAACTCGCGGACGGCGTCGAGTGCCTCGGCGCCCGAGTCGGCGCGGAGGACGCGGTACTGCTCGCCGTAGTGGCGGCGGAGGTCGCGTGCGACGGCGCGCAGCACGTCCGGGTCGTCGTCGACGCAGAGGAGGACGGGGTTCTTCGGGGCGTCGGCCATGCCAGGGGAGAGCGGGGCGGGATGGACGCCGGGCCGCGGGCGGGGTTCGGGGGGAGGCTGGCGGGCACGCTCCGGAGAAGGGCCGAGGTGGGGCAGGTCACCGATCTGCCCACGTCCTACCGCCTCCCCGACCTACCGATGCGCCGCCTCCCCGACGTGCGTCACCTCCGCGAGTGCCGTCAGGCGGCTCGTCGTCCGGGTGAACTTCTCTGCGATGGCCGCCTCGATGCCGCGCCGCCCGTCCGCCGCGAACCAGTCCGCCGGGGCGGTCGCGGACGTGAAGTAGAGCGTCGGCGGGGACGGAAGGCCGTACAGGTCGTCGGCGACGCGGAGCAGGCGCAGGGCGTCGTCGGTGTCGGTCACGTCGATGCCGTCGAGGAAGAGGGCGCGGGCCTCGGCCAGGTGCTCGGTCAGGCGCGTCCGCTCCACCTCGGTCGTCAGGCGGATCAGTTCGTCGAACCCGAGCCAGCGCTTGGGCTCGGGGGCCGCGTCGTAGGCCGTCCGCATCGCCGCCCGCGTGGCCTCGGCGTCGCCCACCCACGCCTGGCCCTCCTTGTCGAGCCGCTGCCGAAAGTCGTCGCCGCCGACGAACACGACGTGGTACTGCGCCGCGAACTCCTCCGAGATGAACCGCTCCAGCCGCTCCCGGCCCTGCCGCGCCGAGACGAAGTTCTCGGGCTCGGCATTGGAGGTCGCCGCCAGCGTCACGCCGCGCTCGCGGAGCGCCTTCAGCACCGCGATCAGGCGGACCTCCCCGGCGGGGTCGTCCAACTCCACCTCGTCCAGGCACAGCACGCGCGCCTGTTCGGCGATGCGGTCGGCGTAGGCCTCCGGCGGCTCCTGCGCCCGCAGCAGCGCCGACGAGTGGGTGTAGGCGCACGGCACCGGCTTCGACCCGTCCTCGGGGCTGTTCAGCGCGTGGAAGATCGACGCCAGCAGGTGCGTCTTGCCCGTCCCGACCGGCCCGACGAGGTAGAGGCCGCCGCGCAGCCCGTCGTCGCGCTTGAAGAGGCGCATCCACGACGGCCGCCCCTCGCGGATGCGGACGAGGCGGACGAACGACCGGGCCTTGTCGCGCGCCTCGGCCTGCCCGTCGGTCTGGGGCACGTAGCTGTCGAGGCGGGCGGTGTCGTAGCGGGCGGGGGGACGGAGGGCGGTCAACGCAGCAAGGGGACGGGCACCGGAGACTAGTCATGCTCCGGGCCCCTCCCCCTGTCTGGAGGCGTTTGCGAGAGAACTACGTCGTCGGCGTGGTGCGCCGGCCTGACTGTGCCATTCGGGCGGAGCGGGGCGTCCGCGTGCCGTGGCCGAGAGGGGAGGGGCTCGGGCGCGTGGCGTGGGCCAGGCGGCGGCGCTCGCGGCTGCAGTGGCGCATCGGCGAGTCGAGGATCGAGGAGCGGGGGATCGGGGTGCTGAACATGACTCCGGGGAGCGAGGTGCCGCAGGGACGCACGTCTCCAGACTGCGGCACGAGCCGTCGGAAACGGGGGCTCGGGCGCGTCATCGGACGGGCCTCGGGAGCCTGGCGAAATGCCCGGGGGGAGGGCGTGAAGTGCTCCCTACACGGAGGCGACCGCCCGCGGGTTACGAGCGGGCGCTAATATTTTAGCGGCGCCTGGATGTCATCGCGCGCCCACCGCGCCGCGGCCGTCCGTCAGCGGCAGCGAGACGAGGTCGGCGAAGGCCCGCCACGCGCCCGGCGTCAGGGCGGCCAGCTGGCGGTACCACACCAGCGGCGAGTAGACGTACGTCCCCTGGCCGACCTCGGCGAACAGCAGGCCCGTCGTCAGCGGCGCCTCGCCTGCGTCGCCGACGGACAGCAGGCGCTGGTAGCGGGCGTCGGCCTCGGACGGGAAGTAGAGGCCGCGCTCCTGGACCCAGCCGTCCCAGTCCGCCTCGGTGAGCGCATGGGGGGCCTGGAAGAGCGGGTGGTCGGGCAGGAGAACCGTCACCGGGGCGTCCTCCATGGTCACGCGGTCGCGGCCGAGGACGAGCGGGTACGGCGCCAGCCCGTCGTTGTCGTTCCACTCGAACGACTTGTGGTAGCCGACCACGAGGTGCCCGCCGCGCTCGACCCAGGCCAGCAGACGGTCCTTGTGAGCGACGAGGTCGGGCCGCTCCAGCATCGCCCGGATGTCGACCACGATGGTCTGGAGGCCGGAAAAGTCGCCCGCGGCGAGCGCCGTGCTGTCGAGGTCCACCACGTCGGCGCCCATGACGGCCAGCGCCTCGGCCATGGTGCCGTCATAGCTGCGCACGAAGCCGACCCGCAGGCCTGGCGCGACGGCCACGTCCGGCAGGATGGTCGCGGGGCGCTCGACGATGAACCACGGCAGCCCGCAGCCGCTCGTCTGCGCGGCGGCCTGGATGCGGTAGTCGCCCGGCGCAGCGTCGCCCAGGTCGATCTCGAACACGCCCTGCCCGTCGGCCGCGGCGATGCCCTGCACCGCGAAGGCGACCGCGGCGTCGCCCCGGTAGAGCGTCAGGCCGACGTTGACGGTGTCGCGGAGCGCCTCGAAGACGGTCAGCTGCACCGGGATCTCGTTGACGCCCGGCACGAGGCGGATAGGGTCGGGGGAAAGGTCCACCGTCGCCGGAGGCACGATCTCGACCGGCAGGCGGCCGCCTGCCACCAGTGCGCCCGCGGCGTCGCGGACGGCGTAGAGCAGCGGCGCGGTCCCCACCGACGTGCCGTACTGCGACCGGTAGGCCGGGGCCGTCGGCGTGGTGCCGGACGGCACGGGCACGCGGAGGCGGCCCGCGCCCGCGGTCCCGGTCACGGGCTCGGCGGCGAAGAGGCCCTGCGTGGGGGCGCCCGGCGGCGGGTACACGGTCACCGTCTGGCCCGGCGCGAGCGCGCCCAGGTCCACGTAGACCGACTGCGTGGGCACGACCGTCGGCGACGAGACGCCGAGGTCGAGCGTCGGCAGGCGCCCGCTGTCCACCAGCGTCGCCAGCGGAAGGTCGGCGGCGGTCGGGTTGGGGCGGAGGCCCGCGGCGAGGTCGGTCGCGCCCGCGGGCAGCGGCGGCACGCCCTCGGCCGACGCGATCAGGCGGAACGTCGTCGTCTCCCGGCGGAAGCGCGGCGCCCACAGGTCGAAGCCCTGGCTGACGTGCTTCGAGACGCCCGCCACGGCGCGGTCGGCGCACGACTCCGCCGGGCGGACCGCCGTCGCGGCGCAGTCGTCCCCGACCGGCACCGTCACGTCGATCTCGTCGGGATTCGCCGACGAGAAGCCGCCCACGCGCAGGAACAGCCGCGACGGCTGCCACACGTCGACGCCGTCCTCCTCCAACTGCTCCGGCCGGTACGTCGGGTCGGCCGCGAGCGAGAACGCCTCGAACGACGAGAGGCCGACCGCCTGGTGGTGCCCGTGCTGGGCGTTCGGCCACGCCGTCGTGGTGTCGTGGTTGGTAAACAGCACGTCCGGCTTCAGGCGCCGAATCTGGTACACCACGTCGGCCACGAGAGCGTCCCGCCCCGCCTCGGCGTCGAGGCCGGCGGGGTCGATGGCCTGCCAGAAGCCCGTCCGGCCGCCGCTCCACTCGGTGAACGCCTCCGCGGCGTGCTTCGAGAACCCGAAGTCGAACCGGTCGAGGAAGACGACGCGCGTGCCCAGGATGCGCGCCGCAGCCTCGGTCTCGGCCGTGCGGATCGCCCCCAGCCGCTCGTAGAGGTCCGGCCCGGCCTCGTTCTGGCCACCCTCGCCGCGCGTGTAGATCACCGAGTAGACCACCGCGTCCTGGTTGCCGCGGTAGTAGGCCATCGTCAGGCCGTCCTCGTCGTCCGGGTGGGCGGCGAGGTTCATCACCACCAGCGGCCGGTCGGGCGCGTCCAGCCCGCGCGGCGGCGCCGACTGCCCGCTGGCCGGACCGATCAGCACGAAGAGGGCCGCGAGGACGGGGACGAGTCGGAGCCGAGAGGTCGACGAGGTCTGCATGAGGAGGCAAGTCGTTCGCCGAAACGTACCGCCGGGGCATGGGCAGCGATCCATGCGGCAGATGGGGAACGGAGGAATGAGAGTCGTGAGGCCCGCGTTGCCAACGGGCGGAGGAAGCCGGACGCCGCCCTCTCTCGTCAAACGCCGTGCACCCGATCGAAGGCACCGCGCACCCGATCGAAGGCACCGCGCACC
>NZ_MVOI01000003.1:0-146437 GCF_002283555.1 Rubrivirga sp. SAORIC476 | reverse complement strand
GGAGCCGGTCGCGGAGCCGGTCGCGGAGCGTGTGGCCGCCTCCCAGCCCGCCGCCGTGGGACCGCCTGCCGTCTCCGGCACGGACTCGCGCGCCAGGATGCTGTGGGGAGGGACTGTCCTCGTGCTCCTCCTCGTGGCCTTGGCCGTCTACGCCATCGCGTTCTGAGGTTCGCCCCGGCCGGTCGGTCCGAGTGCATCGGCTCTCCAGTCCTGCACCGACGTATCACTCCCCCTGTCATTCCCCTTCGAGCCATGACCGACGACGACTGGCGCCAGCGCCTCACCCCCGAGCAGTACCGCATCCTCCGCGAGGGGGGCACCGAGCGCGCCTTCACGGGCGCCTACCACGACGAGAAGGCGGACGGCGAGTACCGGTGCGCCGGCTGCGGCGCAACGCTCTTCCAGAGCGAGACCAAGTTCGACAGTGGCAGCGGCTGGCCCAGCTTCACAGACGCCATCGGCGGGGCGGTGACGCTCCGTGACGACCGGTCGCATGGGATGGTGCGCATCGAGGCGCTCTGCACGGTCTGTGGGGGCCACCTCGGTCATCTCTTCGACGACGGGCCGCGGGACCGGGGCGGCCTCCGCTACTGCGTCAACTCCGCCAGCCTGGTCCTCGACCGCGCCGAGGCAGGCGAGGCCGCGCCGGATGGAGAGAGGTCGTGAGCGGAAGAGCGGCCCGGCCGGGTCACGACGCTGGGGCGGTACGGCCAGTGGGTAGCGGGCCGATGAGTACCTCACCGACACTCGTCTCCCGGTAGTAGTCCAGGCCCAGGGTCTCGGCGAAGGCGTCTGCGTTGCCCGTGCCGAGCCCGCAGACCGCGATGCCGAGGGCGGCACCGGCCAGCCACAGCGACTGATAGAGGGCACCGACTTCCTTGAGCACGAGGCTGTACGCGATCGACTCGTACTTCCAGGCTGTCCGCGCGAAGCGAGCCGTGACCACCAGCAGGATCGGGGCGAGCGCCTCCGCGCCCGCCGCTCTCGCCCCGTCGCGGATGAGGGTCTCGATGTCCTCCGCATCCGCAGCGACCGGGTTGAGCGCGTGGTCGGCGGGCTGGTATCGGTAGGCGCCGGGCGAGAGCCCCTCGCACGTGCGCACGAGGACGAACAGCCCAGTCGGGTAAGTGGCGCCTCCACTCGGATAGGGGCGCCGCCGCCGACCCTGACTGTGGGTCTCGCGAACGGCGAGCGACAGGAGCGCGCCGAGGTCGGCGACGGAAAAGGGTTCGCCTCCGTAGTCGCGCGTCGAGGTTCTGCGTTCGAAGGCTTCCGAGAGAGGCATTCGACCGCGGCGGCCGTGCCCAGGCAAGGGGACGCGGTCCGGAGAGGGCGGAGGGAGGACCTCCAGGGGCATCTCGGCGCCAAACCGATAGGTCCCCCCGATGGGGGCGTTCGTCCGCCCGTGGCGGGTGCGGGCGTGAAAGAGCAGGTCGTGGAATTCCCAGGTCGACAGCGAGGGCGCGTCGTCGGCCTCGGTGCCGTCGGCAGGCGAGAGGAATCCGTGCTCGACGAGCAGGTCGAGCGCATTCCGCGTGGCCTCTCGCGAGGCAGGAGGGAGTGCGTCCAGGAGGGCGGCCAGCGAGACCGGGCGCGACAGACGATGCAGCAGGGCCAGAAGGCCCTCGCTGGCCGGGAGCCGCGCCGGTGTCAGCGACGACTCCAGCACGAGACTCTGCCCATCGTGTCGGAGGTACGCGAATCGGGACAGGACGTAGCGAGGTGTCGGAAGGCCGTCCGGTTCGGGCATCGGTAGAGGCGAGGGGGACAGGATGATAAGGGTCTACATTGCGGGCGATGAATCGACTTCGTCTCAGCGATCGCGCCCTCTTCGTCCCGACGGAGCATGGCCTCCGTGTTCTCACTGCCGACGCGAGGCATCTCCTGAGTGGCGACGCCGCAGCGCCGTTGTTCGCCCAACTTCGACATGCGCTCGACGGCCGCTACTCTGCGACCGAGATCGTGGACGCGAGCCCTCCGGAGGTCCGGGACCGGGTGGCGACGGTTCTGTCCCAACTCGATGCGGCGGGAGCTTTCGCGCCACCGCCGCCCTCACCGCCTCGGTGTCTCGCGTGGAGACCGCGGGCGGCCGACGGGATCCCCGGCCTCGGCGCGGTATTCGATGTCGAGGCCTCGGCGGACGTGCTGCTCACGGACGATCGTGCGGCGGTCTGGAGCCATCTCGATGTCCTCACGCAGCGTGAGCGGCCCCTCGCGGTCGTGCTCGTCGCATCACTCCCGCTGGACTCGGTCGAGCGAGCATTCCTGACAGAGCTCGCTCGCTCGATGGCGACCCGCTCGACCTCGGCGGTGTTCGAGGCAGGGGAGCGAGGCCTTTGCGAGGGCGTGCTGACGACCGAGGCCTCCGCTCCGGCGTGGGAACAGCAACTGAGCCTCGTCGAGGCGACGCTGGTCCCTCAGGTGCCGCTCGTCGGTGCGGTCGCGGCGCTCGACGGGCTGCCGCTCCTCGTGCAGACGCTCGGGCTGGACGTGTCCGTCGTCCGCCAGTGTGCCGCAGACGGCTTCCTCGCCTCCCTTGCCTGCGGGTCTCTCGTCTTCCATGCCGACCGCAGTGCCGCCGTCTGCCGACTCCGTGCGCTCGAAGCCCGCGCCTGGACGCTCCGGGACCGCGACGCCCGGCCCGGCCTCGTCGACCTCGGGGAGAGCGCTGAGGCGGCCGGACGGATGGCCGTCGCCTCGGCGCGAGCCGCCCAGCGGGACGGGGTGGACCTGAGCGCACGCTCGCTGTCGCTTCCGGGTGGAGTGCATGCGCTGGAGGCCGGAGGGCGCTGGGTCGTCCGGTGGTCCGAGGCGGAGGCGGTCACGGCGGCGCTGGTCGCCGCGCTCGGTGCCGCGCAGGGAGTCTCCGTGGACGCGCGCATCGCCACATCTCCCCCCGACCCGGAGGGGGCGGGGGAGGCCCTCGTTCGCGTGCTACCTGGAGGCGAGCCCCGTGTCGACTCCATCGACGTGTGGGGACGGCGACTGTACGGGGTGCGCGATGACGGGTAGCGCCCCTTCCATGTCACCTCGGCTGCCTGCCGCTTTCGCAGAGGCCCTCCGTGTGTCTGCGACGGGACCTCCGGTCAGGGTCGACCTCCTGCTGGACCTCGATGCGGTCGCGGAGCAAGCCCGCCAGGCAGGAGGGCCTGCGCAAACGCGCCACGTTCTCGTGGGGTACGACCGGGTGTTGGTGGTGCACACCGAGGCCCGTCCAGACGCCCCCTGCATCGCGTGCGTCGCCCGTCATGCCCTCGACAACCACCCGTACGCGGAGGTCGATGCCCTCTGGGAGGAGGTCCAGCACCACGGCTTCCGAGCCACCTACGATCCCGACGCGCTGGGTCTGGTGCCGCACCTGCTCGCCGAGTGCCCGTCGGGTGCCGCTCGCGTATGGATCCCGGGCGTTCCGGAGGTCTTGGTCGGCGCCGTCTACCGCCACCCCCGTTGCCAGACGCCGTGGCATCCCCCCGTCGGGGCTCCGAGCGGGGCGCTGCGCCTGGCCTCTCGCCTGCTCAACGAGAGCCTCCGCGGCGGCACGCCCGACGTCGACGGCCTCCTCTCGCCGACCGGCCCGATCCGACGGGAGAAAATGGTGCACGGGCAGGCCGGGCTGGTGTCCTGCATCACCGAGAGCATGCGGCATCGCGGCTCCCGGGTCGAGATTTGCGGAGGCGCCAGCCGGACCCCCACTTTCGCTGCCCGCTCGGCCCGGTGCGAGTCGGTCGAGCGCTACCAGGTCACGTACGAACCGGCGGACTCCCAGACCGTGCGTGCACCCGTGAGCGACGCCCTGACGATGCATCGAGATCGGTACCCCGACGAAGACGCGGCGCACGTCATCGACCCGGACCGGCTCTTTTTCTCGGTCCGCGACGAGCCCGAGGCGGGGCGCTACGACGCTGCAACGCCGCTCCGCTGGACGACGGCGACCAGCGTCACCCGCGACGCCGTGTGCCTCGTTCCCGCGCAGGCAGTCTGGATGGCGCCCATCGCGCGGCGGGGCGCCCCCCACGTCCGCGCCTCCACGAACGGGTGCGCGCTGGGCACGAGCGTCGAGGAGGCGGCCCTCCACGCGGTCCTGGAACTGGCCGAGCGCGACGGGTTCGTGACCTCCTGGCTACTCCGCCGACGGTGCCGCGCCATCGACCCCACCTCGGTCGAGAACGCGGCCTTCCAGGCGCTCTCCGACCGGGTCGCAGCCACGCATCCTGCGTACGCGCTCCACTACCTCGACACGACGAGCGACCTCGGCATCCCGTCGGTGTGGCTCCTGGCCCTCCGTGCCGACGGTGCGCTGGGACCGGCGACGCTCACCACCGGCGGCGGCGGGCTCTCCGTCGCCGACGCGATGGCGGGCGCCCTCCGCGAACTCGCGGGGCAACTCCGCCAGGCCGACCCTCAGGGGGCCGGGCCGCGACACACCGAGGCGTACATCGCGGAACTCGAAGCCGACCCGATGCGCGTTCTTGACGTGGGGGATCACGGCGCGTACTACGCCGGGCCTGGCGCGCGGGCCCGCCTCGAGGCCTTCTGCCCCCCGTCGGGGGTGGTCGCCGCCGAGCAGGTCCAGGCGACGGCTCTCTTCCCGACGCTTCCGGTGGCCGACCCCAGGGACATCCTCAACGCCATCGCCCACCGCCTCGGCGAGCTCGGCTCCGAACTCGTGCTCAAGGACCTCACGGTGACCCCCTTCCGCGAGCGCGGCCTGTTCTGTGTCCGCGCGCTCGCCCCGGACCTGTTCCCGGTCTCGTTCGGCCACGACAGCCAGCGCGTGGCGGTCACGGACCGGCTCCAACGCCTCGCCGAGGCGTACGGCGTGCCCGTCCCGCGCACGGTGGAGGACCTGAATCCCGACGTGCATCCCTTCGCGTGAGGAGCACGGGGAGGAGTCAGGAAATGAAGCTGTTGAAGTCGCAGAGGGCGCGGTAGTACTCGTCGGTCTCGTAGAGGACGTCGTGCGAGCCGTCGGCCACGATGCGGCCGTCGCGCATCACGATGACACGGTCCGCGCTCCGGACGGTCGAGAGGCGGTGCGCGATGATGAGCGACGTGCGGCCCTCGACGAGTCGGTCGAGCGCGCGGAGCACCTCGCGCTCGTTCTCGAAGTCCAGCGCCGAGGTCGGCTCGTCGAGCAGGATCAATTCGGGGTCGCGGACGAGCGCACGCGCGACCAGCAGCCGCTGGCGCTGACCGCCGGACATGGTGTCGTCGGAGAACACCTCGTCCAGGCCCTTGTCGAGGGTGGCCACCTCGTCCCACATGTTGACGCGGGTCAGCACCTCCTTGAGTTCGGCCTCAGAGCGCGATCGCGTCCCGATGCACAGGTTGTCGCGGATCGAGACGTCGAACAGGAAGTCGCTCTGGCTGACGACGCCGATCCGTCGGCGGTAGGCGTTCAGGTCGTCCACGAGCGCCGGGTCCTCGCCGCCGACGCGCACCTGCCCGGCCGAGGGCTGGAGAAAGCCGATCAGGAGGCGGAAGAGGGTCGTCTTGCCCGCTCCGCTCTTTCCGATCAGCGCGACGCGCTCGCCGGGCCGGATGTCGAGGTGGAGGTCCTTCAGGATCGGAGTGTCCTCGCGGTATCCGAACGTGACGCCGTCGAGCTGGACGCGGCCCGGCTCACGTCGGGGGGCGCCCAGGGCTGGCGTGTCGACGACTGGCGCGGGCAAGAGGGCGCCGTCGCCCATCGACACGGGCGTCGTCGTCTCGACCTCCATGTCGATCACCTCGAAGTACTTGATCAGGTCCTCGGAGACGGTGGCGAGCTGGCGGTACTGGCGGGCGAGGCCCTGGACCGGGTTCAGCAGCAGGCCCGCGATGATGTAGGCCGAGAACAGGTCGGCGATCGACAGCCGCCCCGCGCCCAGCATCACGAAGCTGACCGCGAGCGCGCCCACCACCGTCGCGGTCCGCAGAATCCCCAGGACGGCGCCGAGGCGGGACTCGTAGACGTCTTCTCGGTACTGCGCCTTTCGCCGCCGTTCGACGAGGCGCTGCACGTCGGCGGTGACGCCGACCGAGGCCGTGAGCGCCTTCACGGTCAGCATGCCGTTGATGATCTCCAGCATTCGCGAGACCAGCGGGTAGCCGGTCGCGAGGGCCTGGCTGTGCAACTCGCGGAGCCGCCCCGTCGTCGCGAGCACGTACGCGGCCATCGTCCCCCCGCCGATCAGCAGCGCCACGAGGATGGGCCAGCCGATGGTCGCCATGACGACGGCCAGCACCACGAGCGTGATCACGTTGAGGGTGCCCTGCACGACGACGGTCGTGAACGTCCGCGTCACGTTCATCACGTCGATCACGCGCTGGAACAGGCTGGTCGTCCGCCGCATGTGGAGGAACTGCGGCACCCGGACGTTGAGCACGGTCTCGTAGTACGACAGCAGCGCGCGCTCGCTCAACTCGGTGTAGACCGACGCCTGGACCCGGTTGACCAGGTGGCCGACGCCCTGCTGCGTCGCCATGACGGCGAAGTAGCCGAGCAGCGCGAGCGCGACGGCGTCGGCCTCCCCAGCGCGGATCGAGCGCTCGACGGTGCGGAACAGGAGCGGAATGAATGCCGCCGACGCCGAGAACAGCAGCGACAGGGCTGCGGCGACGCCCAGCCGCCAGCGCGCAGGGGCGAGCTCCCGGGCGAACCGCAGCACGGGGCCGACGGCGATTCGCTTGGGGGGAGCCGACGGGGTCAGCCACTCGTTGTTCTTCGTGTACCGGGACATCGGATGGGACGGTTGGTGAGGGTCAGGCCCCTCGGGCCATGACGCCGCGGAGACGGTCGGCGAGGTCGACGTCGTAGAGGTCCTCGACGGCGCGGTAGGCGAAGTGACCGAACGCGAACCGGTCGACCACGGAGAACCCGAGCTGCGGGAGGAGCAGGTACAGCAGGTTGACGTTCATGCGAGTCAGCACGAGACCCCGGCGGCCACAGAACCGGTCGAAGGCGTCGTCGTCGCCGAACAGGACGGACAGGAACGGGGTCTCCCGCTCGGCACCCCCCATCGACAGACGCCCATGTTCGAGGTAGGTCCTCGGCTCGGACGGCACGACCGCGCCGAGCCGTCCGGCGTCGTAGAGGGCGGCGATCCGGTCCTGGAACCGTCGCTGGAGCGGCACCCACGCCGCCACCACCGGATCCTGAGAGAGGTCCCCGTGCTCCCACTCGGCGAGGGCCGCCTCGGCGACGGCATGGATGCCCTCCCGGTTGGCCGCGTAAGCTGCCTCGATGGATGCCGTGAGGGTGGCGGGCTTTCCCGCCGCGAAGCGTTCCCAGTGAGACCGGAACGAGAGGGACCCATCGACGAGGGAGCCGAGGAAAACGAGGCTCCGCAGGAAGTACAGCTTCAGGGCCTCGGCACGCGGGCTCGTCGCATCCAGGACGGCGTAGGCCGTCGGACGGCTCTCCGCGTAAAAGGCCTCGGTCAGGGTCGCGCCTTCCACCCCTAGGTGGCTGGCGGGGGTGTGGTAGGGCACCGCCGCCGTCACGTCGGCTCGGTACCCGAAGTCGATGCCGACCGCGTCCAGCCCTTCCTCGACGGAGAGCCGACGGGCCCGCTCGGGGTCGTAGCCGCCGTCGTCGGTGGTCGGCATCGTCTCGAAATGGTCGGCTGCCATGTCGGCGAGCCTCTCCAGTACGCTCGACGCCGTACCTGCGTCGGCTCGGACGTTGACGCGGACGTGGGCGCCCCCCACGTACCCGCGTGTCCAGTAGCTCTCGCACACCGATCCGAGGTCCTGCTCCCACGCGCGGATGACGTCGAGCACCACTCGGTTGGGGTGCCCGGAGTAGACCGCGAGGGTATGCCAGGAGGGCGTGCGCGGTGGCGTCATCGGGCCGGCGGGGTAAGGTCCACCATGAGCTCAGAGGTGGTGGGGTGGCCGTCCACACGGAGCAGACCCTCGATGTCGGGCCGGGCCGGGCTCAGGAGGACGAGGTCGGTGGGGCGAAGCTTGCGGACGCGGCGCAGGAAGCTGGCTGCGCTGAGGGCGCTGCCGAGGTCGAGGTAGCGGGGCTTCGCCGTGCGCGCGCGCGGGCCGGTCGTGGTGTAGTAGTACGCGGTCGGGTCGGGCCCAATGGTCTCGTGGAGCCAGCCGGCGAGCGTCGTGGCCGACCGAGAGTCGTCGGCGAGGCGGGGCGGCAGCGCGCCGCGTGGGACCGCCCAGCGCTCCCGCCGGACACACACCGACCCGAAGCGCGCACCGGGCTCGTACGTGACCGCGTCGGAGAGGGGGACCGGACGCTCGAACGGATTCACGAAGGCGTCTGCGTAGTCAGTCAGCAGCACACGGTATTCCAGGGCCAGCTCGCGGCTGAGGACCAGCCCATCGTGCACGAAGCGGAGTCGCTGCCCGGTCGAGGCTCGCCAGAGGCACACCTCGCCGTCCTGCTCCGACATCTCGATGTCCGTCGGGAGGATCCAGTCCTCGAACAGAGAGCGGTGGCGCTGGGTCACGGCAAAGCCGACTCGGCTGGAACGCGCCGCATCGTTGAGGTTGGACTGGAGGGGATCGTAGATGGAGACGGTGAGGGCACCGCCCGGCTCCCTGCACGTCGTGTCCTCCAGCACCCAGCCACCGGGCAGGAAGCGGCGGAGGAACCGCCCTCCGCCGGCCCAGAGGTTCGTGAGGTAGAACATGCCCGACGCATAGTCGACGGCGCCCGTGACGGAGAGGGGCGAGGGGGGAGGTAGGGTCTGCGTCCACGCGGCGAGTGTCGCGGGGGAGATCTCGCCGGCGGCCTCTCGATATCTGGCTGCCGAGGCCGGAGGAGGGACGCTGCCCGAGAGAGCGGGCAGAGGCTGGGTGCGCAATTCCGTGATCACGTCGAGGTACCGGACACGCCCTTTCCCGTGGAGGTCCGAGAGGAGGCGCTCCCGGAGCGCAGCGCGGGTCCTCGGCACACTCGGCAGGGCGCCGAGGACCCGCGCCAGCGTGCCGAGGTCGGCGGCGATCCGCGCGTGCGCCTCGTCATGGCCCGCGCCGATCCAGGGCGAGGCGTAGCGCGTGACGTATGCGGGGGGCTGGGACGAGGCCGACGCCCGCTCCATCACCGCGGACCCGAACAGGCGGTCGCCATCGAACCGGAGCGGGAGGTCACCGAGTGCGCCCGTGCGCCCGTGCACCGCCCGCAGGCGTGCCGCGCGTTCAGCCGAAAGGCCGCCTGCCTCCAGATCGTCCACGAGGCGGGACGGGTCGCGGATCAGGAAGCGGGTCAGGATGCGAGCGCGGACGAGCGTGTCGAGGGCGCTCCGGACGGCCTCCGGTGCCATGCCTGCATCCACGAGGGCTTCCTTCGCGGCGGACTCCCGGAGCGGGGGGCCAGAGAGGCACTCCAGCATTCGCAGGAGCCCCTCTGAGACAGGCACGCTCCGGACTTCCATCAGCCCGCCGCCGGACATCACCGACACCCGGAGCGTCGCGCCGTCCTCTACAGAGTAGGGCGATGCCATGACGAACGGGTCTACGGCCTCCCCGTTCGCCGTGGCCAGAAGGTGGCGTTCCAGGACGTGGGCGTGCGGAAGGCTGAGTGCGAGACGGGCCGCCTCGGCCAGGGCGTACGGAGATCCGGGTGGCATGCTGACCTGTCCGTAGAGAAAGAACGGGTTCGCCTTGCTTGAGAAGCGGGTCGCGACCTCGTAGAGCGAGGTCTCCACCTTTGCGTACCGAGTCTCCGTCCGATCGGCAACGGGGACACGGCCGTACTGTCGGACGGCGCGGGCGAGGTCCAGCCCGGCATAGTCGACCGCGGCCATGAACCGGTCGTCGTGGAGCAGGGCGTCGAGTGCCTGCCGCTCGTCGCGTCTCGTCGCCACGTCGGCCTGGTCGGCGGCACGGTCCGCGTCGCGTCGCGCTTGCTCGTAGGCGGATGCGAGATCGGCGAGCGTCGCGGGGAGCCCGTCCGTGTTATGGATCGCTCGGCCGTTGAACGCCGAACGCTTGACCCGCAGGGCCACCCGACGCTCGGGTGGGGGGAGGGTCGGCATGGCATCGTAGAGTGCTGCGACGAGCACGTCCCGGGCCACCTCCCGCGCGCGGTGGGCATCCCGGGCCGAGTCGAGGTGCTCACGGCGGGCCCCCAGCCCGCGGCCATAGGCACCGGACAGGGGCGCGCCAGCGAGCCGCATGGCGACGACTCGGGCATCAACCTGAGGGAGGACAGGGAGGGGTGCGTTCACCGGGTCACGTCCTGAAGCGCGGCGTGGGCGGACAGAAGAAAACGCGGGGGGCTCCATGGCCCCCCGCGCTGTACTGCTCCGTGTAGGACACCGAGCAGCGAGTTCGAACTGTGACGGACGCTACTGACCGATCTCCGGAGTGGTCTCGCGGGGGCCATCGTCGCACGAACCGCAGGAGTTCGTACAGCCATCGTCACAGCAGGACGCTGCGAACTCGGGCATGCCACGTCCAGCGGACTCCTGGAGGAGCGCGACGTCGGCATCGGTGACACCGCTGAGGTCGATGTCGAGGGTAAGGTTATCCATGGTGAGACGGGGGTGCGGCCAGTGGTGCATCCATTGACCTGGAGACAAGGAGGGCGGATTGCCCGAGAACATTTCGAGTATAGGTGAATGGGTGCGGTGATGCAATTGGTATCTGTCTGGGGCCGATCGGTCAGGGATGCCCTTATGTGCATCTTCTGGATCTCTGTACGTCTGTAATTCAGTAGGCTAGAATCCAAACCCGGAATCAGCTTCCGTTTCCGGGGCCTGCGGTGCTTCTCGGTCAGACGACGACCCGAATGAATAGCTGAGTGTAATAAATGCCTGCTGAATGGCTGGATTCCGGACTGCGATGAGCGGGACGGTGGCCCCGTCGAATGACTCGAAGGTGAAGGTCGATGTCGCGAAGAGGTCATTGACCCGGAGCGCAAGCGAGAGAGAGGGGGAGAGTTCATGCGCAGCCGCCAGGGAGACGATTCCAAACCCAGAGACGCGACCTGTCTCTGTCTCCTGAGGTCCGCGGTAGTACCCGAATGCCTGAATGCTCGTCCCCTCCGCAACCTGCACGCGGATGTTGCCTCGTGCAGTCGCCTGGACATCGTCGGATGAGAACGTGCTCCCGAGAGCCATGCCTGATGTCGTGGACCGGTAGAGGCTGCCTGCGACGTAGGCTCGGACGGGCCCTCGACGCTCGAACACGGAGAGGTCCACTCCGTAGCTCTCCTGGAGGTCGAGATTGGCGAGGCCGAACACCCGGGTCCCGCTCGTTCCCTCTGTGAGCAGACGACGGATGGGGCTCGTGGTACGGTTGTAGAAGGGCGTTACCGTAACCAGGTACTTGTACCGCGCGCTGACCTCGAATGCGTCTGTGTACTCGGGTGAGAGCGCCGGATTGCCCCGCCGGATCGTGAGCGTGTCCTCGAAGGAAGGGAAGGGGTTGAGCTGCGACGCACTGGGCCGCGAGATGCGGCGGCTGTAGCTGGCGCGCAGGTTGGATCCGGACCGACCTTGAATCGGGAGCGTCAGGAAGGCGCTCGGGAAGAGGTCCGTGTAGCGGTCGTCCGCCTCCCCCTCCAGAGGGGGAAGCCCGGCCAGCGGCGGCGCGTCGTTGAGGAGGTCGAAGGCGCGGGAGGTGGTTTCGACCCGGAGTCCGGCCAGGGTCTCGAGGCGCCCGAACGACCGCGACGCCTGGCCGTACGCGGCGAGAACCGTCTCGCGATAGGTGAGTGCGTTGGACCGCAGGGGGTCCGTGACGGCCACCTCCCCGATCGAGTAGTCCAGTGTGCCATCGACGGAGCGGCGCGTGAGGCGTCCTCCGGCCTCAATGAGCCCGGACCCGACCGGGCGCGTGTAGTCGGCTTTGGCATACGCGTCGACGACGGTTTGGTCCTCTGTGGACTGTTCGAGTCCGGTCAGGACGCCGGAGGCTCGCTCGGTAAACACATCGTCGTCGTCGGAACGGGTGCGGAACGCCTTGGCTTCCAGAGACAGGCGGTGCTGGGGGCCACGGCCGCGTGTCGGGGGCGGTGCGAAGTCGTGGTTGAGCACTGCCGCTGCGCTGGCGGTCAGGCCCGCCTCGTCCCCGTCGGCGAACCGCGTGCCGCTTTCGGGGCCGCCGCGGGTCGAAAACTGGCGGAGGTCCTCGGTCCCCGCCTGGTCACGCTGCCCGAGGACGCCTTCGAAAACCAACGCGGTTCGTGGGGCGGCAGCGTAGTCCACGCGCGCGGTGGTGAAGACGGAGAGGGTCTCCGTCGCCTCGTCATAGGCCTGGAATCCTGGCACACCGACGATCGGGACGCCCCGCTCGGTGGTTCCTGCGAGGTCGAAGGCGTCGTACCGGACGCCCAGCGTCCCGGTCGCGTCGAAGGCGCCTCGCTGGTAGGAGAGGGTCCCGCCGAGTTCGGCGGCCGGGGCCGTCCCCCCTCCGACGGTGGTCCCGCCCGAGAGCCCACGGTCTGTGTTCTGGACGAGGACGATGTTGATGATTCCGCCAGTCCCCTCGGGGTCGTAGCGCGCCGAGGGGTTCGGAATCACCTCGACGCTGCCGATCTGGCTGGACGAGATCTGCCGGAGGTATCCCGTCAGGAGCGCGCCTTGCAAGGGGACGGGTCGTCCGTTGACGTGAATCGCCACGTCCCCGTTGCCTCGGAGGGAGACGTTCCCGTCTACGTCCACATCGACCGAAGGGAGCGTCTGGAGCGTCTCCAGCGCGTTCCCGCCTGCTGTGACGGCCTGATTCTGCACGTCGTAGATCGTCCGGTCGCCGACCTGCTGCACC
This sequence comes from Rubrivirga sp. SAORIC476, assembly GCF_002283555.1. Lineage (NCBI taxonomy): Bacteria > Pseudomonadati > Rhodothermota > Rhodothermia > Rhodothermales > Rubricoccaceae > Rubrivirga > Rubrivirga sp. SAORIC476. The sequence continues at coordinate 133,720 of NZ_MVOI01000003.1, read as the reverse complement.
TCGGGTCGGTTGCCGACCACCTCGGCGCCGCCCAGCGCCTGCGCGGTCGCGGTGAGCCCGAGGCGGCCGAGGCGGACCGGTTCGGTGCCGACGACCGTGTCGCGGCGCACGGTGTCGTAGCCCAGGAAGCTGACGCGTACGCGGTACCCGCCAGCCGGTAGGCCGTCGAACCGAAACGCCCCCGCCGCGTCGGTCGCGACGCCGGTCACGAAGGACGAGTCGGCCGTGCTGTAGAGCGCGACGCTGGCGGGCGTCAGCGTGCTGTCCGTCGCGGTGTCCACGACCGTCCCGACGATCACCCCTGGGCCTTGGCCCTGTGCCCAACTGGTCGTGCTGAGCGCACACAGAACTCCGAGAAGCAAAGCGGTGCGTGGCCAGATATGCATTTGAAGAGCACTGTGGAGAGAGCCGGAAGAGGCAGGGATGCCGATCGGCGATAGAGTATACATGGGGCGTCGATGATTTGGTGTACCTTTGGGCAGCTTCCGGCCATTCCCTATGCTCTCACTCGTGGTGACTGGGGTGCTGGCGCTGTGGTTTGCGCTGGCGCTTCTCAACCAATTCCGTCACCCGCCGCTGAAGCGCCTGATGGCGTGGGTTCGGCGTCGGGATCGGTTGGGGCTGTTGCCGGGATGGGGCTTCTTTACCGCCGACGTCGGCACGACCGATGTCTTCGTGTATGCCCGTCGGCGAGGCCCCGACGGGACGCCGACGGGGTGGCACGCCGTCCCGACGGGGCGTCGGCAGGGCGTCCTTCGTCTCGTTCACCCCGACCGACGGATGCGGGTCGCTGTCTCGAACACGCGCCACTGGCTGCTCGCCCACCTCCATGCGTCGGACGGGACCTCGGGGCGGATCCGCGAGGGAGAGCCGTATCGTCTGCTCCTCCGTTATGCGGCCTCCACCGTGCCGCGCGAGACGACCCCGGAGGGGGAGGAGACGGCAGGCTGTCAGTTCCTGGTCGGAATCCGGGCCGAGCTGGGAGGCGCATCGCCCATCAAGCCGTTGCTCGTCTCGGCGTTTCACTCCGACGACGAGGGGATGGCGTCTCGCTGAGGGGGGGACCTCGGCGAACCCAGCCGCGGCCGTGGGGGAGCGATCTCGAGGAGACCGTCGGCTGGTGCGGTGACCCGTCCAGAGACTGCGCCCCACCGGGATGGAATGCGCTCGCCTACCCTAGCGGCCCGTGCTCGTAGCTGTCGATCGGAACAGGTGGTACTATCGATGCAGTCTCGTCGTTGAGCCCATCCCGCCTTCCCTGATGTCCATGTCTGCTCTGGCACTCGTCGTCGCCCTTCTCGTCGCTCCTTCTGTGCCAGTGGACTCGCTCGACGTCGAGGGTCGAGACGCCCGCTGGAGCGGGGTCGTGCCTCCCGGGGCCGCCATCGAGATCCAGAACGTGAGCGGAGAGATCCTGGCCGAACGGTCCGAGTCGGACGAGGTCGAGGTCGAGATCCAGCGGTTCGGGGCGGCATGGGAGACGGTCCGCCTCGACTTGGTGATGGGCGCCGACGGGAGCGTGTCGATCTGTGCGATCGCCGACGATGCGGAGTACCTCGAAGAGCGAGGCTACTCGGCCGAACTCGGCCCGAAAGGGTGCGTGCTGGGCGGCGGCGGGCGTCTCGGCGGCGTTGGTCGGGACGAGTCTGACGTCGGCGTCTCGTTCGTGGTCCGAGTCCCGGAGGGCGTCTCATTTCGGGCCCACACCTACGACGGGGACATCGAGGCGGCGCTACCGGGCGCCATCTCCGCCTTCACGAGCGATGGTGACATCTACCTCGACCTGTCCACGGTGGCCTGGAGCGGACCGGTCGACCTGCGGACCAACGACGGGGACGTGAGCGTGCGCCTCGCGGAGGGAACCGGCGTCGAGGTGGACGCCTTCAGCCGCTTCGGCCGCGTGCGGACGGACCTTCCGGTGTTCCGGGACCCCAGCACCGGGGCGGTCTATGGGCGAATCGGGGACGGAAGCCGAGGCCTGAAGATCCGCACGACCGAGGGCACCGTGCGGATCCGGACGGCCGGGCTGTAGCCCGGCGCGAACACTCGGCAGGCTCAGGCCGCCCGCGCCACGGGCATCAGCATGCCCACCTTCACGAGCTGACGAACCAGCTTGAGGCGGGCCTCGGCCGGGATCTCGGCAGGGAGGTCCGTCGCGGAGAAGGCGGCGCCTCCTTCGATGCGTTCCAGCACTCCGTCGGCACCGTCCGGGAAGCGGACGGTCCGCCCGTTAAAGGACAGGATTTTCGTCGAGGCGCGCTCGTCGACCCGGTAGAGGAGGTCCTGCCGCATGCGAACCGGGTCGTCCATGCCCAGCGTGTCCGCCCGGTCGACATCCTCGATCAAGCCCTGGAAGGGGGCGGCGGTCGTCGCGACGACGCGCGCGCCGAGGGTATCCACCGCCCGTGCCAGCACCGACGCGTCGAGCCGCTCCCGGAGGGCCGCGAGCACGTCCTCGCTGTGTGCCTCGATGTCGGCCGGGTCGGCACCGCGGGCGAACCCTGCGGGGAGCGAGCGCCGGAGCTCGGGCGACGCGCCGAACACGTCGCCCAACGCCGCAAGCACAGCGTCGTGCCAGGTGAGGGTGTACGCGCCGATGGTGAAGTGCATCGAGAGGGTGTCGGTCGTGTAGGCCGCGTGGTAGAACCCGCGCGGGATGTAGAGGAAGTCGCCCTCCTCCAGTACGACCTCCATCATCAGCGGGGGCTCGCTGTTCGGGTCTGTGGAGTGCGAGTAGCGGACCGCACCCGCCTTGAGGCCGAACAGCTCCGGCCGCCCTCGGACGAGCTGGTCGTTCGGCAACTCGACGGGCTCAGCGTACACGTTCCAGTGCTTGCGTCCCTTGATCTGCACCACCAGGACTTCGTGGCCGTCCTGATGGACGTTGAAGCCCTGCGAGTTGCGAGGCGTCAGGTACATGTTGATCCGGACCGGTGCGCTCGTGTGTTGCGTGACCCCGGCCGCCAGGGCCTGTCCGCCAGGGAGGTGGCGCTGGATGCCGCGGATGCGGACGGTGGACCCGTTGGCGAACGCCTTGTACACGCCCTCCTGCTCGTACGCGACGCCCGAGCCGAACTCATGGATCGTGGTCTCCGGCCCCCGGGAGCCGATCACCGACAGCGACATGCCTTGCTCCCCGGAGAATCCCGTGATCAGGGAGTCGATCTCACGGGTCGTGGCGAGGCCATCGTAGTACGAGCTGTCCCCACGCGAGATGTGGAGCGGTTTCTTCTCCCAGTACTCCGCGAAGAACGTCTCGACGGAGATGGGGGCGATGAGTTTTTCGAAGGGGAAGTCCATGGGTGTGGGGGAGGGGGTCACAAACCTAGCACAGGGGAGGTGATGTGAAGAAGGGTGGAAAGGGACGATGTTGCGAGGTCATTCAGGGGCGCAGAGATCCAGTAGGTGCTGGGAAGTGCCGCTCCGAAGGCGAACACGAACCGGTTGAGCCCCATGGTTGCGGCGATCCCGACGTGGAACAGCGTGGCGATCGCGGCGAACGTCAGCGCGCCGGGCGGTCCCAGCAGGATGAGAAGAGGCCCCAGGGTCTCGAAGCCGAGCGTGCCCCACGCTGCGACGGCGGCGAGGGGGCGCACGTGCATGAGCGGCACCAGCGCTGGCGTCCCGAAGGTCTCGGTGGCCATGATCGAGCCGAGCACCGTTCCGTCTCGCCAGCCGGGCACCGACAGCTTCTTGAGGCCCGCCGTCACGTAGGCCACCACGGCATTGCCCGCGACGAACCACAGGGCCGCAGACCGCCCGAGAGAGCCGCCAGCGAGACCATACGCGACCACGGCCGACCACACGATCAATTGCATGTAGTCCGCCCCGTTGGAACTGAGCGGTGCTCGGATGCGGACGAGGAGGTGTACGGCGAGGACCACGATGCCCAGAAGTGCGCCCGCAGGCCCAGCCCACAGGACCAGGGGAGCCACCCCGAAGGCGGCCGCGATCTGGACCCCGAGTGCCCACTTGAGCGGGCCCGTTTGCGTCAGCCGTCTCAGCGTCGGCCGAAAGCGAGTCGCCTCCCAGGCGAAGTACCGGTCGAGCGGGCTTTTTGGGCCGAGCAACTCGGCGGCGTCCAGCGCAACGCCGCACGCCGCGATGAGAGCTGAGATCGCCAGGATGCCGTCGGCGGTCATCGGTCCGCGAGGAGCTGGTCGTACGCCGTCCGCGCGGTCTCACAGATGATCCTCTCCTCCTCGAAGGAGAAACCGAGCTTGTTGCAGAACAAGTGCAGGGCGTGGACGCCGACGAACAGGCCCTGCCCGCCTCGGTGGATCGAGCGGCGGATCAGCGCAGCGAGGGCTCGGACGTCCTGGCGGGACTCGAGAGGACCCTTGAGGGCGTCCGCCATCGTTCGGAGGGCGGCGAGCGAGGGCGTGGGCGCGTCGGCCGAGGCGGCGTGCCGGCGGGCGAAGGCGACGCTCCGAGAGAGCCCCTCGCGTGCATCTCCACGGAGCGCCTCCGACCACAGGGTGGAGATCGTGAGTGCCGTTGCGAGTGCGAGGGTAGAGCGATCCGGCCACGTGCGCGCCTGAAAACTGAGGGCGAGCGTCGACGTGTGTCCGTTCATCACCTCGGCGTAGACGGAATCCCACGTCTCGCCGAAGTAGTGGGTCTCACGCGAGTAGGGCACGAGACGCACACCGGCCGCACCGAACGCCGCGGCGAGGGGAGCGAGCGCGTCGAGGTGCGCCTGTCGAGCCGAAGGCTGCGCCTGGATCCGGAGTCGGAGTTCGAGGCGCTCCTCCCTGTAGAACAGGTGGAAAAAGCGGTGTGCGTCGCCGTCGGCAGCGAGACGCACCAGGGCGGGGGCCAGCGTGCGCGCGAGGATGGTGGCGAGATCGCCACCATGGAGAGCGACGAGCGAGACGTGGTAGCTGTGCCACATCCGGGCACACGCCTTGGTGTGTTCTCGGCGGTAGAGAACCGAAGGGGCAGTGGGTGGCAAGGATCGGGCGGACGAAAGGGTTGCCTGACTGACAGCGCGCTTTCCGAAGGGTACCGACCTCTGTGGGTTTGTGCATCAGGAGAGTTCGGATCCGATTCATCGAAATCGGGCGACGTGGTCCAAACATCGGGTTGCATTCGGGTAGCAGCCGAGAGCTCTCGGTGCGCCCGCTCCTACCGACTGGACACAGCCTGGATCGGGGAGGCTCTCTGGACCGTTGGTCTCCATGCGACCCTGTCCCGCGACCCCCACCGTGTCTGGTGCAGGGGAGATCCAGGCGCTGCGCAGCAGCCCCGAGTTGCCACGCGTGTTCTCCGGAGGTGCTGGGCCGTCCGACGGTTCGGCCCACGTGCCGCGTGCTACCGCAGCCAGCTCGCCGGGTTGACCGCAGTGCCGCCCTGGTAGAGGGCGAAGAACAGCTGGGAGCCGCGCCGCTGGGACGCCGTCCCTGCTCGGCCGATCACCTCGCCCGCGCGGACGCTCTGGCCCTGCGAGACGGCCACCTGCGACAGGTTGCCGTAGAGCGTCACGTACTCGCCGTGCGAGATCATCACGTATGTGCCGTAGGTCGGAATCGTGCCGACGCGCTGCACGACGCCCTCGAACACGGCACGCGCTGGGGCGGCCGGAGCCGTCGAGATGTCGATGCCCGGCGAACTGGTCGTCGTGCCCGTCACCGGGTCGCGACGGGACCCGAAGAGTCCGGTGATGGTGCCGTCGGCGGGGCGGGGGAGGCGGCCCCGGTTCTGACTGAAGGAGCCCGTGAGGTCGACGGTCCGGTTGGTAGCGGGCGGCGGCGCGGGGGCGGGCGGCGGCGCGGGGGCGGGCGTCGTCGTTCTGGGGGCTGGCCGAGGAGCGGGGGCGGTGACCTCCGGCTCGCGCACGGGAGCCGGTGTGGGCGTCGGCGGGGCAGGTGGCGGCGTCGGCGCGGGCGTCGGCGTCGCCTCGGCGATGGGCGGCGAAGGCGTCGGGGCGGTCCTGGGCTCGGGGCGCCTGCGGACCTCGGCGGCTCGGCGGGCGCGCTGCTCGGCCTCACGGGCCTGTCGTTCCACGCGGGCGATGCGCTCCGCCTCGGCTGTCGCAGCGGCCTGGGCGGCAGCCTGGGCCGCGGCCTGGCGCTCGCGCTCCGCCTCCGCGATCCGCTGGCGTTCCCGCTCGGCGGCAGCGCGGGCTCGCTCCTGGGCGACGAGGTCCTGAACGAGGCCCGCCAGTTGCTGGGCGTCGGTGCGGCGCTGTGCGAGCTCGCGCTCCAGGCGGCCCCGCTGCGAGCGGAGGTCGGCGACGAGGCGCTCGCGCTCGCGTCGGCTCTGCGCGATGCGCGTCTGCTCGGCCTGGCTCTGCTGGAGCAGCCGCTGCGTCTCCTCGAGCGATGAGCGGACGGCCACCTCCCGGGTCCGCATCTCGCCGGTCTTTTGAGCGATGCGGTCCACCTGCGCGCGGCGTCGGCTCGCGAACTGCTGCAGGTAGCGCGCGCGCACGATCATCTGGTTGACCGACCCGGCGGAGAGGATCAGCGCGAGGCTGTTGCGACGGCCGTGCATGTAGGCGTGGCGGGCGCGCTCCCGGTACGACTGCTTGGCGTCCTGGATCTCGGTCTCGAGCCGCTCGATGGAGCGCCGGAGCGTCTCGGTCTCGCCGCGGATGGTCCCGATCTGGGTCCGGTACCCCGAGACGAGCTGCTCGCGGAGTTGGACCTCGGCGTCGAGTCCCTCCAGGGCCTGCAACTCGGTCGCCTCCTGGCCGCGTGTCTCGCGGACCCGCTGCTCGACGCCCTCGATCTGAGAGCGGAGGCCGCTCAGGCGGCGCTCGGTTGCCTGGCGGTCCTGCGCCAGCGCGGGAACGGCCAGGAGCAAGCTGAGAAGGAGGACGCGACGCATGACCGGAGTGTCGGCGAGACGGCCGAAAGGTAAAGAGGGGAGCCGGCGAGCGACCGTCTGCGACTACTCGATCTCGATGACGTCGTACCCCTCCGGGCGCACGAACCGCAGGCGGAGGTCCGCGGGGTTGACCTCCAGCCGACGGTGCTCCAGGCTGACCGTCGTCCCGGCACCCTCCAGCCGGACCTGCCGGGGCAGCACGACGCCATCGACGGTGTCGAACGCGCTCGCCTCCTGAAGTCCCGCCTGCCGTCCGTCGGCGCCGAATTCGAGGACGCGGACGACGCGCCAGAGGGCCGGGTCGATGGTATAGGCGCGGCTCCCGGCACCGCCGGGGAGGCGCCCGGTGAGCTGGTACAGGCCGTCCTGCGCGCTGAGCGACCACACCACGTCCGCCTCGGGGACGAGGAGGCCGAGGGCGGCGCGAACGACGCGGGCGTCGGCGCTGGCGCCGGGGACGATGCGGTCGGCGGCGGAGAGCGGCCCGATCACGAGCTCGTCCTGGAGCGAGTTGGCGAACAGCACCGAGTCCCGGGTCACGAGGGCGCGGCCGACGGTGATGCCCAACGGGCCGCGCACGACGACGGTGGTGCTGTCCTCCAGGCGCGTCCGCAGGCTGAACGAGGCGCTCTGGTCGCTGCCGTTCTGCTCCACGCGGAGGTCGCCGTCGGCCGCGACGCTCAGGACGGGCGCGACCGAGGCATCGACCGCCGCCACGATCTGGGCGACGGTGTGGTTCGGGTAGCCAGCCGCCTCGCCAGTCGGGGCGTCGGTGACGAGGGGGCCGGTGGTGATGCAGCCGCTGAGGGCGACGGCGAGGGCGAAGAGGCCGGAGAGGCGAGCGAGCACGGGGAGAGGGTCAGCGGGAAAGGACGGCGTCGAGCCGGGCCCGGAGCGCGGGCGCGTCGGGCAGGTCGTCGCCGAGGAGGTCGAGGGCATCGGCGGCGCGCTGGGCAGCAGCGAGCGCGTCGTCGGTGCGGCCGGCCGCGGCGTACGCCTCTGCAGCGCCCACGAGGACGGACGGCACGGAGGCAAACAGCAGGAGGGCATCGTCGGCCGTCGCCCCGGCGCGAGGGTCCGCAGTCTGGGCGAGGGCCTGGAGCGCGAGCGCCCAGCGGTCGATCTGGCGCGGATCGTCGTCGATCTCGGCCAGCAGCGCGTCGGCGGCCTCCGCGAACTGTCCCGCGGCGAACAGCGCAGGGCCGTCCGCCTCACCTCCCGGAGTCGGCGAGGCCGCAGACCGAGCACCGCCTCGAAGCTCGTCCACCCGTCGGCGGACCGCGGGGTCGTTGGGCGCGAGTCGAACGGCGGCCTGGGCCTGTGCGAGCGCGTCGTCGGCGTCGCCCTGCTGCTCGGCGAGCACGGAGAGCCGGAGCCGCGCCGCGACGGTGTCGCCCACGCGGACGAGGGCGGCGAGGGCGTCTCGCTCGGCAGCCGCGTCTCCACGCTCCGCGGCGAGGTCGGCCGAGAGCGCGAGCACGTCCGGGTCGGCAGGAGAGAGGGTGCGGGCGCGATCGATCACTGAGGCCGCCTCGGCCGGCTGGCGGGCGCCGCGGAGGGCAGTGGCGAAGGCCAGCCACGCCTCGGCGCGGTCGGGCGCGGCCTCGGTCGCCCGGCGGGCGAAGAAGACGGCGTCGGCGGGAGCGTCCATGGCCGTGGCGACCTCGGCGCGGAGGGTCAGCACGGTCACGTCGCCGGGCGCGGCCTCCAGGACTGCGTCCAGCGAGCGGCGGGCCGTCTCGAAGTCCTCGATGGCGACGGCCGTCAGCGCGCGGACGAACCGACCTTCGGCCTCCGCGGCGTCGGCCCGTGACTGCGCCGAGGCCGGCATGGCGGCGAGGAGGAGCAGGGCGACCGCGAGGCGCACAGGGTAGGGGGGAGGGGGGGAACGGAAGATCGCACGAGCGCGCGGCGGGCCAACGCTAGCTTTCGGCCGGTTCGTACCCCACCCCATGGCCGACGCCCCCACGCTGTCCCGCTTCCGCGCGCCCGACACGACGCTCATCCTCGCGGGGATCATCGTGTTCGCAGCGGTGCTCACCTGGATCGTGCCACCGGGCGAGTATGCCCGCGCCGAGATCGAGGTCGAGGGCGTCGGGACGCGCGAGGTGGTCGTGCCGGGCTCTTACGGGCGTATGGAGCGGGGCGACGAGGGGGTCGTGAGCCGCCTGCTGCACTCGGCGGCGATGGTCCTCCAGGCGCCCATCCGCGGGTTCGTCGATGAGGACGCGGCGCCCATCATCGCGTTCGTGCTGCTCGTCGGCGGTGCGTTCGCGGTGCTGACCGAGACCGGGGCGGTGGACGCCGCGCTGCGGCGCGTGGTCTCGGCCGCCGAGCGGTCCCCGACGCTGGACGTGCTGCTCATCCCGCTCTTCATCGCCATCTTCTCGCTCGGTGGGGCGGTGTTCGGGATGTCGGAGGAGACCATTCCCTTCGTGCTCATCTTCGTCCCCCTGGCGCTGGCGCTGGGCTACGACTCGCTGACGGGCGCCGCGATTCCGTTCCTGGGCAGCGCGGCGGGATTCGCGTCGGCCTTCTTCAACCCGTTCACGGTCGGCGTGGCGCAGGGGATCTCGGGCGTGGCGCTGTTCAGCGGCGCGGGGTTCCGGGTCGTGCTCTGGGTGATCGTGACGGCCGTGGTGGCGGGCTTCGTGATGTGGCATGCGCGGCGCGTTCGCCGGGACCCGGCTCGGAGCCCGGTCCACGCCATCGACGCCGCGCAGAAGGGGGAGGGGCTGGTGGAGGTGGAGAGCGGCTTCACGGCCACCCATGGGGCGGTGCTGCTCGCGTTCGCCGCAGGCATCGGCGTGCTGGTCGCGGGTGTGCTGCTGGCGCAGTGGTACATCGTCGAGATCGCAGCCCTGTTCGTCGGCCTCGGGGTGGTGATGGGCGCCGTCGGTGGGCTGGGCGGCAACGGGACGGCCCGCGCGTTCATGATGGGCGTCCGCGACCTGGCGCCGACGGCCGTCATCATCGGGCTGGCGCGGGGCATCCTGATTGTCCTCGAAGACGGTCACGTCGTGGACACGATCCTCGACGCTCTGGCCTCCGGGCTCGGTGGTGCGGGCGCGACGCTGGCGGCGTGCGCGATGTTCGGCATCCAGACCGCGATCAACTTCTTCGTCCCGTCCGGCAGCGGGCAGGCCGCGCTGACGATGCCGCTCATGGCCCCGCTGGCCGACCTCGTCGGCGTGAGCCGCCAGACGGCAGTGCTCGCCTTCCAGATGGGGGACGGCTTCACGAACATGATTATCCCCACCAGCGCCGTCCTGATGGGCGTGTTGTCGCTCGCAAAGGTCCCGTGGCCGACGTGGGCGAAGTGGGTGCTTCCGCTGCAACTGCTCCTCGTGACGGTCGGCCTCGTCGCCCTCGTGATCGCGGTCGGGATCGGGTATGCGTGAACCCGAGGTCCTTAACGGTGTACACTACCGGGCACGGAAGCGCTGCCACCACACGTTCTTCGCATCGCGCTCCCGCCCGGTTGGCACGTCCCTTGACAGCCTCCGGACTCCCACTGGTTCTCCCACCCTCCCCCGCACCATGTCCCGATTCTTCCTTCGTGCGCTCGGCGCCGTCGCTCTCCTCGTCCTCGCTGCCCCCGCCTTCGCTCAGTCCGTCGACGGCTGTTGGGCGACCATCGACGACGACGACGGCAGCGTCAAGTCGTACGTCCGGATCTACTCTGAGGGCGGCGCCAAAGTCGGCGACATCGTCCGCCTCACGAACAGCGGTGGTCGCTGCACCGACTGCGCGGATCGCTACAACAACCGCGTCCTCCGCAACGAGCGGATCATGAGCGGCTTCCGGGCCGATGGCAACCGGTACACCGGCGGCAGCATCATCGACCCGAAGAGCGGCCGGACCTACAACGCGCTGATGAACCTCGTCGAGGGCAACAGCGACCGTCTGTACCTCCGCGGATACATCGGCGTCCGCGCGCTGGGTCGCTCGCAGACGTGGCGTCGCGCGGCGGCCTCGAACTGCGCCTCCTGATCCTCGGTTAGGGATTCGTGACGGCCCCCCGGTTGCGCTCGCAGCCGGGGGGCTTCGTCGTATCATCACGGAGCCGTCGGCGCCGGTGCCGACCGCGAACCGTGCCGCTGCCTTCCCAACGTCGTCCCCCCACGGTCTCCTGCCGTCGGTCGCCCGCTCCGTCGCGGGCCGGTCGTGAACTCCCTCGGCGGCCCGGTCCTGGTGCTCAACCAGGACTACCAGGCGCTGTCGGTGTGCAGCGTCGAGCGGGCGGTGGGGTTGGTGTTCCTGCAGAAGGCCGAGATGGTGGCCGCGCGGGCAGACCGAGCGCTGCGCTCGACGCGCGCCTCGTACCCGTGGCCGAGCGTCGTTCGGCTGAAGCGCTACGTGCGGGTGCCGTACCGCAAGGTGCTCCTGACGCGCCGCAACGTGATCCGCCGCGACGGTCACACGTGCGTCTACTGCGGCGCCACCGAGCGGCTCACCATCGACCACGTGATGCCGAAGTCGCGGGGTGGGCCGGACACATGGGAGAACCTCGTCGCCGCGTGCACGCCCTGCAACAACCGCAAGGGCAACCGAACGCCAGAGGAGGCGGGGCTGACGATGTACTCGCGCCCCTTCCGCCCGAGCCACGTCATGTACATGCGCGACCTGATCGGCACCGGGGAGGAGGCGTGGAAGCCGTTCCTGTTCGCAGCGTGAGGGGGCGCTGCGCTCGCGGACAGAGGAATCCGCTTCGGTCGATTGCAACGACAGAGGTCTGGTCGCGGAGCAGCAGCGGCCCGAACTTCTCGGTTCCCGATCCCTGATTCCCGACCCCCATGATCCTCCCTGACGGCCGCGACCTCCGGCCCGGCAAAGTCCTCTGCATCGGCCGCAACTACGTCGCCCACGTCATCGAGATGGGCGGGCGCGAGGGCGACCAGCCGGTCGTCTTCCTGAAGCCGTCCTCGGCGCTCATCGCGGACGGCGACGACATCGTGCTGCCCCGCCAGTCGGCCGACGTCCACCACGAGGTGGAACTGGTCGCCGTGATCGGCACGGGCGGCAAGGACGTCGCCGAGGCGGACGCCCTCGGGCACGTCGCGGCCTACGCCGTCGGCCTCGATATGACGGCGCGCGACCTCCAGGCGGACGCCAAGAAGGGCGGCAAGCCGTGGAGCGTCGCCAAGGGCTTCGACACGTTCGCGCCGCTCGGTCCGCTCGTGGACGCCGCCGACGTGCCAGACCCCCAGGCGCTCGACATCACGCTCACCATCGACGGCGAGGTGCGTCAGCAGGGCTCGACCTCCCTGATGGCGTTCTCGGTGGCCCGCATCGTCTCGTTCCTGTCGAGCGTGTTCACGCTGGAGCCGGGCGACCTGATCTACACCGGCACGCCGGAGGGTGTGGGTCCGGTGCACGAAGGCGAGACGCTGGTCGCCTCCATCGGCGGCTTCCCGTCGCTGACGGTCGGCGTGCGACGCTGAGGCACCACGCGGCGCGGTCGGTCGTTCGGAGGCGGTCTGCCCCGGTTTCCTCTCTGCCGCTCGTGCCCTCCACCCTCCGCCGCTCCGCCTGGCTGGCGTTCGCCCTCGTCGCGCTCACCGCGCAGGCCCAGCCTGTCCGGACCGGGGTGACGGTGCCCGACCGGTCGGCCCCGCGCCCCACCGAGAGCGTCGGGCGCTTCGAGGCGACCGTCGTGGATGCGGAGACCCGCCAGCCGCTCCCCGGCGCGACGGCTCAGGTGCAGGGTTTCCAGGGCGGCGCCTCCGCCGACGCCGAGGGACGGCTCGCACTCGACCTGCCCGAGCTTCCCGCGACCGTCGTGGTGCGGTTCGTCGGCTACGCGCCGGGTCTGGTGCCTCTCACAGCGGAGGACCTGCAGGACGGCGTCGTCCGGCGGACCGTCCGCCTCTCGCCCGCGCCGACGACGCTCGGCGAGGTGGTGGTGACCGACGAGCCGCCCGGGGAGGTGCTGTGGCGGCGCCTGCTCGCACGCCGCCAGCGCCTCTCGGTTCGGCTCGGGGCGTATGCGGCCGAAGGCTACTCGCGCCTGCTGCTCACTCGCGACGGCGTCACCGACGTGCGGCCGGTCGCGATCTCGCTCACCGAGGCCGTCTCCAACCTGTCGTGGTCGCGCGGCCTCGGGCTCCAGGAGGAGGTCGTCGCCCGGCGGCGGCTGCCCGATGGCGGGCCGTTCCGGTGGGCCGGGCTGGAGCCGCTCCCGGACCTCTACTTCGAGGACGTGCTGTGGCTCGACGGGCGCCCCATCCCGTCGCCCACCCGCTACGATGCGCTCGACCACTACGCCTTTCGGCTGGGCGAGACCGTCGAGGTGGACGGCCTCCGGTACCTCGACCTCGCCGTCATCCCGCGTCGCGGCGGCCTCGTGGCGGGCCGCATCCGGGTCGTCGACTCGCTCCTCGTCATCGCCGAGGCGGACCTCCGGGCGGACTTCTCGCCCGGCGGCTCGGTCGATCTGTTCGACGCCTCGTACCACTGGGAGTTCGAGCCGGTCTGGACCAGCGCGTCGCTGGCCGACTCGGTCTGGCTCCCACGCCGGTTCGACCGCGAGGGGACGGTGCAGGTGAACCTCCCCGGCAACCGCATTCCACAGGTTCGCTTCCGCCAGACCACACTGCTGGACCTCGTGGTGCCGGGCGTCCGCGGCGAGGCGACCGGCCTGGGACGTCGCTACCGGAATCCGCGGAGCGCCTACGCGGGCCACGAGATCTTCCGGGCCGGGCGCGCGGCGCTCCCGTTCGACAGTCTGGAGGTGGTCGCCAATGAGTCGGAGTGGATCCGACGGTCGGAACTGGCCGACCTCCTCAAGCCCCAGGAGGGGCTGTCGCTGGGAGGCCTGTTCGGCGCTGCCCTCTCCCTGGCGGGCGTCGACGTGGAGGGAGAGGACGACGACTGAACGAGGCGGGCGCAGAGCGTGGGGATGAGCCCGCGCTCCGCGCCCGGTGGCCTACTTCGGGTCCTGCCCCTTGCCGGTCAGGCCGCCGTGGAAGCGCTGGAGGTGGCCCTCGATGAACCACGTGCCCCGCTCTGCGACGTGGACGATCTGGTCGTAGAGGTCCGTCGTGCCGGGGTCACCGATCTCGTCGCTCTTGCCGTTCGACTCGCGGATGTGATCGGCGTACTGCGCCCAGCGGTCGGCGAGGACGGTGAGGAACGACGGGTCGTTGAGATCGCTCTCGTCCTCGTCCTGGTCGGTGCCGGGGAAGGGGTCGATGAGGCTGTTCTTGGCCGCCATCCGTACGGTGCCGTACGCGTAGCCGCCGAGGAGAACGATGCGCTCGGCGATGAGGTCTGCGGGCTCCTCCAGCTTCTCGGCCAGCTCGTCGTAGAGCAGGTGGAGCTGGTAGAAGTCCTTGCCCTTGACGTTCCAGTGGGCCTGCTTCGTCTGAGAGTAGAGGTCCGAGGTCGCGGCGAGGGTCGTGTTGAGCAGCTCGACGAGCTGGTGCCGCTTGTCGGCGTCGATGCCGAGGCGGGTGGTGTACGGGGTCTGAGCGGTCTTGGAGTCTGCCATGGGAGGAGAGAAGGGAAGAGAGGGATCGTCTATACCGGCCCGTGGGCGCTGCTGATCCGACCCTCTCGGAATCTCTGTCCGGACTCAGGGGCTCCCCGAGCCCGTCTCTGTTGCTCGATTCGAGGCATGGCGGGCGGACTGTCGGAGTGCCGACGCGCCACCCTCCTTCGGCCCGTTGGGCTGGCTCGCCTCGGGCCCGAGGCGGAGGGAGCGGCGATTTCGCCGGAGCCCCTCCGGCCGCGGCGCTAGGTTCTGTGGATCAGACTCAGACGCATCGATGAAGACGTTCGCCCTCCGTCCCTCGCTCGACTCCGCCGCCGACGCCCGGCCCGGCGCCCCCGGCGACCCCTCCGCCGCCGACACGTCCGAGGCCGAGGCCCTGCTCGGGGGCCTCAATCCCGTCCAGGCCGAGGCCGCGCGGACGACCGAGGGACCGGTCATGATCATCGCCGGTCCGGGATCCGGCAAGACGCGCACGCTCACGCACCGGATCGCCTACCTGCTGGCGGCCAAGAAGGCGTGGCCCAGCCAGATCCTGGCGCTGACGTTCACCAACAAGGCCGCCCGCGAGATGCGGAGCCGCGTCATGGGGCTCGTCGGCGAGGAGGCCAAGGGGATGTGGATCGGGACCTTCCACAGCGTGTTCGCCCGCGTCCTGCGCCGCGAGGCAGACCAGATCGGCTTCTCGCGCGACTTCACGATCTACGACTCGGATGACTCCGAGAAGATGATCAAGGAGCTCATGACGCGCTACAACGTCGACCCGAAGCGCGTCACGCCGCGGTCGGTCAAGAACGCCATCTCGGGCGCCAAGAACGCGATGGTGAGCCCGGAGGAGTACGCCCGCCTCGCAGGCGACCCCTTCACCGAGGCCGCCGCGAAGCTCTACACGCCGTACCAGGCCGCGCTCCGGAAGGCCAACGCGATGGACTTCGACGACCTGCTCGGCATGCCCATCCGCCTGTTCGAGCAGCATCCGGACACGCTCAAGGCCTACCAGCGTCGCTGGCGGTACCTCCACATCGACGAGTACCAGGACACCAACCGCACGCAGTACGTGCTGGCGAAGCTCCTCGCGGCCGACCACCACAACCTCTGCGTCGTCGGCGACGACGCGCAGTCGATCTACGCCTTCCGCGGGGCTGACATCCAGAACATCCTCTCGTTCCAGAAGGACTACCCGGGGGCGAAAGAGCTGCGGCTGGAGCAGAACTACCGCAGCACCCAGAAGATCGTCCGGCTGGCGGACGCGGTCATCAAGGGCAACGCGAAGCAGCTCGACAAGACGCTCTGGACCGACAACGACGAGGGCGACCCGATCGTCCTCATGGAGGCGCTCTCGGAGCGCGACGAGGCGCAGAAGATCGAGCGCACCCTCCGCGACATCCGGTCTCGCACGGGCATCGGCTGGCGCGACGCGGCGGTGCTGTACCGGACGAACGCGCAGAGTCGCTCGATCGAAGAGGCCCTGCGGCGCGGCGGCATCCCGTACCGGATCGTCGGCGGGACAAGCTTCTACCAGCGCAAGGAGATCAAGGACGCGCTCGCCTACCTCCGGCTGGTCGTCAACCCGAGCGACGACGCCTCCATCCTGCGCGTCGTCAACGTGCCGACGCGCGGCATCGGCGGCAAGACGCTCGACCAGCTCCGGACCTACGCCGCCGAGCACCGCGTGGCGCTGTGGCAGGCCATCCAGGACCCCCAGGGCGCCGGGCTCTCGGCCCGGGCATCGAAGGCCGTGGAAGAATTCGGCTTCCTGATCTCGCGCTTCGCCTCGAAGGCCACCACCGCTCCGGCCGACGAACTGGCCCGCGAGCTGATCCAGGAGACAGGTCTCCTCAAGACCCTCCGCGACCAGAACACGCCCGAGGCACTGACGCGGCTGGAGAACGTCCACGAGCTGCTGAACGCTGTCGCCGAGTTCGCGGGCTCTGACCCGTCCGGCGAGCCGCGCACACTCTCGGAGTTCCTCCAGGAGGTCAGCCTCGTGGCCGACGTGGACCGCCTCAGCGACGACGAGAACCGGGTCACGCTCATGACGCTCCACGCGTCGAAGGGACTGGAGTTCAAGGTGGTGTTCGTGACCGGCCTCGAAGAAGGGCTCTTCCCGCTGGCGAAGGCGGCGCAGGACCCGACCGAGCTGGAAGA
Source organism: Rubrivirga sp. SAORIC476 (assembly GCF_002283555.1). Lineage (NCBI taxonomy): Bacteria > Pseudomonadati > Rhodothermota > Rhodothermia > Rhodothermales > Rubricoccaceae > Rubrivirga > Rubrivirga sp. SAORIC476. The sequence goes on along the minus strand of NZ_MVOI01000003.1, from coordinate 117,249 downwards.
AGAGCGGCGGCTCCTCTACGTGGGCGTGACGCGCGCCGAGGAGATGCTCTACCTCAGCTTCGCCCGGAGCCGGTACCGCTACGGCGACCAGCAGTCGAGCATCCGCAGCCGCTTCCTGGACGAGCTGGACGGCGACGACCTGCTGCGCACCGAGTCGGGCGGGCGCGTCGAGACGCGGACCGACCGCTTCAAGACGGCCGACGGGGGCATGGGCCGCTACGGCGGCATGGACCCGGACTACTGGAAGGACACCCTCCGCCCGGAGGCCGAGGCGGCCAAGAAGCTCAAGCGGCGCACCAAGAAGGTCTCGTCCGGCGAGCGGCAGATCGTCTACGACGAGGGGCAGGCGGCCGTCGTGCCGGGCGTGCAGGTCTACCACAGCGCCTTCGGGAACGGCAAGGTGATCTCGGTCGAGGGCGTCGGCGAGCGCGCGATGGCGACCGTCAACTTCAAGTCGGTCGGGATGAAGAAGCTGAAGCTGGCCTTTGCCAAGCTGCAGGTGGTCGCTTGACCCCGCTCCCGCCGTCGACCCACGACACCGCCCAGTTCCTCGACTACCACGTCTCGATGCTCCGGGACACGGTCCGGACGAACGCCTTCCGCGAGGCCGTCCACGCCACCGTCGTCGAGGGGGACGTCGTGGTCGACATCGGGTGCGGGACGGGCATCCTCTCGCTGTTCGCGTGCCAGGCGGGCGCGCGGCACGTCTACGCCATCGACCGCGGCCCCGTGCTGGACGTCGCCCGCGACCTCGCGCGCCGCAACGGGCTGGCGGATCGCATCTCGTTCCTCCGTGGCGAGTCGACGGTCCTCGATCCGCCTGAGCGGGCGGACGTGCTGATCACGGAGACGCTCTGGAACCTGGGCCTCGGCGAGGGCCTGCTCTCGACCGTGTCCGACGCCGTCCGGCGGTGGCTCCGCCCGGGCGCGGCCATCATCCCAGGGACGGTCGAGGTTCGGCTCGCACCGATCGGCCTGCGCGGCCTGCGGGAGCGCCTCTCGGTGGCGGACCTCGACTACGGCGTCGACTTCTCGCACCTGGAGGCGGCCTCGCGCAACGTGCCGCGCTCAATGTTCATCTGGCCCGAGGCGGTGCGCTGCCCCGCTCAGACGGTATGGTCCGCGCGTCTCCCGTACGGCGGCCCCGAGACGATCCCGATGGCGGCCGAGTTCGTCGTCGAGACGGCCGGGACGGTCAACGCCTTCGGGGGCTGGTTCCGGTCGGACCTCGGTGGGGGCGTCGTGTTGAGCAACGCGCCCCCCAGCGCCGCGCCGAGCTGGGAGCAGGCCGTGTTCCCGCTCAGCCACGCCGTCGAGGTGGCGCCCGGCGACCGCATTCGGGTGGCCCTGGAGACGGACGCGACGGCCGACACCACGTGGACGTGGGCCACCCGAGTGCTTCGCGACGGCGCCGAAGTCGCCGCGTTCCAGCAGTCCACGCGCGACGTGAGGCTTCTGACGTCAGCCTGAGGCCGCCCGCCTCGGCACCGAGGCGGTAGACCGGAACTGCGAGGCGTCGGCGTCTAAACGGGCAACTCCGGCGTCCCGATCTCCTCGGGCGTCGGGTGCACCGGCCGGGACGGCCCGGGCTGCGGACGCGCGACGTACGCCGGCGACAGCGGAGCGAACGGCGCAGGCGCCACGGGGATCGGCCTGTCCTGGGCGGGAGCCATGCGGACCGGCGCGACCGGGGGCGGGACGGGTGCGGGTGGAGGAGCGGGGGCGGACGCCGCCGCGCCATATCCCGCGCTCCCGATGGGTTCGGAGATCATCTCCGTCATGGCATCCACGTCGCTCTGCGAGAGGAGGCCCTCGACGCGGTCGAGGAGTTGGGTCACGCACGTGGCTCGGTACATCAGGTCCTCGCGGATCTCGCCGCGGTGGGCGGCCGCGTACTGGATCTGCACGTTGAGGATCGACCACTGGCACTTGAGGTCGATGTAGCACAGCGCGAGGATGCGCTCGAGCTCCTCCATGCTGTCCATCTCCGCTGTCACGTTGAGGATCTGGTTGCGGAGCCCTCGGGTGTAGGCGAGCGTGGCGAGGATCTGCGAGTGCGCCGCGTCGTGCCACTCTGCGAGGGTCTGCGCCCAGCCCTCTTCGAGGGCGGCGGCGGTGAGGGCGTCCTTGACGCTGTAGGGGGTAAGCATAGAGAGGGAGAGGTGTCGTGGCCCCGGAACTGGCAAATCGGGTTCCGTGCCGCTCCCGCCCGCGCAATCGTCACGTCGGCGTGCCCGAGCGAGGTCCTGCCCCTCCAGCGCAGTCCGCAGGCGCGAGCCACAGGGGGCCGCGAGTACCAAATCCCCCTTTGATGGGGTGGATTCGTAACGGAGAGGTGCTAAGGAATTTCCTTATTGGCTGAGTTTCCAGTCGCTTAGGACGCCCCCGAGCGCGCGCCAGCCCATCTGGTGGAGGGGGATCGGGCGAAGAGCACGGGAGCCCGATCTGCTGGCGCGGATGTTGGGAGAGGGGGGGCAACCGACTTCGAGGCCCTGCGGCTTCGCCCCACTGCCCCCGTTTCCATGGAAGTCCCCTCCGATCCCCAGGCGCAGTTCGCCCTCCTTGACCGAGAGCTCGGCACGACCTCGGCCGCCGAGATCGTCGACCTCGTGCGGTCGATGGAGGACCAGCTCGCCGAGTTCTACAGCGCCCGCGAGGTCGCCGACGAGAATGGCTCTCCGGAGCAGTACGCCCGCGTCACCCGGGAGCTGTACGCCTTCTACCTCGACCGCGACCGCATGAAGGACCGCTACGGGGTCGGGTCGAGCGAGGAGCTGGTCGAACTCATCGACAGCATGGACGCACAGCTCTCGGCCCTCTACGAGGACGGCGCCGAGATGCAGACCGCGGCGGCCATCGCAGAGAAGACCACTCGCGAGGCCACCAAAGCGACGCGCTCCGTCGAGCGGCTCCACTCGGAGCTGGGCACGGACACGCCCGAGGACGTGCTCGCTCTGGTCAAGTCGATGGAGGACCAGCTCGTCGAGTTGTACCAGGACCGCGAGACCACCGAGCGCATCCTGTCGGCCGACGAGAACGCCGACACGTTCACTCAACTGCAGGCGCTCTACGCGCGCATCGAGACGGTCCAGCGAGACCTCGGCGTTCCCTCCATCGAGGACGCGGTCGACCTCGTCCGCTCGATGGAGGAGCAACTGGCCGAGCTCTACAAGGAGCGCGAGGCCGTCGAGGCCCGCGTCGATGACGAGGACGGGCCGAGCGCGGCGGCGTTCGAGCGCGAGCTCGGGGTCGGCGGGCTGGGCGAGGCCGCGGCGCTCATCGGCTCGATGGAGGCGCAGCTCGCCGACCTGTACAAGGAGCGCGAGGCCCTGGGCGAGCACGGCATCGCCGACGTCGAGGAGGCCCTCGAGATGATCGAGAACATGAAGGAGCAGCTCTCTGAGCTGTACCGCGACCGCGAGGCGACCACGCGGGCGCTGGAGATGGCCGAGACCGGCGACCCGGTCCAGCAACTCCAGCAGCTCTACGCCAAGCTGGACGTGCTCCGCACCGAACTGGGCGTCGAGGACCCCGAGGGCGCCGTAGAGCTCGTCCGCTCGATGGAAGACCAGCTGTCCGAGCTCTACGAGGACCGCATCGCGCTGAGCGAGGCCGGCGTGGGCTCGGCCAAGGAGATCCTCGAAGTGATGGGGTCGATGGAGGACCAGCTCAAGTCGCTCTATACCGACCTCGAAGCGATGTCCAGGGCGGGCTTCGACGACCCGGCCTCGGCGCTGGAGGTGATCTCCAGCCTGGAGCAGCAGGTCGTGGACCTGTACCAGGAGAAGGAGGCCGCCCTCGCCGCCCGCAACCGTCTCGTCGACGAGGGCACCGTCCCCGACGACGCCGTCGAGAGCCTCGACCTGATCGCGGCTGAGGTGGAGAAGGCCCACGCCTTCAGCGGCGCCCTCTCGGACATGCGCCGGTCGCTGCAGACCGTGCTCGGCGAACTGGAGGCCGCCCGCGAACTCGAAGACGAGCTCCGTACCTACGAGTCCCGCCTCGCGGGCATGGAAGCCGAAGCGACCGCCAAGGCGACCGCCAAGCTCTCCGCGGGTCGCTCGCTCGTCGCCACCATCCAGAACCTCCAGGGGCAGCTCGACGCCCTCTACCAGGAGAAGCGCCGCATGGCCGACGCCGGTGTCGCCGACGCTGACGAGGCCGTCTACCTGATCGGCAACCTGAAGCGCCAGCTCGGCGAGCTCTACGGCGAGAAGCAGCGCCTCGTCGCTGCCGGTCTCTCGGACCCCGAGGAGCTGCTCGACCTCGTCCAGTCGATGGAGGAGCAACTCGGCGAGCTCTACAAGGAGAAGGCCGAGAGCGAGAACGCCACGACCGTGCTGGAGCGCGAACTGGGCGTCGGCGACCCCGAGGCGGTCGTCGAACTCGTCCGCACCCTTCGGGGCCAGCTGGAGACCTTCCACGCGCAGGCCCCGGCCACGGCCACCACGGCCTCCGAGGCCGCCCTCTACGCCAGCGACGACGACATCGCGACGCTGGACGCGCTCGACGAGCACCCCGACGCGAGCCGCCTCGCGAGCCTGCCGTTCGCGGCCGTCGCCCTCGACGACCACGGTGTGATCGTCGCGATCCACGAGCCCGACGACGAGCTCGGCGGCCTCGACGACGCGACGGTCGTCGGCCAGGGCTTCTTCTCGGACGTCGCGCCCTCGACCAACAACCGCCTGTTCTACGGTCGCTTCAAGCGCGGCCTGTTCGCCGGGCACATCGACACGGCCTTCCCCTACACGTTCCTGCGTGGGGAGGACTCCGAAAACCTCGTCGTCCAGATCCACCGCGCCGAAGGAGCCCAGCATTCCTGGATCCTGCTCCGTCGCGCCTGACCCCGAGCCGGCGGCTCAGTTGCGCCCTCGGGGCGCTCGTTTCCCTCGCTATTCAGTCCCCCGCTCAACACCCCCCCAGCCATGAGCTTCGTCAACGGAACCCTCGCCAAGCTGCCCACCATGTCGCCCGAGGAGCTCAACGCCCTCGACTTCGGCGTCGTCAAGGTGGATGACACCGGCACGGTCGAGTTCTACAACACCTACGAGAGTCAGCTCGCCGGCGTCGCCCCCGAGGCGGCCCGCGGCCGCAACTTCTTCACCCAGGTCGCTCCGTGCTCCAACAGCCGCCTGTTCTACGGCCGCTTCAAGCAGGGCATCGCCCGGGGAGACCTCGCCGCCGAGTTCGTGTACACCTTCACGTACAAGATGCGGCCCACCCTCGTGCGTGTGATCATGCACAAGGACGACGGGGGCTCCAACTGGGTCCTCATCAAGAAGCGGTAGTCGACGCGTGAGCGGACGGACGGCGCGGCCCCGGCCGCGCCGGGGCCGTCCGGTTGACGCCCCTCGGACCCTTCCGCTCCTCTGATGTCTGCCTCCGACCGGTCGCTCCCCGCTGCACACGCGCGGTGGCGCGGCACGCTCCACGCCCTCTCGGGCGCCCCGGAGCCGCTGTTTGTCTTCGACGATGACGCGACGCCCGCGGCGTCGATCTGGACGGGCGCCCGCGCCTACGTCCGCGCCTTTCGCGAGGCCGGACTCGAACCGGGAGACCGCATCGTCCTCGGGCTGCCGCCGTCGGTGGCCTTCGTGCAGGCCCTCGTGGCTGCGCTGTGGGAGGGGCTGACCCTCGTTCCCGCGCCGCCGTCCGAGGCGGCCACGCTCCTCGACACGGTCGACGCGTCCGCCGCCGTGCTTGCTGCCGACGCCGGGCCTTCGGGTCACGCCTGGGTGCCCGACGATGTCGGCGGACCCCTCGGCATCCCGCAGCGGCGGTCCACCCGCCACGACGCGACCCCCGACGCCCGATTTCTGCTCCGGACCTCCGGGACGACGGGTGCTCCGACCTGGGTCGCGCTGTCCGATGCGGGGGTCTGGTCGGTGCTCGACAGCCACCGAGAGCCGCTCGCGCTCGACGGAGGCCGCGTGCTGTCTGTCCTGCCCTGGCACCATGCCTTCGGTCTCATCCTGGACCTCCTGCCCGCGCTGCTCTGGGCGGACGAACTGGTCCGCGATCCCCAGTCCGGCCGCGACCCGGAGGCGCTGATCGACCTCGCCTCGGCGTCCGAGTCGACCCACCTGTCGTGCGTACCGCTGACGCTGCGTCGGCTCGTAGGCCAGCCGGGCGGAGAGGACCTGCTCGCGCGACTACGCGGCGGCGTCGTGGGCGGGGCGCCGCTGGCAGCCGACCATGCGCAGGCGATGCGCGGTACCTCCCTGCGCGTCGGCTACGGGCAGACGGAGGCCTCACCGGGCATCGCGCTCGGTCGGCCGGGCCACGCCGAGCCCGGATTGCTCGGCCGCGAACTCGGCTGCCACGTCCGCACCGAGGCGGACGGGGTGCTCTCCTTCCGGGGAGCGAACGCCGCGCTGGGCATCTGGACGGCGGGTGAGGGGCTGACCCGCCTCGATCCCGACCGCTGGGTCCGCACCCAGGACCGCGTCGAGCGGCGCGGTGGGGACCTCTACTTCCGCGGCCGCACCGGCGACGCCTTCAAGCTCGACAACGGGCGCTTCGTGCGCGCGGGCGAGGTGGAGGCCACGCTACGCGACTTCCCCGGCGTCCTCGACGCCGTCGTTTCGACGCCCGACGGGACAGCGCTGGCCCTCGACCTGCTAACGGACGGACGGCCCCCGGTCCGCGCCCGCGTCGCCGATGCCCTCGGACCCCATGCGCGCCGCCTCGGCGCCATCCGACCCCACACTGCCTCTGCCTGGCCGATGCTCGCCAAGGGCACGCCGGACCGTTCCTCTCTCCTCCAGATCTCTCCGCTCCCGCCCGCCATGACGACCCCACATCTGACCCTCGGCCCCGACCGCCCCCTCGACGTCCGCCGCCTGGAGCGGACCGCCCGCGAGGCGAGCCCGACCGTCGCCCTATCGGACGCCGCCCAGACGGGCATGCGCCGCTCGAAGGCCGCTCTCGACACCGTCATCCGCCGAGGCGACGCGGTGTACGGGCTGACGACCGGGTTCGGCCCCCACGTCGCGCACGGGGCGACCGGCGACGCCATCGGCAGCAACCTGACGGCCCACCTCGCGGCGGGGTGGGGGGCGCCCGCCTCGGCCGAGGTCGCCAGGGCCACCGTCCTCGTCCGTGCGCAGCAGATCGCGCAGGGGCACTCGGGCGTCGCGCCGGAGGTGGTGGAGGCGTACCTCGCCGTTCTCCACGCCGGGCTGGTGCCGTACGTGCCGTGCATCGGCTCGGTCGGTGCCAGTGGCGACCTCACCCCCCTCGCCCACGTCGCCCGCCTGCTGACGGGGGAGGGCTGGGCGCTCGACCCGGCGACAGGGGACCGGGTGCCCGCCCGTGAGGCGCTCGCCGCTGCGGGCCTGGAGCCGCTGCCGCTCTCGGGCCGTGAGGCGCTCGGCCTCGTCAACGGGACCGCCTTCATGACGGCGACCCTCGCCCTCGCCGTCGCCCGGGCGGAGCGCCTGCTGTCGCGCACCGAACGGCTCGTCGGCTGGGCGTATCGCATGCTGGGGTGCCGCCGCGCCGCGCTGGACGCTCGCCTTCATGACGCCCGCGGCCACGCCGGGCAGGCGCGCAGCGCCGCCGCCATCCGCGCCGAGATCGAGCGGGGGACCGAGACCGAGGATCGGAGCCGTCCGCTCCAGGAAGTCTACGTCCTCCGGTGCGCCCCTCAGATCCTCGGCGCCTGCCGGGACAGCCTCGCCTTCGCGCGCCAGACGGTCGAGACGGAGATGAACGGCGTCTCCGACAACCCGGTCGTGGTCGCCGACCCGCGCCCCGAGGCGCTCCACGGGGGCAACTTCCAGGGCCAGCAGATCGCTTTCGCCGCCGACACGCTCAACGCCGCGATCGTCCAGGCAGCCGTCTTCGCCGAGCGCCTGCTCGACGCCCTGACCGACCCCAAGCGCGGCGTGGTCGAGGCGCCGCTGCTGCTGGCCTACGAGCCCGGCCCGACGAGTGGACTCGCGGGCGCCCAGATGACTGCGACGGCGCTGGTCGCTGAGATGCGGCACCATGCCCAGATGGCGTCCACCTCGTCGATCCCGACCAACGCAGGCAATCAGGACATCGTCTCGATGGGCACGCTCGCCGCGCGGACGGCGCTCGGGCAGGCCGAGCGGCTCGCGCCGGTGCTGGCGACCGTCGGCATCGCGCTGGCTCAGCTCTCGTTCCTCCGCGCTGAAGGCCGTGCCCCCGGCTCGCGCGTCCCGCTGCCGATGTGGATGCCGCCCTTCGAGGGGCTGCGCGCCGACCGTCCCCTGTTCGACGACATCGCTCGCGTTGCCGCGATCTGGGAGGCCCCCTACGACGCCAGCCGCACCGTGCCGACGGTCCGCTCGGCCGCCCGGTCCGTTGGCGGCGACGGGGTGAGCACGTCCGGCCTCGTCCCGGTGGTCATGAACGAGGCCTGGGACCCGTGGTCGGCGCACCGGGAGCTGATGCGGCAGGCCGTCCGGGTCGGCTGACGCGTTCTGCCTCGCTCCGCCTCGGCACCGAGGCGGATGGCGCTGGGCCGACGATTCTTGGATTCGGGGCCAACGGCGGGGCCGAATGCTCGGATCTTGGGGAGACTGTCCCCCCGGCTCTGCCCCATGTCCGTCTCGCTCGCCAAAGACAAGATCAAGGTCCTCCTGCTGGAGGGCATCCACAAGACCGCCGTCGAGGCCTTCGAGGCGGCCGGATACCGGAACGTCGACCGGCGGAGCGGGACCGTGGACGCGCGGGAACTGCTGGACCTCGTCCACGACGTCCACTTCCTCGGCATCCGCTCGCGGACCCAGCTGACGGCCGACGTGTTCGCGGCGGCCGAGCGGCTGGTCGGCGTCGGGGCGTTCTGCATCGGGACCAACCAGATCGACCTCGCGGCGGCGGCGGCGCACGGCGTGGCGGTGTTCAACGCGCCGTTCTCCAACACGCGCTCGGTGGCCGAGCTGGTGCTCGCTGAGGCCATCCTGCTGCTGCGTGGCGTGCCCGAGAAGAACGCCAAGGCGCACCGTGGCGAGTGGGCGAAGAGCGTCGGCACGAGCCGCGAGATTCGGGGCAAGACGCTCGGCATCGTCGGTTATGGCAACATCGGCAAGCAGCTCTCGGTGCTGGCGGAAGGCCTCGGCATGCGGGTCCTCTTCCACGACACCGCCGACGTGCTGCCGCTCGGCAACGCCCAGCCGGTGCTCCACCTGGACGAGCTGCTGACGAAGTCCGACGTGGTGTCGCTCCACGTGCCGGACACGCCCCAGACGCACGGCCTCTTCGCCGCGCCCCAGATCTCGCTCATGAAGGAGGACGCCGTCCTCATCAACGCCTCGCGCGGATCGGTCGTGGACCTGGAGGCTCTCGCGGCGGCCCTCGACGGCGGGATGCTGGCGGGTGCCGCGGTGGACGTGTACCCGACCGAGCCAAAGTCCAACGACGAGCCCTTCGCGAGCCCGCTGCAGGGCGTCGACCGGGCGCTGCTGACGCCGCACATCGGCGGGTCGACCATCGAGGCGCAGCAGAACATCGGCGCGGAGGTGGCGGGCAAGCTGATCCGCTACAGCGACAACGGCAGCACGATGACCGCCGTCAACGTGCCCGAGGTGGCGCTGCCGCCGCACCCCGGCGCCCACCGGATCCTCCACCTCCACCGCAACGTGCCCGGCGTGATGGCGGCCGTCAACCGCGTGTTCTCCGACCTCGGCGTCAACGTGGAAGCGCAGTTCCTCCAGACGCGCGGCGAGCTGGGCTACGTGGTCACCGACGTGGGCCGGGGCTCGTCGGCAGAGGCGCTGGCGGCGCTCCAGTCCGTCCACGGCACCATCCGGACGCGCGTGCTCTACTGAGCCGTCTCCCCGAACCGGGGGAGGCCCGGTCCCGGGCGTCGGGATAGGTTCGAGGGGGTACAGCCTCCGGACCGATGCGCCTCCTCCTGCTCCTCCTCGCCGTTCTCCTCGCTGCCGGAGAACCGGACGCGCAGGCCCTCGTGCAGGACCCCGCCTCGGGGCTGTGGGGCGTGCAGGCCGAGGATGGAACGTGGCTCACGGCGCCCACCTACGACGCCGTCGAGCGTCCGTGGACCGACCGGGAAACCGGCGACGTGTACGTTCGCGTCCACGCCGAAGGGGGGATGGGGCTCCTCCGGAACGGTCGGCTGATCCTGCCGACGCGGTTCGAGACGATCGGCTCGGAGCCCACCTTCCAGTGGCAGCCACACCTCTTCTTCCTCGCCGCCCCGCGCATCCTCGCAGAGACGCCCGAGGGCACGAAGGGCCTGTACCTGTTGGACGGCACGGAGGTCATGGCGCCCGTCCACGAGGACATCGACCCGGCCGGGATCTACGTCCGCGTCTACGTCGGCCCGTTCGAGACCCACCTGTACACCCTCGACGGCGAGCGAGTGGGGGAGGAGGTCTACGCGACGGTCTCGTATGCCTGCGCCGAGACCGGCGCCGCGACGCCGCAGACCTCCACCACGCCGGACGGCGTCTACGCCCCGGACCGCGACGTGCTGGTCGTCCGCCGGACGCGCGGCGCGCAGGTGGAGCTGCTCCGGGCCTCCGACCGCGTCCCGGTGACGCGCGACCGCTTCGATGGGGTGAGCACGATGGCGGGCGTCATCGCGACGGTGCGTCGGCGCGGAGAGCGTCGGGACGTGTCGCTGATAGGGTACGACGGCAGGGTGCGGCTGGCGGGACCCTTCGACGAGGCACGCTCGCTCGCGCAGCCGATGCCGACGCGGTACGTCGCCGTCCGCCGTGGCGACCGCTGGCGCGTCGCCGACATCGAGGCGGGAACGCTGTCCGAGGCGGCGGTCGAAGACATTGGCTCCCCGCGGCCCTTCGCCCCGGAGAGCCCCGAGCGGACGTTCTTCCTGGCCCGAGAGGGCGGCCTGTGGGGTGCCATCGACCCGACCGGCGCGTGGCTGATTCCCCCGTCGTACGATACCCTCAGCGCCTACCGCCCCACCTCGCACACGCTGGCGGCCCGGCGAGGCGACGAGACCGTGCGGCTCCCCGTCGGCGAACCGGAGGAAGGAGGCGAGTAGCTTGCCGATCCACCCCGCCTCGGTCATGTCTCGGATCGTCCCGCTCCTCTTCGCCCTGCTCCTCTCGGCCGCCGCGACGGCCCAGCCGTCCGACGCCGACCGCCTCCGCGGCTACGCCGAGGCCGACGGGGTCACGTTCGTGTTCGATGCGGCGCGCTACGGCCTCGACCCGGCCTTTGTCACCGTCACCGGCCCGTTCCGCGGCTGGACGACCGACATGGAGGATCCCGCCTGGGCGCTCACCGAGGCGGACGGCGTGTGGACGCTCGCGGTCGACCCCGACGCGGTGGGGCTCGGGCCCGCGACGCCCTTCAAGTTTCGTGCGGATGGCCGCTGGCTGGACCCGGCGCCCGGTGCGGAGAATGTGGCGGGGGGCAACCTGATCTACCGGTTCGGCGAGGTGCCCATCCGCGTGGTCGCCGAGCTCCGGAGCGAGGACGCGGTGTGGGTGCGCGTGGAAGGAGGCGAACGGCCGCTCGCGGTGGACGCCTACACGCTGGAGCGGTGGGACGGGCGTACGATCCCCCTGCACGGCGTCGTGCCGAACGAGGCCGAGACCGCGACGCTCCGCTCGGCGTGGCAGCTCGACACGCAACAGGTCCACTACCTGACGGCTCAGGTGGACGGCCAGCCGGTCCGCGCGCGGGTCCGCTTCGACGGTCTCTGGCGCGACATGATGCCGATCTGGCCCGCCGACAAGCCCGCGATGGGTCCGGTCGTGGAGTTCCACCCTGGGACTGCGGAGGGCAGCGCCGCAGCCTATCGGCCCGACTCCTGGTCCACGACCCTGCGCCTCTTCGCGCCCCGCGCCGACTCGGTGGTGGTCCACCTCTACGACGCGGCGACGGGGCCGGAGACGGCCCGGCATCGCCTGCGTGGTGGACGCGACGGCTGGTGGCTCACGCTCCAAGAGGATCTGCGTGGCACGTGGTATGACTACTCCGTCTATGGCCCCGACGGCCCCGGCTCGGCGTTCACCAACCAGACTGGCGAAACCGTCACCGACCCCTACGCACTCGTATCCGACGACTCGTGGGGCCGCGCCCGCATCTGGCGAGACGACTTCGAGCCACCCGCGCCCGTGGCCGGTGGCCGCCCGCCGATGGAGGCCGTCGTCGCTTACGAGGTCCACCTGCAGGACTTCACCGATGCGTTGCCGCTGGCGGATGGCGTCGGCCCGCTGGAGGGCTTCATCGCGTCTGGTCTCCGCAACGAGCGGGGAGAGGCCATCGGGTTCGACCACGTGGTCGGCCTCGGCGTCAACACGGTCCACCTGATGCCGGTCCAGGAGTTCTTGCACTACCCGGACGCCGAGTGGCAAGCCGCCTTCGCCGACGACCCGCTCATGATCGAGCAGGGCATCGCCGACGAGAACTACCAGTGGGGCTACCGGACCACGCACGCCTTCGCCATCGAGTCGCGCTTCCGGAGTGAGGGCGACGAGCCCGGACGCGAGCGTGAGCGGCTGCGCGACCTGGTGGATGCGTTCCACCGTGAGGGCATCGCCGTCGTCGTGGACGTGGTATTCAACCACACTGGCGAGAACATGGAGGGCGACGAGCGCTACTTCACCTTCAACGGCATCGACAAGTGGTACGCCTACCGCCTGGACGACGACGGCAACCACATCGGCGCGTTCGGCAACGAGGTCAAGTCCGAGAACCGGCCCTACATGCAGCGCTGGTTGCTCGACCAGCTCCGCCACCTCGTCGATACGTTCGGCATCGACGGCTTCCGGATCGACCTGGCCGGGCAGACCGACGAGCAGACGCTCCGCTGGCTCCAGGCCGAGCTGGGCGACGACGTGCTGATCTACGGCGAGCCCTGGATCGCGAGCAACGACCCCGACTACGAGGCCAACCCGTCGTGGGACTGGTACAAGGAAGACTCCCCGATCACCTTCTTCCAAGACGACGCCCGCAACGCCTTCAAGGGCACGCCTCTCGACGACCCGACGCCCGCGCCCGCCAGCCGCGGCTTCTCCGGCGGCAACCCCGCCATGCGCGATGCCGCGCTCCAGGGCGTCGCCAACGCCTACGCCGAGGAGGCCACGCCCAACGGCGGCATCAACTACCTCGACATCCACGACAACTGGGCGCTCGCGGACCGCTTCGCGGCGTGCCAGGCCGGCGACTGCCGCTGGGACGGACGGCAGGGCGTCCGCGACGCCGAGATGCGGATCGCGGCGACGCTGCTGCTGACGAGCCTCGGCCCGGTCGTGCTGCACGGCGGGACCGAGTTCGCCAAGTCGAAGGGCCTCGCGCCGCTCGCCGAGGAGTGGGGCGGCGAACTCCGCCTCGACGCCATGCCGCTCGCGCCGATCTACCTGAAGGGCCGCGGCGACACCTACAACCTGCGCGCCGCCAACGCCTACGACTGGTCCCAGGTCGGTGCCGACACGCCCGTCGACCGCGCTGCCATGCTCGACTGGTGGCGCGGCCTGCTGGCCCTGCGCGCATCCGAGCACGGCGACGTGTTCCGCGTCGGCACCGAGGTGCCCGAGGGGTGGGTGCAGCCCTTCTACGGGGAGGACGACCGAGTGCTCGCGTATCTGGTCGGTGGACGCGTCCTCGTCGGCATCAACGGAAGCGAGGAGCGGGTCGAACTCCCGGTCGATCTGCCCGGTGAGAGATGGCGCTATGTCGCTCTCGCCGATGAGATGGGAGGGATGATCACGCCCGACTCGGAGATCGCGGATGTCGATCCGGTGTTTAGATCAGAGCCGGTCCTCGTGATCCCTCCGAAGGGCGTCTCGATCCTCGTCCGCGACTGACCCCGCCTCGGCACCGAGGCGGGGCGTGCGAGACCGCAGCGGGCGCTACCCCGAGACCGTGATCGTGATCGTGGTGCCGCCGGAGGTCGTGATGACGACGGTCACGCGCCACCCGTTGGTCTCCTGCGTGCCGGTGAAGCCGTTGCGCCCCGCACGGAGCTCGGGCATCTGGAAGGCCCGGCCCGGTCCATCACCCGTGCCGAGGCGGAGCGAGCGGACGTCCCGCATCGCCGGGAGGTCGGCGCGGGCCGAGAACGTGCCGTCGCCGCTGTCGCGCAGACGGAGTTCGTGGTCCTTGTCTCCATCGGTCAGCGAGAGCAGGATCTGGCGGGCCTCGATCTCGGTGTCGGCTTTGAGGGTGACCGTCGCAGGCCCAGAGGTCCCGTCGTCGTAGGCGACCTCGATCTGGGCCTCGCCGAAGTCGGGTTGGCCCCGCTGTGCCTGGGCAGGGAGGGAGAGGAGGAGGGCAGCTAGGAGGCCGAGCAAGGAACGAGTGAAGGTCATGGACAGGGGAGTGGGGTTGAGGAACGAAGGCACACTCCCTTCGCCAGGTCTCTCTGCGTAGGGTCATGGCGGAGTCGGCCGGTCGCAAAGAAACCGGGCCCACGGGTGGCCCGTCCCGAAAGCGCTTCCGATCTTGCCCGTCCCTCTTCCGACTTCCCGATGTCTCACATCCCCAAGGTCCCGGCGTACGAGATCGCGACCGTCAACTTCCAGCGCGCCGCCGACCTGATCGACCTGTCCCCCGAGTGGCGGACGCTCATCCGGACTCCGTTCCGCGAGATGAAGGTCGAGGTGCCGCTCTACCGCGAGGACGGCTCGTTTACGACGTTCAGCGGCTACCGCATCCAGCACAACGGGGCACGCGGACCCTTCAAGGGTGGCATCCGCTTCTCGTCGTTAGTGGACGAGCAGGAGGTCAAGGCGCTCGCCGAGACGATGACTTACAAGACGGCCCTCGTCGACATCCCGTTCGGCGGCGGCAAGGGCGGCGTGAACGTGGACCCGCCGCAGCTCACCGAGCGCGAGCTGGAGCACGTCACGCGGCGCTACATCAGCCGCATCCACCTGATCCTCGGTCCCAACCGCGACGTGCCCGCGCCCGACATGGGCACCAACGCCCAGACGATGGCGTGGATCGTGGACCAGTACGGCCGCCAGCACGGCTACAACCCGGCCGTGGTGACCGGCAAGCCGCTCGAACTCGGGGGCAGCCAGGGCCGCGCGCAGGCGACCGGCCGCGGCGTCATGCTGACGACTCTCGCTGCCGCCAAGGACCACCTCGGGATGGCGCCCGAGGATCTGCGGGTCGTGGTACAGGGCTTCGGCAACGTGGGGATGAACGCGGCGCTGCTGCTCGCCGAGCGCGGCGCGACCATCGTCGCGATCAGCGACCACACCGGCGGCTACCACCGCACCGAAGGCATCGACCTGGACGCCGCCGTGGCCCACGTCCAGCGCGAGGGCGGCGACCGGACCCTCCGCGGCTTCACCGGCGGCGACGCCGTCGGCGCAGACGATTTCATGGGCCTCGACTGCGACGTGCTCATCCCGGCGGCCATCGAGGCGGCCATCCACTCCGACAACGTGGAGTCGGTCCAGGCCCGGCTCATCGTGGAGGGCGCCAACCTGCCCGTCACGCCCAAGGCCGACCAGCGCCTCGCCGAGCGTGGCGTCATCATCGTGCCGGACATCCTGGCCAACGCGGGCGGCGTGATCGTGAGCTACTTCGAGTGGAGCCAGAACTTCCAGCAGTACCGCTGGAGCGTCGAGGACGTCAACGAGCGCCTGGAGCGGATCCTGATCAAGGCGTACCACGACACCGCCGAGAAGCAGGCGGTGCTCGGCTGCACCATGCGCGAGGCGGCGTTCGCACTCGCCATCGGGCGCGTCCAGACCGCCGAGAAGTTGCGCGGCGCGCTGTAGCGACGCCTCGCCCCGCCTCGGCACCGAGCGCCTCGGCACCGAGCGCCTCGGCACCGAGCGCCTCGGCACCGAGGCGGGGCGACCCGGCTAGTCCCGGTTGTAGGCGTCGATGGCCTGCCGCCGGGCGCCGCTGATCATCGTCGGGAAGACGAAGTTGCTGACGCCGATCGCGACGCCGCCCCCGACCACGATCGGTGCGTAGGGCGTGTAGTCCTCGCCGTTCTCCTCGGCCTGGATCATCAGCGCGGCCCCGGTCACGAACGCCGCGACCCCCAGCCCGGTCACGATCCAGCGGGTCGTGCTCAGCGTGCGCATCCGGTCCAACTGCCGCATGCTCTCGGGGTTGTCCTGGAAGGCCTGGCGGAGGGCGGCGGTCGTCGCGTCCTGCACCGGCCCGTCGCCGATCTGGATGTAGCCGTACTCAGTGCTCCCGCCCGGCGTCCCGGCGACTGCGCCCGGCGTCCCGGGGACCCCGAAGCCCGGCGTTCCCGGCGAGTACTCCGAGCGCGAGTAAAAGCGCACGCGGCCGTCCTGGACCAGCTTCGCCAGCCCGCGCCCGTCCACGACGGCCAGCAGGTCGCCGTCGACCTGGAGGTACGAGAACTCGTCGATCTCGCGCCGCTCCCCGTCGATCAGTACGTGGCGGCGGCCCAGGAGCGGGTCTTTCAACTCGACGTCGCCGCGCAGGGTGTCGCCCTGGACGGTGACGGCGAACGGGTCTGTGGAGTCGGACTGCGCGAGGGCGCTCGGGGCGAGGCTCAGGGCGAACAGGAGAACGGTAAAGAGACGCATAACGCGCATGATCTGTCGGTAGGGAGGAGGGCGTAAAATCTACCCCAGCGGCGCAGCCCCGTCGGCGTGCGGACCCGCATTCGTACAGACTCAACTCCCCGGCCGAGACGCCCGCGTCTCGACCCGCCCCTGCCCGCCTCGTCACCGAGGCGAACGGGAACGTCCTTCAGGCCATCACGGTGTCGAGGCCGTGCAGGTCGATCGTCACGTCGGGGTGGCCTGCGAAGAAGATCGACGGGTTGCTGCCGTACACGTCGTCGTACGAGAGGACGTAGGCCTTGCCATCGAGGCCCTTCTCGTGGAGCACGGACGCGTAGTAGAAGATGGGCAGGTTTTTCGTGCTGACCGGCGGCAACGGAGCGTCCGTGTCCGAGGTCGGCACGCCGGCGCCCTGGTAGTACTGCGACGCGTCCACCCACGAGGTCGTCCCGTCGTCGAGGTGCATCACGCCGCGGCAGATCGACACCATGATGGCCATGCACAGCGGGTCGTTGCCCCAGTGGTCTGCCGCCCCCGTGCCGACGCTGTTGCCCAACAACAGGAAGCCCCAGTCGATCTCGTCCTGCGTTCCGTTCACGTTGTGGTAGTTGGACGGCACGTGCGGCGGGGGTGGCTTCATGCTCGGAAGCGGCCACGGGGCGCAGGGTGGCGCCAGCGTCGGGACGGGCGTGTACGGCTGGGTGTGCGCCGCATCCGTCCATAGCGACAGCGTGCCGTCCGCGTCGGTGGTGCCGTAGTACGTCGTGTTGGGGCCGGCCGGCGTGTACGTCTTGTCGTAGAAGCTGAACGCCCGGTTCGGGCGGAAACAGTGCTGGGTGACGTAGGCGTCCAGGAAGTGCGAGCAGGCGGTCGCCCAGAAGACGAACTCCTTCTCGTTCGCCCCCCAGTCGCTGAGACCCATCGTCTTGGGAGCGAGCACGCGCAGGATGGGGGGTCCCGCCTTCGCTGCCGCGCCCTCGACCACCGTCTGTGCGAAGATGCCCGTGTTGCCGCTCTCCTGCGTCGTGGGCGTCGAGGCCGGAATGCTCGTCAGCGCCCCGATGATCTCTGACCGGCTCTTGTCGAACCCGTACTGCACCGCGCCGTCGTTCACGTCCGTCCCCGAGATCACGTACGAGATGCCGTAGAAGTCGACGCTCGTCCCGTTGATGTTGGGGTTGGAGCCGCTGTCGAACTCGATCTTGTCGAACAGCGTCGCGTTGTCCTTGCTCGCCGTCGGGCCAGACGCTGGGAACGCCGGGAAGGGGGCCCCGACGGAGAAGTAGATCCGCCCGCTGTTGATGTCCGGCACCGCTAGGGGGAAGGTGATCTGGTCGAGCGTGGTCGCCATCGTCGCCGAGTCCATCGCCCAACTGGTCTTGTCGGAGAACACGGCCTGTCCCGTGGCGAAGTCGAGGTAGCCGAACGAGGTGTCCGGGGCCGACGGGTCGTTGCCCAGGAGGCAGACGTACACCTGATCGCTCGGTGCGCCCGAGGTCGGCAGGTTGTTGATCGTGAGGGACATCGTCGAGGCCATGAGACTACGGGGCTAGAGAGGAGGGACCCCAAATAGATCGGGCGAACCGTCCGCCCCCCAAAGCCATCGTGCCTGAATTCGTGCAGGTTCGTGTGATCCCATGATCTCGGCCTCGTGGTGCACGTCACTGTGTCGCTTCGGTCTTCCTGCTGAGGCCTCTCAGTGCACGAACGACACCACGTGTCCGCCGACGCCCTCCGGCGCCCGCACCCGGACCCCGTACACGCCCGACGCCAGTCCCGACCCGTCCAGGCGTATCGCGTGCACCGCCCCCGCGGAGAGCGGGCCCTCGTGCGCCACCGCCACGATGCGGCCCAGACGGTCCAACACGTCTACCGTCACCCACCCGCCGACGGTCAGCGTCAGCGACAGCGTCGACGTACCCTGAGCCGGGTTCGGCTGCACCGTCCCGATGGAGACCGGCGGCGGTTTCGCCTCCAGCGCCGTGTCCAGGCCGAGTTCGTAGATCGTCCCGCCATCGGTCGTTACCAGCACCCGCCCGTCCGCCAGCCGCACGATGCCGCCCAAGACGTCCGGGAGCGTCGCGACCACCCCGGTGTCCGTGCCGGTCGACGAGAAGGAGCGCACCTCCCCGACGAACCAGTTCAGCGCCAGGATCGAGCCGTCGGCCAACTCCACCATCTGCCCGGCGTCGCCGCTGGTCAACGTTGCGAAGACGCTCCCCGAGCCGCCCGCAGCCCCGAACTGCTGCACGGCGTCGAGCGGCCCCGTGAACGTCACCAGCACGCTTCCATTCGCGCGTCGGAGCACCCCCCGCGCGGCGCCCGGCGGGTCCGACAGTGACTCGGCGAAGTTCCCCGCCGCCACGCCCGAGGGGGAGTACCCTCGCACCGCCCCGGCGTAGTTGTCGCTGATCAGCACGGTGCCATTCGTTGCCTGGGAAATGACGAACGGGGCGCCCCGTCCGTTGTCGCCGAAGTCCGTCACGAAGGTCCCGAGCGGTGTCCCGTTCGCCTCGAAGGCCTGCACCCGGGCGTCGTTGAACTCAGACACCAGCACGCGCCCGTCAGCCAGCTGCGCGATCCCGGCCGGGTCCTCCAGCCCGGAAGCGAACACCCCGAGCGGCGTCCCGTCGGGGGAGAAGGCCGACACCTGATCGCTCGGTCCGAACTCGGCCACCAGAATCCGCCCGTCCGATAGTTGCGTGATTCCCATCGGTTGCTCCAGCCCCGTCGCGAAGACGGTCTGGGCGGCCGCGGCGCCGACCGGGCTGAGAAGCATGAGAAGGGCGAGTGGGAGCCAATGGAGACGCATGGTGAGAGGGGGGAGTCTGACCCGTAGAACGGAGTCTGCCTGCCCCCGGGCTCACGCCCGCCTCGGGACCGAGGCGGCCCCACCCGGCGGCCCCGAAGCGCAACCGCGACCAGGCATCGCCCACCACCCCGAACGAATCGCCCACCACCACCGGGACACCGTTTCCCAGGCCCAGAAATCATTCCCCAGGCCGTAGCCGTCACTCTCCAGCCCCTCGAAACCGCTCCCCAGGACCGAAACGTCATTCCCCAGGCCCCCGACGGCGTCCCCCGGGTCCTCGAAGCCATCCCCCAGCACCTCAGAATCAGTCCCCACCATCAGAAGATGATCCACCACGGTTAGGATTCGCGTCCCTGCCCACCCTCGCCCCGAGGCAGAGCACGCCGCCCCGTCCCCCCGGCACCTTCACGGACGACACGGGTAGCTTGGCCGCCCCCTTCCGGCCCGACATGTCCCGCCCGCTCCTCGTCACCTCCGCGCTGCCGTACGCCAACGGCCCGCTCCACCTCGGCCACCTCGCCGGCGCGTACCTCCCGGCCGACCTGTTCGTCCGCTACCAACGGCTCGCCGGGCGCGACGTGGTCTGGGTGTGCGGCTCCGACGAGCACGGCGCCGCCATCGAGATCCGCGCCCGCCGCGAGGGCGTGACCCCGCAGTCCATCGTGGACCGCTACCACGCCGAGCTCAAGAGCGCCTTCGACGGCTTCGGCATCGCCTTCGACACGTACGGCCGCACGTCGTCGGCCATGCACCGGACGACGAGCCAGGACCTGTTCCGCAGCATTGAGGCCGCCGACGGGTTCGTCCGCAAGACGACCACCCAACTCTACGACCCCGAGGCGGGGCTCTTCCTGGCCGACCGCTTCGTGCAGGGCACCTGCCCCGTCTGCGGCTACCCGGACGCCTACGGCGACCAGTGCGAGAACTGCGGCTCCACGCTCTCGCCCGACGACCTGATCGAGCCTCGAAGCGCGCTCTCCGGCGCGACCCCCGAGACGCGGGAGACGACGCACTGGTACCTGCCCCTCGGCGACCTCCAGCCCCAACTGGAGGCCTGGATCGGCACGCGCGAGAACTGGAAGCCCAACGTCCTCGGCCAAGTCAAGAGCTGGTTCCAGGCCGGGTTGGCCGACCGCTCGATGACGCGCGACCTCGACTGGGGCATCCCCGTGCCGCCCGAGGTCGACGGCGAAACGGAGGGCAAGGTGCTCTACGTCTGGTTCGACGCGCCCATCGGCTACCTCTCGGCCACTAAGGAGTGGGCCGAAGCCGAGGGCGACGCCGAGCTGTGGCGCCGGTACTGGCAGGTGCACCCCGATGGCACCGAGCCCGAACTGGTCCACTTCATCGGCAAGGACAACATCGTCTTCCACTGCCTGACGTTCCCGGCCATTCTGATGACCGCCAACGCCGCGCAGCCGACGCTTCCGCAGTTCACGCTGCCCACCCAGGTCCCAGCCAACGAGTTCTTGAACCTCGAAGGGCGCAAGCTCTCCACGTCGCGCGGCTGGGCCGTCTGGGCCGCCGAGGCGCTCGACGCCTTCGACGCCGACCTGCTGCGCTACGCCTTGGCCGTCGGCCTGCCGGAGACCAAGGACGCCGACTTCACGTGGTCGGACTTCCAGAACCGCGTCAACGGCGAGCTGGCCGACGTGGTCGGCAACTTCGCCAATCGCGCGCTCACCTTCGCCGCTCGCTTCTGCGACGGCCAGGTCCCCGCCCTCGTCGACCCCACCGAGGCGGACCGGGCCATGCTGGACGCGCTCGCCGCCGCGCCCGCCGCCATCGGCGAGGCGTACACGGCGTATCGGCTCCGCGAGGCCGTCGCCCTCACCGTCGACCTCGCCCGCAAGGGCAACCAGTACCTCCAGGAGACCGAGCCCTGGAAGACGCGCAAGACGGACGAGCAGGCCATGCGCAACTCGGTCCACGTCGCCCTCCAGGTGACCGCCGGGCTGTCCATCCTCCTCGACCCGGTCGTCCCGGGCATCGCCGCTCGCCTGCGCGAGATGCTGGCCCTCACCGGCGTCCGCTCCTCGACCGGCGCAGGCACCGACGGCCTCGGCTGGGCCGACGCCGGGACCGCGCTCCTCGACACCGGCCACCCCATCGGCGAGCCCGGCATCCTGGTCGCCAAGGTGGAGGACGAGGCCGTCGAGGCCCAGCGCCAGCTCCTGGCCGACCGCTCCGCCGCCGCCGAGCCCTCCGACCTCGCGACTGAGACGGACGAGCCCGCTGCTCCCTACACGGCGCTCTCGGACGAGATCACGTTCGACCAGTTCACCCCGCTGGACCTCCGCGTCGGGCGGATCGTCGCCGCGGACCTCCACCCCAAGGCCGACAAGCTCCTCCGCTTCGACGTGGACCTGGGCTTCGAGACGCGCCAGATCCTGTCGGGCGTCCGCGAGTGGTTCTCACCGGACGAGCTGGTGGGCACGCAGGTCGTCGTCGTCGCCAACCTCGCGCCGCGCACCATCCGTGGGCTGGAGAGCAACGGCATGATCCTCTTCGCCGAGGACCGCGACGGGGCCCTGAAGCCGGTCGTCCCCCACGGTGAGCCCGGCGCGGTGGTGCGGTAGAGAGGGAGGCGCACGGAGTCCCGACGCGCGACGCCCCACCTCCGTCGCTAGAACGTCACGTCGAAGCGCCCGCCGCTGACCGTCACCTCGGTGCCGCCGACCGTCCGCCCGGTGAACGCGAACGTGCCCCGCGCCGCCGTCGCCGAGGCCGACTCGACCGTGAGGGTCCCGCTGACCGCCGCGTACGTCTCGTCGTCCTGGTCGTTGGGGTCCTCGGTGCGTGCCACGTAGACGGCCGTCGCCGCGTCGGAGCCCAGCGTGTAGGTGCGGGCCTCGGACGAGGGCAGCACGAGCGTGATCACCTCCTGGTTGTTCTGCGAGACCACGTTGTCCGCCCCGACGATGGTGAGCGTCCCCTGCTCGGTGTCGACGCGGATGCAGGTCCCCGAGAACCTGTCGCTGCCGACCGTCGCGCGAACGGTTCCACCGTCGGCGTAGCCCGTCGCCTGGCACGCCGCGTTGTCGACGGCGTCGCTGACGGAGTCGCAGGCCGGGAGAGCGACAAGAAGGAGAAGGCAGAGGGCGAGGCGCATGGTCGGAGGGAGGGGGAGGGCATCAGACGCCGGGCCCGGCCGCGCGTTCGCCCCGCGCGCTATTCTGTCGCCATGCGCCGCCTGCTCCTGCTCCCCCTGCTCACGGTCGCGGCCGTCGCCCAGCCGCTCGCCCCCCTCGACGCCGTCGCCGACGCCCTCGGCGGGCGGGACCGCATCGACGCCCTGCGGACGGTCCGCGTCGAGTCGCAGACGCGGGCTCCCCTCGGCGGCGCGTCCCGGACGGTCCGCTCGTCGCTGGACCTCGCGCTCCCCGACACGGCGCGCTGGACGGTCCGCCTCGGCAGCGTCCCGCAGACCACCTGGATGATCGGTACGACTGCGACGGTCATGGTCGGCGACTCGGTCCGAGTCCTCCCCGAGGCGGCGCGGCGTCTGGCGGAGGGGGCGCTGTGGCTCCACCCGCTCGTGCTGGCGGCTCGCCGCCGCGACCTGCGCGCCGAGTGGCTCGCCGACGACCTGCTGCGCGTCTTCGTGCCCGGCCGGGAAGAGCCGCTGCTGATCGGGCTGAATGCCGACGGGCGCCCGTCGCGCATCACCACCTTCCGCCGCCGCGCCGGGCGCCGAGACTACGTGGAGGTCGTCCTCCGCGAGTACCGCGAGGTCGAGGGGGTGTTCATTCCACACCGGATCCGCCAGGCGGTCCGAGGGGTGGTGACCGGCGAGGAGACTGTCTCGGCGGTCCGGTTCGGCCTCCCGCTGACGGGCCCGCCCTTCGAGGAGGGCGGCTGACACGCAGGGTAGGCCACATCCTACAGGGAGCAGGAAAGGGATTCGGAAGACGAAGCGTTTGAGAGGCGAACACTCCCTTCCCCTGCATGTCTCGCTCCCGTCTTCTCTCACTCAGCGCGCTGGTCTTCGCCCTGGGGCTAACCGCGTTCGCACCGTCCGACTACGTCGTCGCGGCGTTCTCCAACATGCGCCCCGGCGGCACCGTCAACGGGTGGGAAGCGATGAGCCTCGGCGACGCGCCACGGAGCCAGTACGCGCTGGTCCGCGACGGCAGCTCGACCGTCATCCGTGCGGAGGCCAACCGGTCCGCCTCGGGCCTCATCCGGCGCTTCGACCTCGACCCGAACCGCTTTCCCATCATGACGTGGCGATGGAAGGCCGAGAATGTGATCTCGGGGGGCAACATCCGCAGCCGCGGCGGCGACGACTACCCGGCCCGCATCTACATCACGTTCGACTACGACCCGTCGGATCTGTCCTTCGGGGACCGGGTGAAGTACCGCGCCCTGCGCGCCCTTGGCTACGACGACATCCCGGTCCGCGCGCTCAGCTACGTCTGGGCGAACCGGTCCAGCGAGACCCAGATCGTACCGAACGCCTACACGGACTGGGTCCAGATGGTGCCGGTCCGCAGCGGGTCGAGCGGCCTGGGCACGTGGCAGACCGAGCGCCGCGACATCGTGCGCGACTACCGGGCGGCCTTCGGCGAGGACCCGCCGGCCATCTCGGGCGTCGCCATCATGACGGATGCCGACAACACCGGTGGCTCGGCGACTGCCTACTTCGGGGACATTCGACTCGGCACGCGGTAACCCGCCACGCGTCCCCCCCCCAGGCGCCCCGCTGGACTCGGTCCGGCGGGGCGTTCGTCGTCGCGTGTGGGATTCGTGGGCACAGAAATGGTAGGATGACAGAGCCGATGTCAGCGTGTCCGCGCTAGGTTCGGGCATGGCCGACCTTTTCGCTCGGGACCCCTCCGCACCGCTCGCGCCGCCCGACGAGGCCGAGCGGCGTGCGCTGGTTGCGCTGTCGCTCGTGCCGGGCGTCGGGCCGGGGCGTGTGCGGGCGCTGCTGGCGGCGTTCGGCAGCGCACGGGCCACGATGGCAGCCTCGACGTCTCGGCTCGTGCGCGTGAACGGCGTGGGGCGGCAGACCGCCGAGGCGATCCGCGCCTGGGACGACGCGTCCGCCGTCGACGCCCAGTTCCAGCGCGCCGAGGCGGTCGGGGCCCGGCTCGTGGCCGTGGCCGACCCCGACTACCCGGCTCTGCTCCGCGAGATCTACGACCCGCCGTCCCACCTCTGGGTCCTCGGGCGCCTCACCGAGGCGGACGCGCTCGCGGTCGCCGTGGTGGGCACGCGCCGCGCCAGCGACTACGGGCGGCGGGTTGCCGGGGCCTTCGCACGCGACCTCGCCGCCGCGGGCGTCACCGTCGTCAGCGGACTCGCCTACGGCGTCGACATCGCGGCGCACCGGGCCGCGCTCGACGCGGGGGGGCGGACGGTCGCGGTGCTCGGCTCGGGTGTCGACCGCATCTACCCGCACCGCCACAGTGCCGATGTGCGCCGGATCCTGGACGAGGACGCGGGGGCCGTCGTGTCCGAGTTTCCGCTCGGCGCCGCACCGGACGCCGTCAACTTCCCGCGGCGCAACCGGATCGTGTCCGGCATGAGCCGAGGCGTGGTGGTCGCTGAGGCCCACGAGTCGGGCGGAGCGCTGCTGACGGCCGGGATCGCCGTCGAGCAGAACCGGGAGGTATTCGCCGTGCCCGCCTCGGTGTTCGCGGAGGCGCAGGGGACGCACCGGCAGATCCAGCGCGGGACGGCCGCCCTCGCCACCTCCGCCGCCGACGTGCTGGATGTGCTGGCGCCGCAGTGGGAGAGGGGGGCGGCCGCTCGGCCCGCGACGCCCGCCGAGCCCGAGCCGCCCCTCAACCGGGTCGAGCAGCGGCTCGTGGACGCCCTCGCCCCGGAGCCGCGCCCGCTGGACGCCATCTGCGCGGCGGCCAACCTCGACACCTCGACGGCGCTCGTGTACCTGCTCCAGCTGGAGTTCCGAGGGCTCGTCCGGCAACTCCAGGGCAAGCAGTTCGCCCGCGCCTGAGCGGTGCTGGTGGAACGGGCACCGACGGCCCTCGTTGGCGAGATCCCCACGTCTCGGTGCCTGTGTCTGTCTTTCGGATCGTCCTGATCGCCCTCGCCGGGCTCATCGTCGTCGCGACGGCGCTCTCCCTCGTGCGAACGGACGCGTGGTGGGTCCGCATGTTCGACTTCCCGCGGATGCAACTGACGGTGGCGGCCATCGTCGTCGTGGCGCTCTACGTGGGCTCCAACCTCTGGCTCGGCGACCCCTCGTGGTGGGAGTGGGGCCTGTTCGCGGCGCTCGCGGTGGCCGTGGGCGTGCAGGGGACGCAGATGGTGCCGTACACGTCGATCTACCCCGAGCAGACCGTCCGCGCCAACCCGGCGGACGCCGCGCCGGACCGGCGTCTCCGGCTGGTGGTCTCGAACGTGCTGATGGAAAACCGCGACCGGGACCGCTGGCTCGAGGTCGTCCGCGAGGCCGACCCTGACATCATCGCCGCCGTCGAGACCGATGCCTGGTGGGTCGAGACC
This sequence comes from Rubrivirga sp. SAORIC476, assembly GCF_002283555.1. Lineage (NCBI taxonomy): Bacteria > Pseudomonadati > Rhodothermota > Rhodothermia > Rhodothermales > Rubricoccaceae > Rubrivirga > Rubrivirga sp. SAORIC476. Next base: position 91,491 of record NZ_MVOI01000003.1, on the reverse strand, counting down.
TCCCGAGAGCTGGCGGACGCCTACCCGCACGCCGTCGAGGTCCCGCAGGACGACACCTACGGGATGCTGCTCCGATCCAAGCTGCCCCTCGACCGGACCGAGGTGCGACACCTCGTCGAAGACACGGTGCCGAGTCTCCTTCTAACGGTGCGCCTGCGCTCCGGCGAGCCGGTGACGGTGATCCTGCTCCATCCGCGCCCTCCGCGCCCGGACATCCAGCAGGACGCGACGCTGCGCGACGCCGAACTGGTCCTCGCCGGACGCGAGGCGGCCGAGGAGAAGGGGCCGATCGTCGTCGCGGGCGACCTCAACGATGTCGCGTGGAGCCACACGACGCGCCTCTTCCAGCGCCTCTCCGGCCTCCTCGACCCGCGCATCGGCCGGGGCACGTTCTCGACGTTCCACGCCGAGCACTGGTGGCTGCGCTACCCGCTCGACCACGTCTTCCACTCGGACCACTTCGCGCTCGTCGAACTCCGCCGCCTCGACCCGGTCGGCAGCGACCACTTCCCGATGCTGATCGAGCTGGAACTCGACCCGTCGGTGGTGCCCCTTCAGGAGGCGCCGGAGACGGAAGCGGACGACGTGGAAGAGGGCGCCGACATGGTCGACGAGGCCGAGGAGATGAAAGCCGAGGAGACGCCCGAGGAACGCCGCGAGCGGGAGGAGGAGGACCAGTAAGGGCGGGAGGCGGATGCGGCGCAAAGTTCCGGCCTTCTTCCGGGCGGACGGGTGGCATGGGGCGCACGGAGCCCCCACCTTGTACCCTCCGACCCCCAAGCCCCGGTGACTCTCGACGCCTACCGCGACCTGTTCCCCCTCCCGGAAGGCGAGGTCTACCTCGACCACGCCGCCACGGGCACGCTCGGGGCCCACACGCTGGGCGCCGTCACCGACTACCTCGCGGGACGGGCGGGGCTCCTCGCGGATCGGTCGCCCAACAACTTTCCGGCGGACCTCGACCGCGGCGTCCGGGCGCGGGAGCGAGCCGCAGCCCTGGTCGGCGCCGATGCGGCCTCCGTCGCCCTCGTGCCGAACACGTCGTACGGCCTCAACCTCGTCGTGCAAGGACTCGACTGGCGGCCGGGCGACCGGGTCGTGGTGCCGGGCTGCGAGTTCCCCGCCAACCACCTCCCGTGGCTCGGCCTCGCCCCCCTCGGCGTCGAGGTGGACACGGTCGCGCACCGGGAGGGCGTGTTCTCGGTGGACGACGTGCGGGCGGCGCTACAGCCCGAGACGCGCGTCGTCGCCGTCTCGGCAGTGCAGTTCCTGTCCGGCTTCCGGTGCGACCTGGAGGCCATCGGCGCGCTGTGCCGCGAGCGCGGGGTCCTGTTCATCGTGGACGCCATCCAGGCCGTCGGCGCGTCCCGGCTCGACATGTCAGCCATCAAGGCCGACCTGCTGGCGGTGGGGGGGCACAAGTGGCTCGGTGCGCTCCAGGGGCTCGGCTTCGTCGCCCTCGCGCCGTCGCTGCTCCCGCGGCTGCGGCCCACCATCGGCTGGCTCAACGGGCCCGTCGACTGGGACGACTTCGACACCGTCTCGACGGCCCTCCACCCGGACGCGACGCGCTTCCACGTCGGCACCAGCCCGACGGCGGGCGTGTACGCGCTCGACGCGGCGCTGGGCGCGATGCTGGAGGTCGGCCCCGACGTGATCGAGGCGGTTGTGCTCGCGAACGCCGCCCGCATGGCGGAGGGGTTGGAGCGCCTCGGCGCCGAGCGCTACGGTCCCCAGGGCGAGCCTGCCTCGGGCATCGTGACCGTTCGCGTGCCCGATCCCGAAGGGCTCCACGCCCACCTCGCGAGCCAGGGCGTCACCTGCTCCATGCGCAGCCGACTCGTCCGGTTTGCGCCCCACGCCCAGACGCCGCCCGCGGCGATCGACCACGCCCTCGACGCTGTCGCGTCGTTCGGCCGCACCGTGCACGCATGAACCCCGATTCCAACGAGCCCGATCCGATCGAGACGGTCATAGAACTGGAGGTGCCGCCCGGCCAGTCGCCGGTCCGCATCGACCTCTACCTGACCGACAAGACGGCCAACGCGACGCGAACGAAGGTGCAGCGCGCCATCAAGGAGGGGCGCGTCGAGGTCAACGGGGCGCTCGCCTCCAAGGTGTCGATGCCGGTCCAGCCGGGCGACCGGATCCGGTGCACGGTGATGCGCCCGCCACCCATCGAGATCGTCCCCGAGGACATCCCGCTGTCGATCCTCTACGAGGACGACACCCTGCTCGTGGTCGACAAGCCCGCCGGGATGGTGGTCCACCCGGCCTACGGTCACCGATCCGGGACGCTCATCAACGCGCTGCTGCACCACGTCGGCGCGGGGCCGCTGTCGGGCGATGAGATCGAGGACACCGACGACGACGACGTCGGACTGTCGACCGCGACGGCGGGGCCGCGCTACGAGGGCGACCCGACGGTCCGCCCCGGCCTCGTCCACCGGCTCGACAAGGACACGACCGGCGTGATGGTGGTCGCCAAGACCGACGTGGCCGCGGCGCACCTCGGCAAGCAGTTCGCCGACCGGACCATCCGCCGCCGCTACCTGGCGCTGGTCTGGGGCGTCCCCGAGGCGAAGGGGCGTGTGGAAGGCTGGCTCGGCCGGAGCCCGCGCGACCGCAAGAAGGTCTCCGTGCGCCCCGAGGGCGAGGGCAAGTGGGCCGCGACGACCTACGAGGTGGTCGACGACCTGGGCACGACCGCGCTGGTCCGCTTCCGGCTGGAGACCGGGCGGACGCACCAGATCCGCGTCCACGCCCAGTCCATCGGGCACCCGGTCTTCGGCGACGTGACCTACGGCGGCGACCGGATCGTGTACGGCGCCGCAGAGGGGTCACGGAAGGCTTTCATGCGCAACCTGTTCACGCGCCTGGGTCCGCGCCAGGCGCTCCACGCGTCGACGCTCGGCTTCGTCCACCCGACGACGGGAGAGGAGATGGACTTCGAGGCCCCGCTGCCGGAGGACATGGCGTGGGTCGTCGAGCGCCTGCGAAAGGTGGAGGCCGGGCGGTAGACGCTCCGGCGCGTCGCGCTGGAGGCTGGGCATTCCCGTTCCGTTCTTCGGAGAGCGCTCCCGTCAGGGCTAGCCGGAGCGGGAGCCCTCGCGCGAGATCGGCCAGGGCGTTTCTACCCGCCCACGGTTCGTCCATCTCCTCGTGCGAGCAGGGGCGCCGCGGAAACTCACCCTGCCTTGTACGAGCACGTCCGGCCGATTCAGGACCTGGACGGCTCCCCAGAGGAGAGGATGCCGACGTGGTCGAGGGGGCTCCGCCGACAGATGGTAAGGGGCGAGGCGTGAACGGGTTGCCCTGTATGTCCGCGTTAGGAGTGAGTGGATGAAGCTGTGCAAATTGCGTTCCGAAGCAGTACGTCTCTTGTTCTGGTCCGAAGAACGTCAGAGGGGGCATCCAGAATGAGGAGAGCCCGGGGAAGGGTGTCGAGACGCCGAGGGGAAGGCTGATCATGGGAAGGCACCTTTTCTCCTCCCCCCGTTCCCTTTCTTCCCATGCGTCTCGCGGCTCACTTCGCTTCTCTACGTCTCCCCGCCCTCCTGATGGGCCTCTTCCTCAGCACGGCCCTGGCCGTCTCGGCGCAGCCTACCGTGTACATCCCGACCGCCGCGGATGGGGCGACGGCGTCCAGCTTTATCGATGGCCTTTGCATCGGATGTTCGGTCACCGGCACCGACGACGTGGTCGGTCGCCGCCAGGATGCGGCCCGCCTCGTGGTGCCTGTCGGCGTGCTGTCGTCGGCAGGCATCCGGGTGGACCTTCCGGCCTCCGAGTCCGCCAACACCCGCGCCGGGTTCGTGATCGATGATCCGAACGGTCTCCTCGATGTGGCGGTGATCGACCGGGTCACCGTACGGACCTACCTGGGGGCGACCCTCCAGGAGAGCCGGTCTGGCACGTCGCTCCTGTCGCTCCAGCTCATGGCTTCGGGTCTCAGCAAGGTCACGTTCCGAGCGCGGAAGGCGTATGACGCCGTCGAGATCGAGTTCGACGGGGCGGTCGCTCTCCTCACCGAGATCGACGTCCGCTACGCCATCATCACGCGCCCGACGACGCTGGACCGCATCGTCGCCCTCGAGTCCGACGGCGCCACGGCGTCGGGCTCGACCTCCGGCCTCTGCCTCGGGTGCGTGGTGGACGACCTCTCGGAGGCCATCGACCTGCCGGTGGCGACCGCGGCGAACCTGCGAATCCCGCTCGGCATCGCCGGCAGTGCCACACTCACGGTGGACTACGGCACGATGCTGCCCGCCAAGGCGTGGACCGGCTTCTGGGTGTCGTCCGATGCCGACCTGCTGGACCTCGCCGTGCTGGGTGCCATCCGGGTCCGGGCCCTCAACGGCGGCGACGTGGTCGGCGAAGCCAGCGGCGATGACCTCCGCGTGACCACGCGGCCCGACGGGCTCTCGTTCATCCGCTTCCGCACGAACGAGGCGTTCGACACGGTGAGCATCCGCATCAGCAGCCTCATCGGGCTGAGCATGAATCTCAACGTGCACCAGACGCTGACGGTGCCGGTCGAGACCGCGTCGGGCCTCGACGAGGCGCCGCTCGCCGCAGCGCCGTCCAGCCCGGCGCGGAGCGTCGCCGAGGCGGGCATTCAGTTGGGCGCACCGCGGCCGAACCCGGCCGCCGGCCTGGCCCGCGTGTCCTTGAGCACGGACGCCGCCACCCAGGTCCGCGTGGCGGTCTACGACGCGCTGGGCCGCGAGGTCGCGGTCCTCCACGACGGGACCGTCGACGCTGGGACCCGCGAGCTGACGCTCGACGGCACCTCGCTGTCGCCGGGCACCTACGTCGTCCGCGCAGCGAGCGGGGCCGAGGCGCCCCAGACCCGCGTGCTCACGATCGGGCGCTGACCCTTCCACCCAGGTCAGCCCCGCTGGGCCGGACGTCGTGAGCCCGTCCGGCCCAGTCCTGTGGTCGAGTCGCGCTGGCAGTTTGCCCTGAGGGGTGGCTGCCAGCGCTTTTCGCAGAGTGCACGCGGCGGCGCCGGTGCGGCTGGAGCACCTTGGAGCCTCCATTCGACTGCACCCCGCATGGCCTACCAGACGATCCGCGGCACGTTCGACATCTTGCCCGACGCCCACAGCTCCGGGGGCTCGACGATCCAGGGGGCGGCGGCGTGGCGCTGGGTCGAAGGCGTGGTCCGGGACGCGATGGCGCGGTTCGCGTTCGAGGAGATCCGGACGCCGGTGCTGGAGCCGCTGGAACTGGTCGCCCGCGGGGTGGGGGGGACCACCGACATCGTGCAGAAGGAGATGTTCGTCGTCGAGCGGTCGAAGGAATCGTACGTGCTCCGGCCCGAGGTCACGGCGCCCGTTATGCGGGCCTACCTGGAGCACCACCTGGAGCAGCGCGGCGGCGCGCAGCGGCTCTACTACATCGGGCCGTGCTTCCGCGCCGAGCGCCCGCAGAAGGGGCGTTACCGCCAGTTCCACCAGTTCGGGACCGAGCTGCTCGGGTCGGACGACCCCCGTGCGGACGCCGAGGTCATCGCCAACCTGCGCGCCATCTACGACGCGTTCGGCATCACCGGGACGCGCCTCCGACTCAACACGCTCGGCGACGCCGCCGACCGCCCCGCCTTCCGCGACGCCCTGCGGGCCTACTTCGCGCCCCACGCGGACGTCCTCTCGGCGACGAGCCGGCAGCGGCTGGAGGCCAACCCGCTCCGCATCCTCGACACCAAGGACGAGCGCGAACGTACTCTCCTCGCCGACGCGCCCCGCATCACCGACTTCATCGGCGACGACGCCCGCGCCCACTACGACGCGCTGAAGGGCCTCCTGGACGGCCTCGGCGTGCCCTACGTCGAGGACCCGCTGCTCGTCCGCGGCCTGGACTACTACACGCGGACGGTGTTCGAACTGGAGTCCGACGCGCTCGGCGCGCAGGGGGCGCTGGCCGCAGGGGGGCGCTACGACGGGCTCGCGCAGGCGGTCGGCTCGAAGAAGCCCGTCCCGGCGGTCGGCTACGCGGCAGGCATCGAGCGGCTGTTCATCGCGCTCGCCGAGCAGGAGGTGGTCCTGCCCGAGGCGCCGCGCCCCGACGTGTTCCTCGTCTGCCTCGGCGACGCGGCCGAGGCGGCCGGGTTCGGCCTCGCCCAGACGCTCCGCCGCGCCGGGCTGGCGGTCGATTTCGCACTCGGCGGCCGGTCCATGAAGGCCCAGATGAAGGCAGCCGACCGGTCGCAGGCCGCCGTCGCCGTCATCCTCGGCGACGACGAACTGACGGCGGGCGTCGCACAGGTCCGCGACCTCGGCGCCAGCGCACAGCGGACCGTGCCCATCGACCAACTCGCCCTGGCGCTCACGCGCGACGCACCGTAGGCGCGCGTTCGTCCCGTCCGTCCCTAGCTTCCCGCGCCACCCCCGACGCCCGATGTACCCCCGGATCAGCGACCTCACGCGCGACCTCTTCGGGTTCGACTTCCCGATCGACCTCTACGCCTTTGGCCTCATGGTGGCCATCGGGATCCTCGTCGCGACCGCAATGACGCGGGTCGAAGTGGACCGCCGCTATGCGCTCGGCTGGATGAAGTCGGTCCGCGATACCGTCAAGGACGACAAGGGGCGCGAGAAGACGGTCCAGGCCAGTCCGTCGGTGCTCCTCTGGAACATGGCGCTCATGGCGGGCGGCTTCGGCGTGCTCGGCGCCAAGCTGTTCCACATCATCGACTACTGGGACGAGTTCACGGCCGACCCGCTGGGGATGATCTTCTCGGGCTCCGGGCTGACCGTCTACGGCGGCATCCTGCTCGGCTCCATCGCCATCCTGTGGTACGCGAAGAAGAAGGGCGTCTCCCGCGCCCACCTCGCCGACGCCGCCGCGCCGGGCCTGCTGTTCGCATACGGCATCGGCCGCATCGGCTGTTACCTCTCGGGGGACGGCGACTGGGGCGTGTGCTCGTCGCTGGACGACAAGCCGGGCTGGCTGCCAGGCTGGCTCTGGAGCGAGACGTTCCCGAACAACATGCTCGGGCAGATGGACCCGGTCGTCTACAACGCGACCCAGCGTGGCGCCGAATGTGCGCTGGCCAACCCGACGGGCGTCTATCCGACGATGCTCTACGAGTTCGCGATGGCGAGCGTGCTGGCGGGCATCCTGTGGGTGCTCCGCAAGAATCCGTTCCGCGCGGGCTGGCTGATCTCGCTCTACGCCGTGTTCGCGGGCGCCGAGCGCTTCCTGATCGAGTTCATCCGCGTCAACCCGGACGCGGCGTTCGGGCTGCCGCAGTCGCAGATCATCTCGATCGGCTTCATCATCGCGGGCGTCGTCGGCCTCGTGCTGACGACCAAGCGGCGCGACGACACTCCCGGCGCGACGCCCGAGGCCGTGCCGGTCGCCGCATGAGCCGGTCCGTCCCCGATCCGCTGGGCCTGATCCGCGACGGCTTCGCCGCCCTCGACGCCTGGGACGCGGGCTTCGGCACGGCCGACCCGCACCCGGCGATGGCCGTCGACACCGCCCGCCTCGGGGAAGCGGTGGAGGAGTACCTGGGGCGGATGACGGCGCCCCCGCGAGGAGAGAGGCCGGGCATGTACCCGTTCGGCCACCCGCGCTACGCCGGGCAGATGCTCAAGCCGCCGCACCCGGTGGCACTGGCGGCCTACGCCATCGCGGCGCGCATCAACCCCAACAACCACGCGCTCGACGGCGGCCCGCCGACGAGCGAGATGGAGAAGGAGGTGGTCGCCGATCTGGCGCGGATGGTCGGGTTCGGGACGCCGCTGGGGCACCTGACCGGCGGCGGGACGGTCGCCAACCTGGAGGCGCTGTTCGTAGCGCGCGAGGAGACCGGCGGGCGCGGCATCGCGGTCAGCGCCGAGGGCCATTACACGCACAGCCGGATGGCCCACGTGCTCGGCCTCGACTGCACCGTCGTGCCCAGCGACGACGCCGGGCGGATCGACCTCGGGGCGCTGGAGGATGCGCTGACGACCGGCGCCGTCGGCACCGTCGTGCTCACGGCCACCACGACGGGTTTGGGCGCCATCGACCCCCTCGCGGACGCGATCCCGCTCTGCCGCGCCCACGGCGCCCGCGTCCACGTCGACGCCGCGTACGGCGGCTTCTTCCGCCTCCTGGCCGACGACGACGCCCACCTCGGGCCCGCCGCCCGCCACCTCCGCGCGATCGCCGAGGCGGACTCGGTGGTGATCGACCCGCACAAGCACGGCCTCCAGCCCTACGGATGCGGCGCCGTCCTCTTCGCCGACCCGGCCGTCGGACGCCACTACGCACACGACTCGCCCTACACCTACTTCACCTCGGCGGCGCTCCACCTGGGCGAGATCAGCCTGGAGTGCTCGCGCCCGGGCGCTGCCGCGGGCGCCCTGTGGCTGACGCTGAAGGCGCTGCCGCTCGCCGCCGACGACGGCCTCGGCCCGATCCTCGCCGCCGGCCTGCGCGCTGCCCGGGCGTTCCACCAGCACCTCGGCGATGCGCGGCACCTCGTCCCGCTGCTGCCGCCCGAGACCGACATCGTCGCCTACGCGCCGACAGGGGCGTCCGTCTCCCAGGTCGACGCCCGGAGCGCCGCCGTCTTCCAGGCGGCCATGGACGACCCCGACGACCCGGTCTTCGTCAGCCTCTACCGGCTGTCCGCCTCCCGCCTCGGCCACGCCCTCCCCGGCCTCGGAGCGGACGCCGAGGCGGCCCGGGTCCTGCGGAGCGTGCTCATGAAGCCCGAGCACGAGGCCTGGGCCGAGCGACTCGTGAAGCGCCTGGACGAGCTGGCGGAGTGAGGCGTCCGCGGTGTGGAATGGCGCGGGCCCAAAGTTCCCGGCCTCTTCCGGGCGAAAGAGTGGCGCCGCGTCCGCGGTGACGCCACCTTGCCAGCCCTGAGCCGAAGGTCGGCGCAGCCAACGACGCCCCCTGAACCCGCCATGCCCGCCTCCCGCACCGATGTCCTCGCCGGGCGCCACCCCGTCCGCGACGCGCTCGACCTGGCCGACGGCCGGATCGAGAAGGTCTACCTCCAGAAGGGCGTCCACGGGAGCGCGATCGATGGGATCCGTCGTGCTGCGCGGGCCGCGGGCGTTCCCGTCCAGATGGTGCCTCGGCAGAAGGTCGATGGGCTCGCGCCGCAGGCCGAGCACCAGGGCGTCGTGGCCGTCGTCGCGCCGGTCGCGTACCTGGACATCGACCGGATGCTCTCGGCCGTCGCGCCGACGCTGGACGACGTGCGCGAGACCAAGCCGGTCCTGATCGTGCTCGACGAGATCGAGGACCCGCGCAACTTCGGCGCGATCCTGCGGAGCGCGGTCGCCGCGGGCGCCGCCGGGGCCATCGTGCCCGAGCGCCGCATGGCGCCGCTCTCGGCCGTCGCGGTGAAGGCCAGCGCGGGGACGGCGCTCCAGATCCCCGTCGCGCGCGTCTCCAGCCTCGCCGACGCCCTCCACCAGCTCAAGGAGCGCGGCTACTGGGTCGTCGGACTGGCCGACGACGAGGGGCCGGGCGGGCCCGAGGTCACGACCGTCTGGGCCTACGACTGGGACCGCGCGGTCGCCATCGTGGTCGGCAACGAGGGCGGAGGGCTGCGGACGGGCGTCCGCGCGGCGTGCGACGTGATCGCGTCGATCCCGATGCGTGGCCCGGCGGAGTCGCTCAACGCGTCCGTCGCGGCGGGCATCGCGCTGTTCGCGGCGGTGCGGGACCGGGAGGACTGACCCCCTCCGCCTCGGCGCCGAGGCGGGCAGGCGCAAAAAAACGGCGGGGCCACCGCGTGGCCCCGCCGCTCCCTCTGTGGGCCCAGTCCTCAGACCGGGGCCCTCTCACCCAACCCTTGGGGAGACTCGTCGGGCCGCGCGGGAGGGACGCGCGGCCGGGCGCCTAGGTGCGGCGCCGAAGGCCGTAGACGATCTTGCGGATCGTGTCGAACTGCAGGTACGGGTGCTGCTCGCGGAGCTCCTCGATCGCCTCGTAGGCTGGCATGTCGTTGCCGCGCATGGAGCGGAACTGCTGGCGGATCTGGTAGTCGCGGACGCCCTTCTCGTTGAGCAGCTTGTGCTCTTCGAGGACCTGATAGACCTCGTCGGGGACGAGGTCGCCGAGGGGGTTCGCGTCGAAGGTGAGCTCCATGGCGGGCGGGGGCTGGTGTGTCCAAAGGCCGGTGTCTGCACAGACGGTACCGCTCTCCTGTGCGTCAAGCCCGTGCAGGGTGGGCGAACGGTCGGATGGTGGGACTGAATGGTTAGAGCCCGGACCCCGACGGAGGTCGCACCTCGGCTTCGACCCGCGACCACGCCGAGACCTCCACCCACCGACGGCCCCCGCGAGCACGCAGGCGACCGACCGCCAGCAGGTGGTCCTCCACCTCCACCTCGGCGTCGTCGTCGAACCGGAAGGCAAATGCGTCGCCGTCGGATGCGATCCAGACGTCGTCGCCGGGGCCGACCTGGACCACGATGCCGCTCACCGAGGCCTCGACCCGCCGTCCGCGGACGGTGAGCGTGTCGAGGACGCCCGGCGTCGCGTCGGCCAGCTCGACGCGGGCGTCCATCCGGGCGAGCGGGCCGGCGTCGCGGGACAGCAGGACGAGTCCTACCACGAGCCCGCCGAAGCCGAGCGCGGCGGCCAGCCGCAGGCGACCGCTCACGCGTCAGCAGGCGCGCGCACGACCGCGCCCACGGACGTGCCCTGGCTCGCCAGCGCGACCACACCCAGGATGCAGTAGAACACGACCCCGGCGGCGTGGACCAGCAGGGCGTACGTCGCCGCGGGCGTCGGGTCCACGGCGAACAGGAGCGTCAGCGCGAGCACCGTCGCGTAGTGAAACGAGCCCGTGCCGCCCGGTGAGGGCAGCGCCATCCCGATGCCGCCGACCGCCATCACCGCCCAGGCGTCGAGCGGTCCGAGTCCGTAGGCGGCGTCCATGCCGAGCAGGCGGAAGGGGAGGTCCGACATGAGGCCGTAGCAGACCCAGAGGAGCACGGTCGAGAGGATCACCAGGCCCGGCCGGCCGGTGTGTCCGACGGAGGTGAACCCGTCCTTGAACTGGGCCAGGAGCCCGGCGATGCGCCCCCGCCCGCGGCGGAGCAGGAGCAGGACGCCCACGCCCAGCCCGGCGACGACCAGCGCGGCCACGACCAGCATCCACAGCGGCACGTCCAGCAGGCCCGCCAGCGACGTCCAGGCCTGGCCCAGGATGGCGTGCACTCGCTCCCCGTAGAGCGCCACCACCGAGAGGAGCGCCAGGGCCAGCATCACGACGTCCAGCACGCGCTCGGCGACGACGGTGCCGAGCACGGCGGAGAACGGCGCCTCCGCTCGGCGCGACACGTTGGCCGTCCGCGCGACCTCGCCCAGGCGCGGCGCGGCGTAGTTAACGAGGTAGCCGATGGCGACCGACGCCGAGGTCAGCCGGAGGGGCACGCGGCCGGAGCGGCCGGGGAGGGCGTCGATCAGCATCCCCCAGCGCCACGCCCGCAGGGCGACCGACACGAGGCCCAGCGCGACGAACGGCACCATCCAGATCCACTCGCCCGCCGCGAACGCCTCGGCGACCGCGCCGAGGTCGGCGTTGCGGAGCGCGAGCCACAGGAGGCCGCCCCCGAGCACGAGGCTCAGCAGGAGGGAGAGGAGGCGTTTCGTTCGGTCAGTCATGCACAAGAGAAGGCGCGGAGCCACGTGTGTGGCCCCGCGCCCAACGGACGGCGCGAGTGCGCGGTTCGTGTGCGATCAGCGGAGATCGACGACTTCCGTGCCACGCGGCGCGTCGAAGCGGAACGTCGAGGTGGGCAGGGAGACGTTGCGGCGCACGTCGCGCAGGTCGAAGGCCAGCGTGCCGCCGTTGGTGTCGTGCACGCGGACGCGCGTCGGGACGGCGTCCGAGGACCGGACGTAGAGCGTCGCGTCGCGGACCGACATGCCGCTGCTCCGCGGGCGCAACGTCAGCACGTCGTGGGCGACGCCGCCGATGGTGGCCTTCGTGGCCGCGGTCACGCGGAACACGTCGAGGTAGTTGGTGAACAGCTGCCCGACCGAGAAGCCGACGCGCGAGGGCTCGTAGTCCTGCACGACGACCTGGTCGTCGTCGCGAGAGTACGACCACAGCGTGCCGCCGTCGGTCACGAGCACCTGCTCGCCGAGGTCGAGGCGGAACGCGTCGCGGCGGACGGACAGGGTGCCCTGGAGGCGCTGGCCGCCGGCGGTCTGCACGAAGGAGGCCTGGAGGGATTCGAGGGCGCCGTAGCGCTGCTGGAGGCGCTGCGCGACGGCCTGGGGGGTCTGGGCCTGCGCCTGACCGGCGATGAGGACGGTGGCGGCGAGGGCGATCAGACTCAGCGAGCGAGAGAGGAACGAACGAGTCATGGGAGGGGGGGACGTGGTGGATGAACGGGGGACGAGGCCGAAACGTTCAACCCTCGTGCCGCATCCGGGACCGTGACGGTCTCGCCACACAATCGCCACACCCGTGCCCCTTCGCATCGTCTCCGGCGGACAGACCGGCGCCGACCGCGCTGCGCTCGACGTGGCCCTCCGTCTCGGCCTGCCCGTGGGGGGCTGGTGCCCGGCCGGGCGCTGGGCCGAAGACGGCCCGATTCCAGCCGACTATCCGCTTCTGGAGACCGCATCCGCCGATCCGGCGGTCCGCACGGGGCGCAACGTGCGGGGGGCCGACGCGACGCTCGTGCTGGCGCGAGGGCCGCTGACGGGGGGGACGGCGCTCACGGTCCGACGGGCGACCGAGGCGGGCCGACCGGTGCTCGTGCTGGCCCCGGTGCCCGACACGGTGGACGCCGCCGTCGCCTGGATCGCACGGACGGTGCCGCCGGGGGGCACGCTCAACGTGGCGGGGCCGCGCGAGAGCGAGGCGCCGGGCAGCACGGCCGCCTGCCAGGACTGGCTGATGGGGGTGCTCGCAGCCAGTCATCTCGACGGACTCCAACCCCCGCCCGCGCGGACAAAGTGAGTCGTGTCCCCCTCGACCTCGGCGCTGCCTCCGACCCCTCGACACGATGCCATATGCCTCCCCCACCAGGGGGGCCGAGAGGGAGACATCCGCACTCCCCACCTCGGCCCCGAGGTCGCCCCACCCGCCCCCCGGCTCCTCAACCGACCCTGACAAGCACGCAGACGAGACCAGCGACCACGCAGACGAGACTCCCGAGCATTCAGACGAAGCCAACAGGCACTCTGCAGAGGCCCCCGAGCACTCAGGCGAGGCTCCCAGGCATTCAGACGCCCCGCACAAGCCCTCAGACGAGGCAGACAGGCACTCAGACGACCCTCCCGAGCACTCAGACAACCCTCCCGAGCACTCAGACGAGGCTGCCAGATCCTTCATAATCCCTCGGCCCCCTTGCGCGAGAACTCCCCGCGCCCTACGCTATCCCTCGGCCACACCAACACGCCATCCCATACACACACACATTCCCACGGACCCATGCCCGCCTTCTCCACGATCTCTCGCCCCGACCTCGCCTTCGCCGCCCGCACCCTCTACCTCAACGCCCGCGACGATGCCGAAATCGCTGCCGACCTCACCGCCTGGGGCTACACCGCCCCCGACGACTACGACGCCGGCCTCGCCCTCGTCGCCGCTTTCGAAACCGCCACCGCCACCCAGGCCGCCGAGTACGCCGATCAGTACGCCGCCACCGACGCCGCCCAGACCGCCGCCGCCGAGGCCCACGTCCGCTACTCCCGCCACCGACAGGCCGCCCGCATCGCCCACCGGCCCGGCACCGACGGCCACGCCGCCCTCCGCCTCGCCGGCACCCTCCCCAGCGCCCGCGCCGACCGCCTCGACCACGCCCGCATCTTCTACCAGACCCTCGAAACCCGCACAGACCTCCTCGACCTCATCCGCGGCCTCGATCGCACCGGCGTCACTGACGCCCTCGCCCTTGTCACCGCCGCCCAGACCGCCGACGTCACCCAGGCCGCCGAGACTGGCGAAGCCCAGCGAGCCACTGTCTCCGCCACCACGGCCGAAGCCGATCTCCGCGCCCACGCCGCTGAACTCGCCGCCGTCGCCAAGCTCGCCCTCGCCGACAAGCCCCAACTCCGCGAGAAGCTCGGCCTCCTCGAACGCTCCTGACTCGCCGCGCGCCTCAGTCGGCCTCCAGCACCGCCTGGAGCACCATCACCCCCGCCTCCACGTCGATCGAGATCGCCAGCGGAAACGGCGTCGGCGCCCCCACCCCTTGGATCTGCTCCCACGAGTAGAACCCGTCCGCCCCGGGCGGACCGACCTCGCGCCGGAACTCCGCGTCCAGGTCCTCCAGGTCCTGGCGTCCGCTCTCCGACGCCGTCGCCGTGAACCGCATCAGCCGCCCTCCGCGCACCGACAGCAGGATCCGCGTCACCTCGGTGTCCGGCGAGAGGAAGAGCAGATCCCCGGTCTTCCCGACCACCCGGCCCGAGTCGGGCGCGGGAATGACCGTCTTCGCCTCCGCCCACGGCGCCCCCAGCCGGTTCATGGCCGCCTGCGGATCGAACGTCGTCTGTGCCTGGGCAGAGACGGCGACGAAGACGAGGAGGAGAGGGAGGAGGCGCATGGTGCCCAATCTAGACCCCGTCGCGGCCCTCTACTCGCCCAGGTGCGACTCTCCCCGCCGCCGGACGCCGCGCCCGCTCCGTCCCGCGTACAGGTCCTCGCCCGCCTTCAGCCGCCGGTACGCCGTCCACAGCACCAGCCCCACCAGCACCGCACCGCCCAGCGTCACCACCAGCACCGGGATCCAGTAGGAGTGGTCGAAGGCGCCCTCGAACCACCGGGGCTGCTTCAGCCGCACGTCCGGGTTCGCCAGCGCCGCCCACGTCAGATAGCCGCCCGCCGCCACGAGGAACGCCACGACGGCGCCGATGGCGAGGCGGACGAGGCGAAGACCGAGAGGGGCGCTGCTCATGCGTCGACGGGTCGGATGGGGACGCCTGCCGCCGCGAGGTGGGCCTTGGCCTCGGCGACGGTCGTCTCGCGGAAGTGGAACATGGAGGCGGCCAGGACGGCGTCGGCGCGTCCCTCGGTGAGGCCCTCGGCGAGGTGGTCCAGCGTCCCCGCCCCGCCCGAGGCGATCACGGGCACGTCGACGGCCTCGTCGAGCGCGCGGAGCAAGTCGAGGTCGTAGCCCGCCTTCGTCCCGTCGCGGTCCATGCTCGTCACCAGCAACTCGCCCGCTCCCAGCCGGACGCCCTCGGCGGCCCAGGCGACGGCGTCGCGGCCGGTCGGCTTGCGGCCGCCGTGGGTAAACACCTCCCAGCCGCTCGGCGTGGCGCCGGTCTGCTTGGCGTCGATGGCGAGCACGACGCACTGCGCCCCGAAGGCATCCGCGGCGCGCGTCAGGAGGTCCGGGTCGGCCAGCGCGGCCGAGTTGATGGCCACCTTGTCGGCGCCGGCCTCCAGCAGTCGCCGCACGTCCTCCACCGCCCGCACGCCTCCGCCGACGGTCAGCGGGATGAACACCTCGTCCGCCGCCCGCCGGATGATGTCCACCAGCGTCGCCCGGCCCTCGTGCGTGGCCGAGATGTCCAGGAAGACGACCTCGTCGGCGCCGGAGGCGTCGTAGAAGCGCGCCTGCTCGACCGGGTCCCCCGCGTCCACGAGGTCGACGAACTGGACGCCCTTCACCACGCGCCCGTCGTGGATGTCGAGGCAGGGAACGATGCGCTTGGCGAGCATGACAGGGTAGGTGGTACACGGTACGGGCGGGTATCACATACCCTGGGCCCCGTACCTAGCCTCGAAGCGCGAGGCGAGCCGTGGAAAACCGGTCCAGGTCCACTTCGTCCTTCTTGTGCCAGCACCAGAACTGCTGGCAGGGGAAGCGATTCTCGTAGAGCGCCCGCCCCACGATCACCGAGTCGACCCGGAAGGGCTCGGCGGCCTGGAGGGCCAGCAGGTCGGTGTAGTCGCCGACGCCGCCCGAGGCGGTCAGGTGGGCGCGCGTGAGCCGTCCGCCCATTTCGCGGTAGGCCTCGATGTTGGGGCCCTCCAGCGTCCCGTCCCGCGCGATGTCGGTGTAGACGAACCGACGCACGCCCCGCGCCTCCATGTCGAGCGCGAGGTCGACCGCGTCGACGCCGGAGCCCGCCTCCCAGCCCTCCGTCATCACCTCGCCCTTGCTCGCGTCGATGCCCACCACGATGCGGCTCGCCCCGAACCGCCCAACGGCCTCGCTCACGAGGTCCGGGTTGCGGACGGCCGCGGTGCCCAGCACGACGCGGTAGACGCCCAGGTCGAGCATCGCCTGGATGTGGTCGAGGGTCCGGATGCCGCCGCCGACCTGGACGGGGACGTCCAGCGCCGCCGCGATGCGCGCGATCACGTCCCGGTTGTGGGAGATCTCGTCGGCCGTCGTCCGCGCCGCGTCGAGGTCCACGAGGTGGATCACCTTGGCGTTCATCACCCGCCACAGCTTCGCCATGCGGACGGGGTCGTCGAAGTAGACCGTTTCGTCCTCGTAGCGCCCCTGCCGAAGGCGGACGCAGCGGCCGTCGCGGAGGTCGATGGCGGGGATGACGAGCATGGGGCGAGCAAGAGTGAGAGATGGAGAGTAACGAGCGGGGAGAGTGTCCGGCCCTCGACAACGATCAGGCCCTACACCCGGAGCCCGCTACCCATCACTCGCGGGGGTCCAGTCTGCGAACCTACGGAGCATCGCCAGCCCCGCCCGAGCACTTTTCTCGGGGTGGAACTGGACGCCGACCACGTTGTCGCGCCCGGTCACCGCGGGCACGTCACCGCCATAGTCGACCGTCGCGAGCCGGTCTCCGTCGGCGGACGGGGCGGCGTGGTAGGAGTGAACGAAGTAGACCCAGTCGCCGTCGGCGCCCTCCAGGATGGGGTGGGGGTGGACGGTGCGGAGCTGGTTCCAGCCCATGTGGGGCACCTTCAGCCGCTGCCCGTCGGCCGCGAGGCCGGGGGCGAAGCGGACGATCCGGCCGGGCAGCAGCCCGAGGCCGTCGTGGGCGCGGCCGTCGGCGCCGGGGCGCTCCTCGGAGGCCTCGAACAACAACTGCATCCCCACGCAGACGCCCAGCAGCGGCACTCCCGCCTCGGCACGCTGGCGGACGAGGTCGGTCAGCCCATGGGAGGCCAGCGCGTCGGCGCAGGCCCCGAAGGCACCGACGCCGGGGAGGACGAGGCGCTCGGCCTCGGCGATGCGCTCGGGATCGGCGGTGCGTTCGACGGCCACGCCCGCTGCCGCGAACGCCTTCGCGAGCGAGCGCAGGTTGCCGATGCCGTAGTCGATGATCGTGGTCATAGACCCATGCAACGGCACGCCTCAGGCGGGGTGCGGCGCGGAGGCCTGCTTCCTTCATTCTTCGAGGGGGAGAGCCGGGAGAGGGGACCGGGCGGGTCGCGCCCCAAACGGCACATGAGGCCGCAACCGGCCCGTGTTTCCCCTAGATTTGGACCGGTCCAGACCGGCTCACACCCATCCTCCGACGCGCTCTCCTCGCCGTGTGCCTCGTGTCCGCGCTCGCGCGTGCGGACGCGCAGCCGGTGTTCGACACGCTCACCCGTGCCGACGGGCTGCCGTCGGACTATGTCCAGGCCGTCTACCAGGACCGGTTCGGCTTCCTCTGGTTCGGTACGGATGCCGGGCTGGCGCGCTACGACGGGCGCCACGTGGTCACGTTCACCGCCGACGACGGTCTGCCGGACCCGTTCGTGTATGCCGTCGGCGAGGACCGGGCGGGCGTGCTCTGGGTGGGGACGTTCTCGGGGCTGGCCCGGAAGGAGGGCGAGCGCTTCGTGGAGGTGGCGACCCCCTTCGGAGACGAGCCCATCGTGGCCGTGGAGCCGGGGGCCGACGGCCGGATGCTCATCCAGACCGGGACGCAGGTCGGGGTCCAGGAGGAGGGGGGGTGGCGCGTTCTGGATGCCGGGGCGGCGAACGGGTGGTCGGGCGTCGTCGCCCTGGACGACGGCTCGATCGTCGTCTCGCGGCGCCTCGGCGAGACCGACGACGGCCCCTGGGACCTCGCGCGCTTCTCTCCTCGTGGCCGCACGCCCGTCGCGGTCGCGACCGAGCAAACCGCGACGGGGGGGCGCTGGATCTCGGGCGCCGGGGATGGGCGCATCCTGCTGGCGGGTCGGGAGGAGGTCGCGCTGGGCCGCCTCGATGAGGGCCGCTTCGTCCCCGAGGCGGCCTACCCCATCGCCGACGCGCGCCGGATGACGCTCGGTGCGCGGGGCGAGCTCTACGTGATCGCCGATGAGGGCGGCATCTGGAGCGCCGACGCCCCGGACGTCCCGCCGGTGCTCCTCAGCACGCAGCGCGCCCAGGACCTCGTCGTCGATCGGGAGGGAGGCGTCTGGGTCGGCACGTTTGGGCAGGGCGTGCTGCGGCTCGCGGGCCGCCACCTGGGCATCGTCACCCGGACGCCTGCGCTCCGGCTGGCCGTCGACGGGCCGACGGTCTGGGCGACCTCAGGCGCCGCGGTGGTGCAGATCGACTCGGAGACCATGAAGCCCCGCAGTCGGATGGTCCGGCCGGGCCTCCGGGAGGTCGTGGTCGCTCAGGAGGGCCTCTACCTCACGAGCGGGCCCAGCGGCATGTGGCTGGAGGATCCGCTCTCGCCTGCGCTGCCGGTCCCTCGGTTCATGGACCCGAACTGGATCTCGGGCATGGAGGCGGCGACGGATACCGTCTGGGTCTCGGGCTACGGCTCCGGCATCGTGCGCTACCGCGACGGGGCCGTGCTCGACACACTGCGAGCGGCCGACGGCCTCGGCACCGACATGGTCGAGGGACTCACGCGGACCTCCCACGGCGTCTGGGCCCTGACTCGTTCCAACGGGGCCGCGCTCGTGCAGGGGGACCGCATCACCCGGGTCACCCGGACCGACGGCCTGCCGTCGTCGGCCATCTACGCGGTCGGCGAGCAGGCGGACGGGACCGTCTGGTTCGGGACCGATCGCGGGCTCGGGCGGTGGGACGGCGAGCGCGCCACGGCGGTGGGTGCGCGCGAGCTGGGGCGGCAGCGCATCCTGGCCGTGTTCGAGCGATCGGGCGTCATGTTCGCGGTCGGCGAGCGCGGGCTGTACCAGGTCGAGGGCGACCGCGTCCGGGCCCTCGGGCCGGTGCTGTTCGGGGCTGCGACGCGGGCGTCCATCAACGCCGTCGCCTACGTGCCCGCGACCGACCGGGTGGTGCTCGCGACCACGGCAGGCATCCTGTCGCTCGACTTCCGCAAGATCCCCAACGTGATCACGGCCCCCCAGGTCGCCGTGCTCAGTCTCCGCGTCGACGACGACGAGCAGGTCCTCATGGGCTCTGTGCTCGACGGCCGCGCCGCGACCATCCCGCCCGGGCGGCACCGCGTCGAGATCGAGTTCGCGTCCCTGTTCTACGGCGCCGGGGCAGGGGTCGAGTACCGCGTCGGGACCGGGCCGTGGCAGCCGACGGGCCCGGAGCAGCGGGTCGTGTTCTCCGACCTCGGCGCGGGTGAGCACGTGATCGAGGCGCGGGCCGTCGGGCCGGACGGCGCCCTGTCCGAGGCGGTCGCGCGGATGACGCTCCAGGTCGCCCCGCGGTGGTGGGAGCGTCCGGCGGTGGTCTGGGCGATGGTGCTGCTCGGGCTCGGCGTGTTCGCGCTGACCGTCCGGGAGCTGTCGCAGCGGCGGCTCCGGCGGGAGGTCGAGCGGCTCGAGGTCGGGCGCCGCGTCCAGTCCGAGCGCGAGCGGATCAGCCGGGACCTCCACGACCATGTCGGCGCACAGCTGTCGTCGCTGCTCGCGGGCGTCGAACTGGCCAAGCTGGCCCGTCGGGCGCGCGGGGAGGCCGACCCTGTCGGCGGGGACGGGGCGATGGCCGACCCGCTGGAGGCCGTCGAGACCGATGCGCGTGAGACCATCCGGCAGCTCCGCGAGACCATCTGGGCGCTCCACGACGAGGCCCTGACCGCCGGGGCCTTCTGCCAGCGCCTCGACGCGTACGTGCGGAGCCACGCCAAGGACCGCATCGCCGACGTGCAGGTGGCGTGCGACGGGACGCCCGAGCAGGTGCTGCCGCCAGCGGTCGCCCTGTCGCTCTACCGGATCGCGCAGGAGGCCGTCACGAACGCGCTCAAACACTCCGGCGCACGGTCGCTCGCCATCACGCTCCGGCCCACCGCCGCGTCGGTGTCGCTCGCCATCGAGGACGACGGCCGGTTCGTGCCTCCTGCCGGGGGCGACGGCCTCTCGGGCTTCGGCATCGGCTCCATGCGGACGCGCGCCGAGCAGCTAGGCGGCACCTTCGACCTCGACACGGCATCGGGCACGCGCGTCTGCGTCGACGTTCCGGTCACGATCCCCCCGGCGTAGGGGAGGGCGGGGGACGGCCTCTGCCCGATCTTTCGGCTCAACCCCACCCGATCCCATGTCCCGTCCCATCCGCGTCGCCGTCGTCGAAGACCATGCGGGCCTCCGGGAGCGCCTCGTTCAGCAGCTCGCCTTCTTCGACGCCGTCGAGCTGGTGCTCGTGTCGGAGAGCGGCGACGCCTTCCTGGCCGACCTCGACGTCCGCGCCCGCTCCGGTGCCCCTGCGCCCGAGGTGGTGCTGATGGACATCGAGATGCCTGGCCGCGATGGCATCGCGACCACCGCCGAACTGAAGCAGTCGCGGCCCGAGATGGAGGTCCTGATCCTGACCGTCTACGAGGACGAGGACAAGATCTTCGCGGCCGTCCAGGCGGGCGCGAGCGGTTACCTGCTCAAGGACGCCGGGCCAGACGCGGTCGTCCGCGCCGTCGGCGAGATCGCCGAAGGGGGGGCGCCCACGTCGCCGCTGGTGGCGCGCAAGCTGCTCGGGTACGTCCGCCACCAGCAGGGCGAGGCCAGCCGCGTCGCCGCGGCCACCGAGGCGCTCCACCTGACACCCCGCGAGACCGACGTGCTCTCCCGCCTCGTCGAGGACGACACCGAGGCGGGCATCGCAGACGCGCTCGGGGTCAGCCCCCACACCATCCGGACGCACGTCAAGAACCTCTACGCCAAGCTGCAGGTCCACAGCCGCGCGCAGGCCGTCCGGGCGGCCTTCGAGCGCGGCCTTGTCTAGATCTTCGCGGACGTGTCTCCCTTCGGGATGTGGGGGAGAGGCGTCGGCGGTACCATACCCTCTCGCCCCCACCTCGTGTGGGAGCGTTGCGGGGCCGGGTGCCTGTGGTGGGACGCCCGGCCCCGCTCCTGTGTCCGGGCGCTAGGGTCGATGCGTCGCGCGCCACGCGACGACCCCGAGCGCCAGCAGGAGGCAGACGTTCAGGGCCATGCTCATCCCAACGCGGCGGCGGGCGCGGGCCTCACCCTCCGCGGCGACCGCCGCCAGCGAGTCGAAGGCTGTGCCCGACACGACTCGGTCGGGCTGGGGGCCAACCATGGGGTCTGGAATGGGGACCCATGTCGCGCGTCGCGACCGGAGCCAGTCGATCTCCTCCGCGGCGTCGGCCGCGAGCGCCGTCCGGCCGCAACCCGACGCGTCCATGAGCGATCCGTTGGTCCGGTGCGCGTAGACGAGGTAGCGCTCGCCTGGCCGAAACACATAGCCACAGGCCGTCCCCTGGACGTAATGCAGGGTGATTGGGCGTCCGCTCTTGCGCGATCTGCCAGACAGCAGGGAAGGTAACGAGCTGAGGAGCACCTCCTCGATGGTCAGCCAGATGCCCTGAAGCGGATATCCGGGCACCGGGTACACCCGGGCGAGCCCCACCGAGTCGACCGTCGCCAGGAAGACGAGGTCGGCCGACCGGGCCGCCAGTTCGCGCGAGGGCAGCGGGGCGCAGGAACACGCGTTCGCTTGGGGCGCCGCCAGGACGAGGGCGACCGCGAGACAAAAGGCGACTGGGTGCATGGGACTCGGGACGGCTGTCAGAGGAGACACGCCGCGCCGGGTTCCGTTGCCTGCCTCGGCGCCGAGGCGGGCGGGGTCAGGCGTCCACGTCGGCCGACTCGCCTGGGGCGGCCGGGTTGAGGTGCGTCTCCAGCGCGAACTCGTCCGGGATGAGCACGTCGCGCGCCTTCGAGCCCTCGAACGGGCCCACGATGCCCGCGTCCTCCAACTGGTCGACGAGCCGCGCCGCGCGCGTGTAGCCGACCGACAGCTTGCGCTGGAGCAGCGACACCGACCCCTGCTGGCTGCGGACGATCACCTTGGCGGCGTCCTCGAACAGGTCGTCGCGGTCCTCCGACGAGTCGCCCGCGGAGCCCTTCGGCGCGTCGCCGGTCGCGTCCATCGGCGGCAGCAGGTACGGCCCGGCGCCCTCCTGAGAGGCGATGAAGCCCGCGATCGCGTCCACCTCATCGACCCCGACGAACGGGCCCTGGAGGCGCGTCAGGCGCGATCCGTTCATGTGGAGCAGGTCGCCGTTGCCGACGAGCTGCTGCGCCCCGCCACCGTCGATGATCGTCCGCGAGTCGATCTTGGACGACGTCTGGTAGGCCATCCGAGATGGGAAGTTGGCCTTGATGAGGCCCGTGATGACGTCCACCGACGGGCGCTGCGTCGCCAGCACGAGGTGGATGCCGATGGCCCGCGCCATCTGGGCCAGTCGCGCGATGGGGGCCTCGACCTCCTTCGCCGAGGTCATCATCAGGTCCGCCAGCTCGTCCACGATGACGACGATGTAGGGCAGGTGACGGTGCTTGTCGCCGAGGGCCTCCAGCTTCCCCGCGGCGAGCTTCTTATTGTACTCGCCGATGCCGCGCACGCCCGCCTCGGCGAGCAGGTCGTAGCGGATCTCCATCTCGCGCTCGCACGACCGGAGGACGGCCGCGGCCTCCATGAAGTCGGTGATGATGGGATCGTCGGAGTCCTCGGGCATCGCCGAGAAGTGGTTCAGCAGCTCCGCGTAGCCGTTGAGCTCGATCTTCTTCGGGTCGACCATCACGAACTTGAGGTCGGCCGGGTGCTTGGCGTAGAGCAGGCCCACGATGAGCGCGTTCACGCCGACCGACTTGCCCGAGCCCGTCGCGCCGGCCACCAACAGGTGGGGCATCTTGGCGAGGTCCTCGATGAACACCTCGCCCTCGATGGTTTTGCCGATGGGCACCGGCAGCGCCATCTTCCCGCTGCGCGCCGCGTCTCGGAACTTGGCCGTCGCGAGGAGCTGCCGCAGGCGCACCATCTCGCGCGTCCGGTTCGGGATCTCGACGCCGATGGAGCTCTTGCCCGGGATGGGCGCGATGATGCGGATGCCCGGCGCGGCGAGGGCCATCGCGAGGTCGTCCTCCAGGGCCGTGATGCGGCTGATCTTGACGCCCGGCGCGGGCGTCAGCTCGTAGCGCGTGACGGTCGGCCCGACGACCGCCTCGATGGCGTCGATCTGGATGTTGTAGGTCTCCAGCTTGTCGAGCAGGACCTGCTTGTTGTCCTCGATTTCGTCGAAGTCGACCTCCTGGTCGCTGTCGGACTCCTCCAGCAGTTCGATGGAGGGGAAGACGTAGGGCAGCGAGGCTGCGTCTGCGGTGGTGCCGCGTGCGGCGTCGAGGTCGGCCGTCGCTTCCTCGACGGGGCCGGTGACGTGGAACGCCGGGCCATCCCCCCGTTCGTCGAGGATGAGGTCGTCCAGCAGCGGGTCGTCCGCGTCGATGGGCGTGAGCGTCGGCGCGGGCTTCGGCGGGACGTCGGCGAAGGGGGCAGCGGCCGGGATGGAGGGGCGCTCTGGCTCGGTCCGCGTGGGCACCGAGGCGGCCGGGGCCGGTCGGGGCGCCGGCTTCGGCTTGGGTTTCGGAGCCGGCTTCGCGGATGCGGCGTCGGCGCGGCGAGCCTCCCGTTCGGCCCGCGCTTCCTCGCGAGCCGAGGCACGGAGTTGCTTCCGCTCGGCGGCCCCGGCGCGGTAGGTCGCCCACGACTCGGCCAGGCCGGAGCGCAGGCTCGTCACGGCGCCCTCGGCCCGGTCCAGCGAGGTCTGGATGTCGCGGTCCCACACGAGCAGGAGCGTCACGAGGACCGACACCAGGAGCACGATGAACGACCCGACGGGCTTGAGCACACTGGTGAGCCACCCCGCGATGCCGATGCCGAGGTCGCCGCTCCACGCCGCCAGATCCGCGTCCATCTGGGCGTCGAACCAGCCGAAGAAGCACGCGACGAAGAGCGCGCCCGCGAGCGAGAGGCCGGTGAGGGTGGGGAGGAAGATGGGGGTCTTCTGCCGCAGCAGCACCCAGCCCCAGGCCAGCAGCGCGGCGATGGGCAGGAGCACCGGGTAGCCCACCAGCCCCGACACGAGCGCCCGCGCGAGCGTCGCGCCGACGAAGCCGAGCAGGTTGTCGAACCGGTTGTCGCCCGGGTCCATCAGGCTGTCCCAGTTCTCGTTCGCCAGCCGCCCGTCGTCGGCCGCGGAGAACGTGAGCACGGCCAGCCCCGCGAGGACGGCGAGCGCGATGAGGAGGATGCCCAGGATCTCGCGCTTGCGCTGCGTCGAGAACCCACTGGCGGCCTTCTTCTTGGCGGGCCGCTTCTTGCTTCGGGATCGGGTGCTGCTCACGGACGTGGGGGGACGAACGGCCGAGCGGCGCTCAGCGCTCAGGCGAGCGTGGAGGCCGCATGAAGGTACGACGCGGCGACGGGAGCCCGCAGGAGCCACCCCGACGCCTTCGAGGGGACGGTCAGGCGGCCACGATCCGGGAGTCTCGGAGGACCGGCAGCACGTCCGACACGTCGATGCGCGCGCAGTCCGAGAGGTCGTCGCCCGCGCCCACCTCGATGAGCCGCTTCGAGTGGTCGGCGACGAAGAGGACCCGGGCGAGGTCCGCCTGGGCACCGCGATAGAGGCTGGAGGCGATACGGGCGCCGTCGTCGGTGGGGGTAGCACGCGGGTGGGACGCGAGACGGTCGACGAAGAGGCCCGCGCAGAGTGTGTCCTCCAGCGCCACGTGGCCTTCCCAGCCCGCGCACAGGAGGGTCACGTCGAGGCCGTCGTCCAGGGCCTGCGCCAGGAAGGCCGTCGCCGCGGTCGCGTTGGCGAGCGCCCCGACCGCGAGGCGCTCCGCGCCCCGCGCCTTGACGAGCGCGGCCGTCCCGTTGGTGGTCGTCAGCACGACCGTGCGCCCGCGGACCACCTCGGGGGTGAAACTGCGGGGCGAGTTGCCGAGCGCGAAGCCCGCCAGCTGCTGCCCCCCGCGCTCCCCGGCCATGACCGACATGTCGCGGTCCAGGGTCGCAGCGAGGCGGCCTGCTTCGCCCTTGTCGGCGACCGGGATGACAGCGCGAGCTCCGTTCGCGAGCGCGGTCACGATGGTGGTCGAGGCGCGGAACACGTCGATCATCAGGACCGCCTGGCGATCGAGCGTGCCCGGGTCGAGGCCCGCCGGGCTGAGGGCGACGCGGAGGCTCATGCGGTCGAGGTGTGGAAGGGGGGCTTCGTGACCGTCGCGCCCTGGACGCGCCCGCGCACGGAGATGCCGAGTTCGGTGCCCGCCGTCGTGTACGCTGGATCGTTGGGGACGTAGCCGAGCGCGACGCCCTTGCCGAGCACGGGCGACTGGCTGCCACTGGTGACGATGCCGACCGGCTTCCCATCCGTCGTCACGATCTCGTGGCCCGCGCGGGGAATGCTGCGTCCCTCGGCCACGAGCCCCACCAGCTTGCGGGGGATGCCGTTCGCTTTCTGACGCACGAGCGCGTCGCGGCCGACGAAGTCGCTGGCATCCGGCTTGACCACCCAGCCGAGGCCCGCTTCAAGGGGCGTCGTGTCGCGGTCCAGTTCGTGACCGTAGAGGCAGTAGCCCGCCTCCAGGCGGAGGGTGTCGCGGGCGCCGAGCCCGGCAGGGGTGGCCCCGGCGGCCAGGAGGAGGTCCCAGGCCCGTCCGGCGGCGTCGGGGGAGAGGTAGAGCTCCAGCCCCCGCTCGCCCGTGTAGCCCGTGTGCGAGACGATGGCACGGTCGGCGCCGAACACCGTCCCCGCAGCCATCGGGCGGAAGTGGTAGTAGGGGATGTCCGAGACGTCGAGTCCGGTCGCGGCCTCGAACACGTCGAAGGCGGTCGGGCCCTGAAGCGCGAGCAGCGCCCAGCCGGCCGACTCGTCGGTGACCTCTGCGTCCAGCCCGAGGCGGCCCGCCTCGGCCGTGACGTGGGCCCAGTCGGTCGCGATGTTGGCCGCGTTGACGACCAGCAGGACGTCGTCGTCGGCGATGCGGTACACGAGCAGGTCGTCGACCGCGCCGCCGCCCTCGTGGCAGAGCACCGCGTACTGGGCGGCGCCATCGGCCAGCTTCGTCACGTCGTTGGTGACGAGCCGCTGGGCGAGGTCGAGCGCCTGCGGGCCGCGGATCCTGAACTCACCCATGTGGCTCACGTCGAACAGGCCCGCCGCCTCGCGCACGGCGCGGTGCTCATCGAGGATGCCCGAGTACTGGATGGGCATGTCCCACCCGCCGAAGGGGGCCATCTTGGCGCCGAGGGCGAGGTGTCGGGCGTGAAGGGGGGTGATCTGGAGCGGAGTGTCGGTCATCGAGGGGCGGAGGCGTCTGGAAAGGTACCCCGCCAGGGCGGAGGCGAAGGCGCGGATGGGTGGCTGTTAAGTCGTTAGGCAACTTCTGGGCGGGGGCGGAGTGAAACGGCTCCCTTCTCACTCCACCCCTCCCTCCTATGGCTGGCGAGTTCCTGAACATCTTTATCATCCTGGCCGTCGTGGCACTCGTCGCGGCCCTCCTCGGATTCCGCGGCGTCGCCGGCCTCTCGGCCAACTTCGCCAAGATCGCCCTCGTGGCCGCTGTCATCCTCTTCGTGCTCGCGTTCGTCTTCTAGCGATACGCGTCCGCCGTGGGGCGCCCGGGCTGCGAGGCTCGGGCGCCCCTTTTTTTGTCCCGTCCCCACGCTCCGCCCATGCGCGCGCTCCTCCTCACCCGCGACCCCGACCTCTCCGTCACGCTCACCGAGGTGGACGAGGCCGACCTCCCCGACGGCGAGGTCCTCATCGATGTCTCGCACTCCAGCCTCAACTACAAGGACGGGCTGGCGGTCACCGGGCGAGGCAAGATCGTCCGGGGAGACTTCCCCTTCGTGCCCGGCATCGACCTCGCCGGTACGGTCGCCGCGTCCGTCTCGGACCGCTGGGCGGAGGGCGACGCGGTGATCCTGACGGGCTGGGGGACGGGGGAGGACCGCTGGGGAGGATTTGCAGAGCGCGCACGCGCGTCGGCCGACCACCTCGTGGCGTCGCCGGGCTCGCTCTCGGCCGAGGATGCCATGTGGATCGGGACGGCCGGGTTCACGGCGATGCTGAGCGTGCTCGCCCTGGAGGCCCACGGCGTGGGGCCGGACGCCGGCCCCATTGCAGTCACGGGGGCTTCGGGAGGCGTCGGGTCGATGGCGACGGCGTTGCTGGCGGCGGCGGGCTACGAGGTCCACGCCGTGACGGGGACCGCCTCGGCACACGGCTACCTGCGGGCGCTCGGCGCGGCAGAGATCGTGGACCGGCACGCCCTCGCCGACGCAGCCGAGCCGCCGCTCCAGCGGGGCGTCTGGGCGGGTGCCGTCGACTCGGTGGGCGGGACGACGCTCGCAGCGCTCCTCGCCCAGTCGCGGCGCCACGCCTGCGTGGCGGCCTGCGGCCTCGCAAGTGGGCCGGCCCTCGCCACGACGGTCTTCCCCTTCATCCTGCGCGGCGTCACGCTGGCTGGCATCGACTCGAACACGGCCCCGGTTCCGCTCCGCGAGCAGGCCTGGGCTCGCCTCGCCGACGCGGTCGCGGCGGGCGCGCTGTCGGCGGTCGAGAAGACCGTCATCCCACTCGCCGACGTGCCGGCGTGGAGTGCCCGGATCGTGGATGGCGACACGGTCGGCCGGGTGGTGGTCGACACCCGCACCTGATGGCGACCGTCTCCCTCTGGCAGCGCACGCCCCGCCTCGACGCCGACGTGGCCATCGTCGGCGGTGGCATCATCGGCACCGCGACCGCATGGGCGCTGCATCGGCTGGACCCGACCCTGCGTGTCGCGATTCTGGAGGCCGAGCGGCTGGCGCACGGCGCGAGCGGGCGCAACGCGGGCTTCCTGCTCCTGGGGACCGCGTCCGACTACGCCTCGGCGGTGGACGCCTACGGGCGCGACGCCGCGCGGCGCATCTGGGCGTTCACGCGCGAGGCCTACGAGATGGCGGCCGAGATCGGCACCCGACGCGAGGTGGGCTTCCAGGCGACCGGCAGCGTCCTCGCCGCAGGCACGGACGCCGAGGCCGACCGCCTCCGCCGCGCACGCACGCTGATGGCCGAAGACGGCATCGAGAGCGCGTGGTGGGACGAGTCGGACCTGGACGACCGGGTCGCCGCGGTCGGCTTCCCCGGCGCGCTGTTCGTGCCGACCGGCGGCGCCATCGATCCGGCCCGACTCGTGCGGGCACTGGCCGAGGAGAGTGGCGCGGAGGTCGTCACCGGTTGGCGGGCCGAGGCGGTCGAGGCCGAGGGCGGGCGGGTCCGCCTCGGCGCCGTCGGCGGGGGAGAGGTGGTGGCCGACCGCGTGCTGATCGCGACGAACGCCTACCTGCCTCAACTGCTGCCCGAACTGTCGCCACTCGTCCGGCCCGTCCGCGCGCAGATGCTGGCGACTGCGCCCACGGCTCCGTTTCTGGATGTGCCGGTCTATTCGCACGACGGCTACTACTACGTCCGCCAGCGGCCCGACGGGCGCGTGCTCGTCGGCGGCGCCCGGCACCTCCACGTCGAGGAGGAGGTCGGGTACGCCGACGCGACCACCGAGGCGCTCCAGGGCGACCTCGAACGCTACCTCGCCGAGCACTTTCCGTATTGGCCCGGCCTGCCCGTCGAGCGCCGCTGGTCGGGCACGATGGGCTTCAGCCCGGATGGTCTACCGGCGCTCGGCGGCGTGTCCGGCGTCGACGGCGCGCACGTCGCGGTCGGCTTCACGGGACACGGCATGGGCTACGCGCTCCGGTTCGGCCTGCTCGCAGCCCGCACCCTCCTCGGCCGAACCGATCCGGCATTCGATCTGTTCGACGCCAAACGCCTCCCGACCCCGTAGGCGCCCGGCGGCCTCAGACGGATGCCGCCGCTCCGCCGTTCACCCCCCGATTCCGACTCCTTCTTCCCATGGACACCCTCTATCGCACCCCGGTCGCCGCTCTCGGCGACGACGCCCGCGCGGCGTTCCTGACGCGCACATACGCGCACCTCCTCGGCGCCATCCTGCTGTTCGCGCTCATCGAGGTCTTCTTCTTTACCTCCGGCATCGCCGAGCCGATGGCTCGAGCCATGACGAGCGTCAGTTGGTTGCTGGTGCTGGGTGGGTTCGTGGTCGTGAGCTGGTTCGCGTCCAGCGCGGCGGCGCGCGCTGAGTCGAAGGCGGCCCAGTATGGCGCCCTCGGGGCGTTCGTGCTCGCCGAGGCAGTCATCTTCGTCCCGCTGCTCTGGATCGCGGAGCAGTCAGTCGGCGGCGGGGTGATCGCGAGCGCGGCCTGGGTGACGCTGCTCGGCTTCTCGGCGCTGACGGCCATCGTGTTCTTCACCGGCAAGGACTTTTCGTTCCTCGGCGGCCTGCTGAAGTGGGCATTCGTGCTCGCGCTGGTCGCCATCGTGGCGGGCGTCCTGTTCGGGTTCGAACTCGGCACGTGGTTCTCGGTCGCGATGATCGGCCTCGCCGGGGCCGCCATCCTGTACGACACGTCGAAGGTGCTCCACCACTACCCGGAGGACCGCTACGTGTCCGCCGCGCTGGAGCTGTTCGCCTCCGTCGCGCTGATGTTCTGGTACGTCCTGCGGCTGTTCATGAGCCGCGACTGATCCACGGTTCCGTCCGCCTCGGCGCCCCGCTCGGCCTGGTCCGGGCGGGGCGCTGTCGTGTTCTGGGGCGGAGCTTCGGACGGATCCGGGCGTTCGAAGCGCATGAACCGACGCACCCGCGCCCTCCTGATCTCCACGGCCTCCCTCACCGCGGGCGCCGCCCTCGCCACCTGGGCCGTCCGTCGCTGGGGCTACCCCGTCCGCGCCGTCGAGCGGGACGTGCCCTACGTCGGGCCCCCGCCCGCCGACGACGATGTGCCCGGCGACCGGGACCTTCAGCCCGAGGAGGAAGGCGTGGGGCCTCGCTTCCATCGTCGCTACGAGGTAGACGTGGAGCACACCACCAAGTCGCCGGAAGAGTTGATCGCCTGCATCGGCGCAAGCATCCAGGACTACGTGCCGGACGAACTGGCGGTGTTCGAGAAGTCGACGGGCGAGGAAGGATTCCTCTCGGTCGGGGACGAATACGACATCACCATCCGCTCGCCGTGGGACGGCCCCGTGCGCGTCGTCGAGGTCACGCCGACGCGGTTCACGCTCGCGACGCTGGAAGGCCACATGGAGGCGGGCCAGATCCGGTTCGCGGCGGCCCCGCACCCCGTCGTGACCGACGCGCTCCGCTTCTCGATCGAGTCATGGGCCCGCAGCCGCGACGGCGCGGTGGACTTCGTCTACGACGAGCTCGGCCTCGCCAAGAAGGCCCAGCAGGCCATGTGGACGTTCTTCTGCGAGCGCGTCGCCGAGGACTGCGGCGGGCGCAAGATGGAGGAGGTCCGCGTGCTCACCGAGCGGGAAGCCGACCCCGACGATGGCTGACCTGATTTCCCGCGCCGTCCCGCGGCGCCCCGACTGGACGGACTATGCCGAGCGGCTCGACGCCGTCCGGCAGGCCCGCTACAACTTCGACCTCGACGAGGACCACGACTACACCGAGGCCGACGGGTGGCGTCTCGACCACCACGAGGCGGAGCTGGTCCCCGAGCCGCCCGGCCCGCCGCTCCCGGCCGACGACGCGCGGGCCTCGTTCGCCGTCGCCTGTGACCTCGTCCGTGGGTACGCCTTTCCCGACCCGTCGCTCATCACGGGCATCTTCTCGCCCGACGACCCCGTCGCGGGACGCCCGATGCTGCTGCGTGCGCGCTTCCTCGGGTTCACGTTCTGGTTCGAGGTGCGCATCGGGCGCGAGATCGACGAGGTTCGGGAGACGGATGCTGGCCGCGTCCACGTCTACGGGTTCGACTACGCGACCCTGGAAGGGCATTTCGAGCAGGGGCAGATCACCTTCGAAGTCCGCAAGGCCGAGGCGACGGGCGAGGTAGTGTTCCACATCGACGCGTTCTCGAAGCCGGACCGCATCCGGAATCCGTTCTACCGGATCGGCTTCAAGCTCTTCGGCCGCCGCCTCCAGCTCAAGTTCGCGCGGACGGCGCTCGACCGGATGCAGCGGTTCGTGCGGGACGAGTTGAAGGCACGCGCCGAAGGCTCGACGCCCCCGCCTCGGGAGACCGTCGGGCCGACCCGCCCGGACGCCGAAGCGGCCGAGCAACTGGCGGAGTCGGGCGAGGTGACGCATGCAACCTGAGCGAGCCCGGCCGTAGTCTGAGGCCTCGTTTCCCCCTTCCGACCATGCGCCTGTCCCTTCTCGCTCTCCTCCTGCTCGCCGTCCCCGCGTCCGCCCAGGACGACGCCGACGCGGCCGTCCGCGCCACCATCGACCAGTTGTTCGACGGGATGCGCGCCAAGGACACGACCGCCATCCGGGCCGCGATGCACCCCGAGGCCCGCCTGATGACCGCCGCCGTCGGCCCCGAGGGCGAGCGCCGCGTGATCGAGTCCCCGATCGACCGGTTCCTCACCAGCATCGCCGCCGCGCCCGTCGACCTGGACGAACAGCTCACGGACGGCTACCCGGTGATGATCGACGATGGCCTCGCGGTCGCGTGGACGCCCTACACCTTCTACGCGGGTGGCCAGCTCAGCCACTGCGGCACGAATGCGTTCACGCTCGCACGCAGCGACGACGGCTGGCAGATCGTTCACATCATGGACACGCGCCGCCGCGATTGTGAGGCCGACTGACCGCGTCCGAGCGAGCGGGTAGAACCCGCCGAGCGCTCCGTCGTCCACTGGTTGCTTCGTTTCCACAGACCCACGCCCATGACCCCGCCCGCCGACCTCGACCAGCGCCTGCACAACTTCTCCGCCGGTCCCGGCGCGCTGCCGTCCGACGTGATGGAGGAGGTGCGGGAGGAGCTCCCGGTCTTCCCCGGGCTCGGCGCCTCGATCATGGAGGTCAGCCACCGGTCAGCGGCGTACTCCGAGATCCACGAGCGCGCGAAGGAGCGGATGGCCCGCCTGCTGGGGCTGGGCGACGACTGGCACGTCCTGTTCCTGGCGAGCGGCGCGTCGATGCAGTTCCACCAGGTGCCGCTCAACTTCCTCCCGGCGGGGGGCTCCGTCGCCTACCTCGACACGGGCAACTGGAGCGGGAAGGCGGTCGCCGAGGCTGTGATCGTGGCCAACACCCGGAGCGCGCGGGTCGATGTCGTGGCGTCGAGCCGAGACGGCGACTACAGCTACGTCCCCCGTCAGAGCGACTGGCGGCTCGACCCCGGCGCGACGTACCTCCACTACACGAGCAACAACACCATCTACGGCACCCAGCTCCGCGAGGAGCCGGACGTCCCGATGCCGCTCGTGTGCGATGCATCGTCCGACTTCCTCAGCCGCCCGCTCGACATGGACCGCTATGGGCTCCTCTACGCGGGCGCGCAGAAGAACATCGGCCCCGCCGGCGTCACCGCCGTCCTCGTTCGCGACGAGTTCTTGCAGACGCGGCTACCTGGCCTGCCGACGCTCCTGGACTACGGCACGCATGCGAAGAAGCTGTTCCACACCCCGCCCGTCTTCGCCATTTACATCGTCGACAAGGTGCTCGGTTGGATCGAGCGCAACGGCGGGTTGGCGGGCATGGTCGAGCGCAACCGCACGAAGGTCGAGGCCCTCTACGGAGCCCTCGACGCGACAGACTTCTACCGCCCGACCGCGCGCACCGAGGACCGGTCCCACATGAACGTCACCTTCCGACTGCCCAGCGAGGAGTTGGAGGCGCGCTTCGTCACCGAGGCGGCGGGGGAGGGGCTGCTGGCACTGAAGGGCTACCGGACGGTGGGCGGCGTTCGAGCGTCGATCTACAACGCCGTCGAGCCCGCCTCGGTGGACGCGCTGGTGGACTTCATGGGCCGCTTCGAGTCGACCTACGGGTGACGTGAACAGGCCTGGAGGGGAAGGGGGGACGTGACGCATGCTGCGTAACGGAAGCGCTTCCGGTCCCCGATCGCGCATTTTGTTGGTGTGATGGCGCACAGGCGCCTGCCGAGTGAGGGTGGGTTTGCCCTATGTTGGCCGCCCCCCTGGCACGGCTTCATGTCGATTTTTCCCCTGGTCGGACTCACTCTCGCGGCGCTGGCGGTGACCGCGTGCGCGGTCGTTGGATGGCGGGCGATGCAAACCCGAGCCCATCGACGGGCGATGATGCGTCGGTTCGAGGACGCGTATGATCTGGCCCCTGAGGACGGTGTGGGAGAGACGCTCGCGCTGTGCAATCCAGAGGGGCGGATCGCCATTCAGCCGGACGGGCTGAGGCTCCACCTCGGCGGCCCGCCGGAGCGACTGCGCCACGTCCCCTGGAGCCGGGTCAAGAGCGTCGTGCCGGTCGCCGCCGGCCGGTTCGTGGTGGACGTGTCGCGCGTCGGGCCGATCGTGATTCCGGGTGCTGTGGGGAGGAGGCTCTGGGAGGTGTCCGGGTCCCGCGCAACGCCCACTCCCCACGCGTCGGTGGAACGGGCACGGTCCGCCCGCGTGTAGCGACCTCCGCCACCTTGCGCACACGCGGTGCCGCAGGGCCGTCATCGGCGGACGCTAGTTTGCCCGGCCGCCCAGGTCTGGACCCGAACCCCCCACTATGAAGCGCCTCGTCGTCGTCGAGTCTCCCACCAAGGCCCGTACGATCCGCAAGTTCCTGCCCGCCGGTTATCAGGTCGAGGCCTCCATGGGGCACGTCCGCGACCTGCCCTCGTCCGCCGCCGAGATCCCGGCGAAGGTCAAGAAAGAGAAGTGGGCCCGCCTCGGCGTCAACGTCGCCGACGGGTTCACCCCGCTCTACGTCGTCCCGGCGGACAAGAAGAAGGTGGTCAAGGAACTCAAGGCCGCTCTGAAGGAGGCTGACGAACTCTACCTCGCGACGGATGAAGACCGTGAGGGCGAGTCGATCGGCTGGCACCTGCTGGAGGTCCTCCAGCCGAAGGTGCCCGTCAAGCGGATGGTGTTCCACGAGATCACGAAGGAGGCCATCCTGAAGGCGCTCGACGACACGCGCGAACTCGACACCCGCCTCGTCGATGCCCAGGAGGCGCGTCGCGTGCTAGACCGCTTGGTCGGGTACTCGGTGTCGCCGGTGCTCTGGAAAAAGATCGCGCCCAAGCTGTCGGCGGGTCGCGTCCAGTCGGTCGCCGTGCGCGTGCTCGTCGAGCGCGAGTGGGAGCGGCTCGACTTCATCTCGGCCAGCTACTTCGACCTCTCGGCCACGCTCGCTCAGGGGGGCGTGCCGTTCGAGGCCAAGATGACGCACCTCGGCGAGCAGAAGCTCGCGACCGGCAAGGACTTCGACGAGAAGACCGGCACGCTCAAGCCCAAGAGCGACGCGCTCGTGATGGGGGAGGAGCAGGCCACCGGCCTCGCCGACCGCCTCAAGGACGCGCCCTGGCGGATCTCGGAGGTGGAGCAGAAGAAGGCCACCCGCAAGCCCGCGGCGCCCTTCATCACCTCGACGCTGCAGCAGGAGGCCAACCGCAAGATCGGGATGAGCGCCCGGCGGACGATGCAGACCGCCCAGAAGCTCTACGAGCAGGGCCACATCACCTACATGCGAACGGACTCCACGACGCTGTCGACGGAGGCCATCACGGCGGCCCGCGGTGCCGTCGAGGCCCGCTACGGCAAGGAGTACCTATCGCCCAGCCCGCGCCAGTTCTCGGGCAAGGTCCGCAACGCGCAGGAGGCCCACGAGGCCATCCGCCCGGCGGGCACGCAGATGAAGACGCGCGACGAGCTGAAGCTCTCCGGCGACGAGGCCAAGCTCTACGACCTGATCTGGAAGCGCACCGTCGCCTCTCAGATGGCGGACGCCCGCCTGCTCCGCACTCGCGCCACCATCCTGGCCGCCGAGGGCACCGACGACGAGTCGACCTTCCGGGCCAACGGTCAGGTGATCGAGTTCCCGGGCTTCTTCCGTGCCTATGTGGAGGGCAAGGACGACCCGTCGGCCGCGCTCGACGATCGCGACAGCCCGCTTCCCGCCCTCGCCGTCGATGACACGCCCGAAGCCAAGGCGGTCGATGCAGTCGGGCACGAGACGAAGCCGCCGGCCCGCTACACGGACGCCTCGCTGGTGCAGGCGCTGGAGAAGGCGGGCGTCGGTCGGCCGTCCACCTACGCGTCCATCATCGACACGGTGGTCCGGCGCGGCTACGTGATCCGCGACAAGAACCAGCTCGTGCCCACCTTCACGGGCATGGCGGTCACGAACTTGCTGGAGAAGAACTTCGAGCGCCTCGTCGACACCGCGTTCACGGCGCGGATGGAGGAAGAACTGGACGGCATCGCAGGGGGCACGGAGGAGCGCGTGCCGTACCTGGAGCGCTTCTTCAACGGCCCCGAAGGGCTGGAGAAGCGGATCGAGCAGGGCGTCGAGACCATCGACCCGCGCGAGATCTCGACCATGCGCCACGCCAAGTGGGGCGCCTACGAGGTGCGCGTCGGCCGGTACGGTCCGTATGCGGCCGCTCCCGACGGCAGCACGGCGTCGCTCCCGCCCGAGGCTGCCCCCGCCGACCTCGCCGAGGCCGACATCGCCGCGCTCATCGACGCCAACGACGACGAGCGGCCGCTGGGCATCCACCCGACGGCCGAGATGCCGATCCTCCTCAAGTCCGGCCCCTACGGCCCGTACGTCCAGCTGGGCGACGACGAGGAGAAGAAGCCGAAGCGGACCTCGCTGCCCAAGGGCACCAAGCCCGAGGACGTCGACCTCGACCTGGCCGTGCAACTCCTCAACCTGCCGCGCACGCTCGGCGACCACCCGGAGACGGGCCAGCCGATCAAGGCCAACATCGGCCGGTATGGCCCCTACGTCCAGCACGAGCGGACCTTCGCGAGCCTCAAGCCCGCCGATGGCGACAACGTCCTCACGGTGGAGTTGGAGCGCGCCCTCGAACTGATCGCGCAGAAGCGCCAGAAGGCGGCACCGCTCCGCACGCTGGGGGCACACCCAGAGTCCGGGAAGCCGATCGATGTGTTTGAGGGGCGCTACGGGCCCTACGTCAAGCACGTCAAGACCAACGCGACCATCCCGAAGGACATGGACAAGGACGAGATCACGCTGGAGCAGGCGGTCGCACTGGTGGATGCCAAGGCGTCCAAGCCGAAGAAGAAGCGGGCGCCGCGCAAGAAGGCCTCCTGATCGGTGGGGAGGCTGCGCGTCGCCGTCGCAGGAGGCGGCATCGCCGGGCTAGCGACGGCGCTCGCGCTGCGTCAGCGAGGCATCGCGGCGACGGTCTACGAGCGCGCTCCGGCGCTGCGGGAGGTCGGGGCAGGGATCGCGCTGTGGCCCAACGCCACGCGTGCCCTCGCCCGCCTCGGAGTCCTCGATGAGGTGGCCGCGCGGTCGGGGCGGGCCGAGGCGGTCCGCATCCTGAACCCGGCAGGGGAGACGCTGCTCCGGTTCTCGACGGCTCGCCCGGACGCTCCCTCGCTCTGTGTCCGACGCCGCGACCTCGTCGGCGTGCTGGCGGATGCCCTGGGGTCGGAGGCGATCCACTACGGGAGCACGATTTCTGAGGCCGAGTCTCGGTCCGGCGGAGTTCGCGTCGTGCGGGAGAATGGCGCAGTCATGGAAGCGGACGTGCTCGTCGCTGCCGACGGCATCCGGTCTCGTCTCCGCGAAACGTGCGTCGCTTCCAACCCGCCGGTCTACCAGGGCTACACCGCCTGGCGCGGTCTCGGGTCCAGGCCGCACGACCTGACCGGCGATGCCTTCGAAGCCTGGGGCGATGGGCTGCGATTCGGCCTTTTCTCGCTCGACGGAGGGCAGTGTTACTGGTACGCGCTCGCGTCTCGGCCGCCCGGCCAGCAGGACACAGACGACCCCCGCACCGAGCTCGCGCACCTGTTCGTGGATTGGCACCCTCGCGTCCGCCGCGTCATCGCCGCGACCTCGCGAGGTGACGTGGTCCGCCACGACGTGTTCGGCCTGCGCCGGTCGCGGCCGTGGGTCGCGGGCCGCGTGGCGCTCGTCGGCGATGCCGCGCACGGCATGACGCCGGACCTGGGGCAGGGGGGCGCGTTCGCCCTCGAAGATGCCGTCGCCCTGGCGGCCCACCTCGGCGCCGAGGTCGATGTGGTTACGGCGCTGCGGGGCTACGAGCACGAGAGGCGTCGCCGCGCGGCCTCGGTGAGGCGGCGGTCGCAGGCGTCCGGCTGGCTCGGTCAACTCGGAGGACGGGCCGGGCGCGTCCGCAACCGGGTCGCCCGTCTCACACCGCCGCCCCTCTTCGAAAGCGCCTTCACGGCGCCATTCTGAGTCTCAGCGACCGCGTTCTTCCGCGTCGAGGAACGGCGCGTCCGGGTCCTCAGGCCGGCCCAGCGTGCGCCAGCGGGCCTCCTTTGAGAGCCGGTACGACTCGGCGACGGTCTCCAGCATCGACAGGTAGCTGCCGTACCGCTCCGGCGTGATCAACTCGTCGTCGACGGCTTGCTGGACGCCGCAGTCCGGCTCGTGGGCATGGGTGCAGTCGGGGAAGCGGCAGTCGTCCAGGAAGGGGCGGAACTCGACGAAGTAGCCGCCGAGCTCTTCAGGCGCCATGTCCCAGAGGCCGAACTCCCGGATGCCAGGCGTGTCGGCCACCCATCCGCCGCCTGCCCGGAGGAGAGTCGCGAACGTCGTCGTGTGACGCCCCTTCTGCGTCTTCTCCCCGATCTCGGAGGTCCGCAGCCCGAGGCCGGGCTCGATGGCGTTGAGCAGGCTTGACTTCCCCACACCCGAGGGGCCGGAGACGACGCTCACAGCACCCGCCAGGGCGGCGCGGAAGGCCTCTAGTCCGCGTCCGGTCACCGTGCTGGTCAGGAGGACGGGGTAACCCAGTCCCTCGTAGAGCTCCTGCCAGAACGCCATCGCCTCCTCGGCGCGCTCGTTGCCTTCCAGCAGATCGGCCTTGTTGAGGATGAGGCCAGCGGGGATGTGATGCGTCTCGGCCGCCACCAGGAACCGGTCCACGAAGCCCGGATTCACCTTCGGCCCGAACGTCGACTGGACGCACCACGCACGGTCGATGTTGGCCACGATGACGTGCTCGCGTACGGCGCCCCGCTTCCCCGGCGCGCGGCGGCTGAGCTGGTTGTCCCGCGGCTCGATGGCTGTGATCATGCCCGAGTCGTCGTCCCCGACGCCCATCACCAGCCGGACGCGGTCGCCCACGGCGAGCGGATTCGTCTCGTCGATCTCGATGGCGTCCAGGCGGAACCGGCCTCTCAGACGAGCCCGGATGGTCTCTCCATCCTCGGTGCGGACCTCGTACCAGCTTCCGGTGGACCGGATGACGAGGCCAGTCAGGGGCTCGGGGAGTGGGGCGTCGGGCTCGGTCACGGAGTGAAACACTGGGAGGGAGGTCTCGTCCAACGCAGGCAGCCGGGACAGGCTCCGTCGACGTGAATCGCGCCCACTCCCGGCAGCACCAGCCCCCCGACCCATGGCCACCGCCAAGACCACTCCCGATCCCTTCGACGATGTCCGCGACGCGTTCGCGGATCTCGGTACCTCCGAAAAGGCCGCCTTCGTGCTGGAGGCGACGTTCGAAACGCTGAGCCAGGCTCTCGCCGAGACCGGCCGCCGCGCCGCCGCCGCGCTCGACGATCTCGACATCGACTCCTGGTTCGACGGTCGTGGGGCCTGGGACATGGGCGCGCCGCCTCCGCCACCTGCCGCCGACCCGCCCGCCTCGAAGCCGGAACCGAAGGCCGCCACGCCGAAGCGTCCCGCGCCCAAGAAGAAGGCGGCGCCGAAGAAAACGGCGGGCAAGACGCCTCGCCGTCGCCCGCCCGCCGACGACGAAGACGCGGGATGAGGGACTCCTGGCCCGAACGGTTCGAACGGGCCGGCCTGCTGGAGCGGGTCGGTCTCGTGGGTGGAGGCGCCGTCCGGCTGCTCGCCAACGCCATCGACAAGGGCCTGGACCGGGCGGCCAGCGTGGCCGTCGAGGCGAAGCAGGCCTTCGAGCGGGAACTCGACCCGAACATGTCCGACGCCCGGGTGCTCGACGAGTCGGACGAGCCGTTCGACCAGCCCGACCGCTAGGCGGCGAGCGCGCGGGCGGCCTCGACGCCCGCGAAGCGCGGGTGTGCCACCCGCTGCACCATCAGTTGGCCGTCGGCGGCGGTCGTCAGTTCGATGTCCAGCAGACCGTGGGCAGACATCTCGATCACCACGGTATGACCGAGGCGGGACGTGTCGGCTTCGCGGCTGCCCGCCTCGGGCCGAAGCCAGCGCGCGGCGAGGCGGTTGATCTCGACCCACGAGAGTTGCCCGAACGGTGCGCGTGACGCCGCGGCCAGGATCTCGA
The DNA here is from genome assembly GCF_002283555.1 of Rubrivirga sp. SAORIC476. Lineage (NCBI taxonomy): Bacteria > Pseudomonadati > Rhodothermota > Rhodothermia > Rhodothermales > Rubricoccaceae > Rubrivirga > Rubrivirga sp. SAORIC476. The sequence continues at coordinate 52,126 of NZ_MVOI01000003.1, read as the reverse complement.
TTACGAAGTCGGCTGCGTAGGGCAGGGTGTCTGCGAGGGGCGGTCGGGTCGGCATCGGTGGCGGCGGGGTGTGCCCGGAGAATCGGGGGGAGGGTGTGACACCCCTGTGACGTGCCCGGTCGAGATTGTCGTCTCCGGTCGTGTGGCCGAAGCCCTGGAGCGCTGCGTTTCGATCCAAGGTGTGGCGGGTGAATGCGAACCTGGATCCGGCGTGGTCACAAAACGGGGAGATCATTGAATTACACGATGGTGGATCCCCCCGGCCGCCGTACCCTCCCCGGGTACCCCTCCCGCTTTCTCATGCCTCATCGATTCTCGCGGCCTCTCTTGGCCATGCTCGCTCTCCTCCTGGTGGCTCCTGCCTTCGCCGCTGCCCCGGTCCCCACCGCCGTGCAGGACGGGGCCGTGGTGTGGAGCCCGGACGCCGCGTTCTCGCAGGCACTGGTGACGCTGACCGCTCCGAGCGGACTCGAATACCGCCATGCCTTTACCGCGGGCGAGTCCGTCCGGGTTCACCCCTCCGAGATCGGGGACGAGCCCCTGGCCGACGGCTTCTACGGGTACGAACTCGTGCTGATGCCGACCGACCTCGACGAGGCCGAGACGTCGACGGCACTCCTGCAGCGCGGCACATTGGAGATCCGGCATGGCGCGGCCGTCTCGTCGCCGTTGCTCGACCAGGTGTTCAACGACGACCTCATCGTGCGTGGCAGCGGCTGCTTCGGCCAGGACTGCGTCAACGGCGAGAACTTCGGCTTCGACACCGTGCGGCTCAAGGAGAACAACCTGCGCATCCACTTCGACGACACGTCCAACAGCGGCAGCTTCCCGTCCAACGACTGGCGCATCACGATCAACGACTCGGCCAACGGAGGCCAGAGCTACTTCTCGATCGACGACGCGACGGGCAATCGGTCGCCGCTCCGCATCCGCGCGGGCGCTCCCAACTGGTCGATCTACGTCGCCGCCAACGGCAGCGTCGGGTTCGGTACGGACACCCCGGTCGTGGAGCTGCACTCGTCCAACGGCGACACGCCGACGCTCCGCCTGGAGCAGAGCGGTGCGTCGGGCTTCACCCCCTACACGTGGGACGTGGCTGCCAACGAGACCAACTTCTTCATCCGTGACGTGAACGGCGGGTCCAAGCTGCCCTTCCGCGTTCGCCCGAACGCCGGGACCAGTTCCATCGACATGTACGCGGATCGCCTCGAACTCGGTGTGGCGACCACCACCCCGGAGGTGCGCATCGGCAAGGGCGGGCGCGTGCGCGTCGACACGCAGGTGCTCGTCGGGTTCACCGATCCCAGCAATGCCGCTGCCAACACCATCTTCGAGGTCGGCACGGACTTCGACGTCGACGGGGACGGCATCGACGACGATCTCTCCCGGTTCCGGACCGACGTCCGCGTGGACCGGAGCCTGAGCGTGATCGGCGACCTGACGGGAGAAGCGTTCGCCTTCCGCGTCACCAACCAGGCCGTGGGCGGCGCCGGACAGCTTCTCAACCTCGACCTCTCGGGCAACCTCACGACGGCGGGTACGGTGAACGGCTCCTCGGATGTCAACGTCAAGGAGGACATCGTAGCGGTCGACCCCGAGGCCGTCCTGGCGGGCGTCGCTGGGCTCCCGATCTCGACGTGGGAGTACATCGCGGCCGACGGCATCGCCCACATGGGCCCGATGGCGCAGGACTTCTACCGCACCTTCGGCCTCGGCCAGGGCGAGACCACCATCTCGATGGTGGACGCCGACGGCGTGTCGCTGGCGGCCATCCAGGCCCTCCACACCCGAAGCGAGGCGGCGACCGCTCGCATCGCGGAACTGGAGGCTGAGAACGCGGCCCTCGCCGCGCGCCTCGCGCGCATCGAGGCGCTCCTCGGTACGGCCCATGAGTAGCCCGATCCCGACTTCCATGCTTCGCATCACGCTCGCCGCAAGCCTCGCGCTCGGACTCGCCGTCGCCCCCTCCGCCCAGCAGCGGACGGCCGCCGAAGACACCGACGCGCCGGGAGCGCCGCTCGCGCCGTCCCCCGAGACGGTCGGGCTGAGCTTCTTCGACGACCAGGACCAGGCCATCCGGCTCCAGACCCGGCGACCGGAGGCCTCCGCCTCGGCAGCGATCACGACGCAGGCGGCCGAGCGCCGCTCCGACGGGACCGTCGCCGACTCGGATGACCTGTCGGCCGCGTTCGCCTTCCCGGCCCAGGTCCAGCGACAGGTCTCCGACGGACCGCTGGCGGACGGCCGGGACGGCACCGCCCCGGCCCCCCTCCGAACCGTCGCGGTCGCGGTCGACGCGATGACCGCCAACGGGCGGACCGAGGCGTCGCTGCTGGCTGCCCGGAACCGCGTCTCCGGTCCCGCGCTCCGTGTGGAGGCGCTCGACACCGGACGTCCGCCTGGGACCCGTCCGGGTGCCGTCGTGCTGGATGACGAGGCCCCGGTCCAGGTCGCGTCCCCGCTCGTCGATGTCGCCGACGGCGCGTCTCGCACGGACGGCCTGGCGCTCTCGGTGGTGCAGCCGAACCCAGCTCGCTCCGAGGCCTGGGTCACGGCGACCGCAACCGAGCGGACGCGGGCGACCGTGACGCTGTTCGACATTCAGGGCCGTGAGGTCGCGCGTGCGTTCGACGGCCTCGTCTCTGCCGACTCGCCGGCGCGCGTTCGGCTGGACCTCGACGCGGTCTCGGCGGGGACGTACGTCGTCGTGCTCGAATCGGACGGCGTTCGTACGTCGCAGACGGTGCAGGTCGTTCGCTAGGCGATCCAGGTTCTGTGCGCTATCCGGGCGCCTCGGCTTCGGCCGGGGCGCCCGCTTGTTTGAAATGGGGGAGATGCGTGTCAGCCATGCCGGGTGGAGGAAGCAGAGCTGGTCGGCACCTTTCGCCTCGGTGGACTTGTCGGAGACCCCGCGTCGGGTGGCCCGTGGCCAACCCCGATTCGTGATCGTGATCGCCCGACCCCCACGGCGCCAGCCGAGGGTCCCGGTCTGGGCGACCACCTCTTTTGAGGTGCGGTACCTTTGGGCATCCACCCCCCGACCCTACCATGTCTCGCCTGCTCCTTTTCGTCCTCGCGCTTTCCTTCGCCGCCTGCCAGTCCGAGCCCGACGCTCCAGAGGTTTCCGAGTCGCCGGTGGAGACCGCTGGCCCGGTCACCGCACCTGCGGATGCTCCCGCGGCGCCCTCCGCCGAGAAGCTGAACCTCAACACGGCCACCGAGGCGGAGTTCGAGGCGCTCGTCGGCGAGCGCATGGCGCACGAGTTCGACGAGTACCGGCCGTACACCAGCATTCAGGACTTCCGCCGTGAGATCGGCAAGTACGTCGACGCCGACGAGGTCGCGTCCTACGAGGAGATGGTCTTCGTCCCGATCGTCCCCAACGAGAGCGACGAGGAGACGCTGATGCAGCTTCCAGGCATCGACGCGACCAGCGCGGCCTCGCTGGTCGCCCTCCGGCCGTTCGCCGATGAGGCCGACTTCCTCGCCGCCGTCGCCGAGGCCACGGGTAGCTCGCCCGTCGCCGCCTCACGGTACCTGGCGGAGTAAGCGACGAGGCACAGCCTCGCCGGTTTTCGTTGGCTGGCCGCCGCGGCGACTTCCCTCGTCGCGGCGGTCGACCTCATGCTGGGCGGCCCCCGCGAGGACGTGCGCCGGAACACCCCGTTCGGTGTGATCCTCGGCTGGCTGGCGGCACCCAGCCGCGTCGGCCTGAAGCCTCCCGCCTCGGTGCCGAGGCGGGGAGGAAAGGCCGGTTCAGTTCATGACGGGCTCCTCCGGGTCCCCGTTGGTGACCACGATCGGGCCGCCTGTGCTGGGGGAGCCCGCGAGTTGCTTTTCCCGGTCCGAGACCGCAAACAGCTCCGCCGGGTCCTCCTCCGCAGTCGGCTCCAGGAGCAGGTCGAGGGCCTCCGGGATGCGCTTGACGTAGTGGACCTCCAGGCCCTCGACGGCCTCGTCCTTGATCTCCTCCACGTCGGTCTTGTTCTTCTCCGGCAGGACGACGCACGTGATCCCCGCCCGGCGCGCGGCGAGCACCTTCTCCTTGATCCCGCCGACCGGCAGCACCAGCCCGCGGAGTGTGATCTCTCCCGTCATCGCCACGTCGTGGCGGACGCGGCGCCGGGTGTAGATGCTCGTCAGCGCGGCGGTCATGGCGACGCCGGCGCTGGGGCCGTCCTTCGGAATCGCCCCCGCAGGCACGTGGACGTGCAGGTCCCAGTAGCGGAACGCGTCGTCGGGGATGCCGAGGTCCTCGGCGTTGGCCTTGACCCACGACAGCGACGCCTGCGCGCTCTCGCGCATCACGTCGCCCAGCTTGCCGGTGAGCGTCATCTTGCCTGAGCCGCGACTGACCGAGGCCTCGATGAACAGGATGTCGCCGCCGACCGGCGTCCATGCCAGGCCCGTCGCCACGCCCGGGACCTCGGTCCGCTCGGCCACGTCGTTGTAGAACTTGCGTCCGCCCAGGATGCCTTGGATGTCGTCAGCCGTCACGTCGCCGCGCTCGGCCTCACCGAGGGCGACCGTCTTGGCGATGCTGCGGACGACCGAGCCGATGGTCCGCTCCAACTGGCGGACGCCCGACTCGCGCGTGTAGCCCTCGATGACGAGCAGGAGCGCGTCGTCGGTGACCGAGAACTGGTCCTCGCGGAGCCCGTTGCGCTCGCACTGTCGCGGCACGAGGTACGTCTTGGCGATGGCCAGCTTCTCGGACGGCGTGTAGCCGTTGATCTCGATGATCTCCATCCGGTCCCGGAGCGGGCCGGGGATGGTCTCGAGCGAGTTGGCCGTCGCGATGAAGAGGACCTTTGAGAGATCGTAGTCGAGCTCCAGGTAGTGATCGTTGAAGGAGTCGTTCTGCTCGGGGTCGAGGACCTCCAGCAGCGCGCTCGACGGGTCGCCCCGGAAGTCGGTGCCCAGCTTGTCGACCTCGTCGAGCATGAACACGGGGTTGCTCGTCCCGGCCCGCTTGAGGCCCTGGATGATGCGGCCCGGCAGCGCGCCGATGTAGGTCCGTCGGTGCCCGCGGATCTCCGCCTCGTCGCGGACGCCGCCGAGGCTGATGCGGTGGAACTCGCGGCCGAGCGACCGGGCGATGCTCTTGCCCAGGCTCGTCTTGCCGACGCCGGGCGGGCCGTAGAACAGCAGAATGGGCGCCTTCATGTCGCCCTTCAGCTTGAGCACCGCGAGGTACTCCAGGATGCGCTTCTTGACGTCGTCGAGGCCGTAGTGGTCCTCGGCGAGCACCTCCTCGGCCCGCGCGATGTCGAGCTTGTCCTCGGACGTGTGGCCCCAGGGCAGGTCGAGGATCGTCTCGGCGTAGTTGCGGACGACGCCGTACTCGGGGCTGGCCGGGTTCGTCCTGGCGAGCTTCTGCAGTTCCTTGTCGAGCGTCTCGATGACCGCCTCCGGCAACAGGTCGCGCTTCTCGGTCAGCTTCTCGCGCAGCTCGTCGGCATCGCGCGAGGAACCCTCCGTCTCGCCCAGTTCGTCCTGGATCGCTTTGAGCTGCTGGCGGAGGAAGAACTCCCGCTGCTGCTGGTCCACGTCCGTCTTGACCTTCGACCGGATCTCCTCCGAGATCTCCAGCACGCGGACTTCCTGCTCCAGGTAGTCCAGCACGAGCTGGGAGCGGTCCAGCAGCGGCCGCGTCTCCAACAGCGCCTGCTTCTTCTCGACGTCGATCTGCAGGTTCGACGCGATGAAGTGGACGAGGAAGTTGGGGCTCTCGATGTTCTGGATCGCGTAGGCCGCCTCGCTGGGCAGGTTCGGCGACAGGTTGACGATCTGCACCGCCAGCTCCTTGATCGAGCGCACGCGGGCGTCGATCTCGACCGGGTCCACGTCGTCGGGCGCGTCCTCTTCGATGGGGCGGATGCGCGCGGTCAGGTACGGGTCGAGCTGGTCGTACTCCTCGATCTCGATGCGCCGCTTGCCCTGGATGACGATCGACACCGAGCCGTCGGGCATCTTGATCAGCTTCAGGATCGTCGCCGCAGCGCCAACCCGGTAGAGATCATCGGGGCCGGGCGTCTCCACCTCGGCGCGCTTCTGGGCGACGACGCCGACGAGGCGGTCGCCAGCGTAGGCATCCTTGACCAGCGTGAGGCTCGCGTCCCGTCCGACGGTGATCGGCAGCACCACGCCCGGATAGAGGACCGTGTTGCGGAGCGTCAGGATGGGGAGCGACTCGGGCAGTTCGGCCGAGTGCATCTGACGCTCCTCATCGGGCGTGAGGAGGGGGATGGACTGCTCGGGGTCCCCGCTGTCGTGGGGCAGGTCGTCCGAGGCGAGGTGGAGGGGGCGCATGCGTGGGAGGGCGCGGTCAGGGCAGGGGTGCACGCCGCAGGGCGTGGCGCGATCCGGCCAGGGGCATCGGCGGGAGCGGGCCAGGGGTAAACTCCGCGGCCGGTGCCGGTGTCCCTTCGTTCTCCGATTCCTCTCGTGCGTGCAGCCCGACCGTCCGATCTCGTCTCTCCCGCGCTCGGCGGGGCCTTCCTGGCGGTGATCGTCGGGCTGGTCGTCGGGCGGTCCGGGTCGCCGGCGACGGCCGTCCTCGTCGGCGCGCTGGTGTGGGCGGTGATCGCCGGGTGGGCGCTCCGGCGTCCGCTGCACCGGCTCCGCGTCGTGCGGCAGCCGCTGCCCGAGCGGTGGCGCGCATGGCTGCGCGACCACGTCCGGCTCTACGCCGAGGCGGGCGCGGCAGACCGGCGGCGCTTCGAGCAGGACGTGGCGCTGGTGCTCGACGGCCTCACGTTCGAGGGCGCGGGCGGCGCCGAGCCCACCGAGACGCTCCGCCTCGGCGTCGCCGCGGGTGCGGCGATGCTGCTCCACGGCCACCCGGACTGGGAGATGCCTACCGAGCGGACAGTCCTCTTCGTCCCGGACACGTTCGACGAGGCCTACGGCGACGAGGAGCCCGGGATGTACGACGGGATGGTCCACTCCCAGGGACCCATCGTGCTGTCGACGCGGGCTGCCGAGAGGGGGTGGGCGAGGGAGGACGGGCACAACGTGGTCCTCCACGAGCTGGCTCACGTGTTCGACTTCGACGGCTGGGAGGCCGATGGTGTGCCGTCGTTCCTCGACCCGCGCTCGGCGGACGCCTGGACCACCCTCATGCGCAAAGAGATGCGGCGCGCGGCTCGCGGCGACGGGGTCCTCCGTTCCTACGCCGCCAGCGCGCCGGCCGAGTTGTTCGCCGTCGCCACCGAGCAGTTCTTCGAGCGCCCTGCGCGTCTCCGCAAGCACCACGAAGAGCTGTACGACGCCCTCGTCGCGTTCTACAACCTCACGCCCCCCGACGAGCCCGAGGCAGAGGTCGAGGGCAGCTTCATGGCCCGGCGTTGGGGCAGCGGGGAGTGAGGAGTCACGCTCCTTCCCTCTCCGCCACCTCCCGCACGGCCGCATCCAGCACGTCCAGCTGGAACGGCTTCTTGACCACCGCCGACACGTCGGCCCCGTCCGCCTCGGCGTCGGTGTCGCCGGTGAGGAGGAGGACCGGGAGGCCGGGGAAGCGCTGACGGATGGCCGCGGCCAGCTCGCGCCCGCTCATGTCGGGCATCGAGAGGTCGGTCACGACGGCGTCGAGGTCGGCGTCCTCGGCCAGCGCCGTCAGTGCCGCCGGGCCCCCGTCCACTTCGCGAACGGTGTGACCGCGGAGGCGGAGCAGCTTCGAGGTGACCGTCCGCACCATCGGCTCGTCGTCGACGACCAGCAGGCGCAGGCCAGGCGCGGTGCTGGGTTTGAGGGCGGTCTCGCGCGCCGTCTCCGGGGCGGGCGTGCCGGTGGAGAACGGGAACACGAGCCGGAAGAGCGTCCCCCGGCCCGGCGCGCTCTCGATCTCGATCCGTCCGTTGTGCTCCTGCACGATGCCCTGGCTCATGGTCAGCCCCATGCCCGAGCCGCCCGAGCCCTTCGTCGTGAACAGGGGCTCGAAGACGCGACGTTGGACGCTCTCGGTCATCCCCACGCCCGTGTCGCCGACCTCGACCACGCAGGCCCGCGCGCGGCGGCTCGTCGCGATGGAGAGCGTGCCCCCGGCGGGCATGGCCTGGACGGCGTTGAGGACGAGGTTGACGAGCACCTCGCGCAGTTCCGTCGGCGTCCCGAGGATGGCAGGGACCGGCCGCAGGGTGCTCTGCACCTGGATGGCGATGCCGCGCCGCCGCGGCTCGTTGTACCAGTAGGGGCGCGTGAGCGTGAGGACCTCCTCCGCGATCCCGTGGAGGGCGACCGCCTCGGCGCGCTCCTGCTTTTCGTTGCGGATGTACTGCTGGATCTTGCGGACCAGCGAGGCGCCGTCGCCCGCAGCCTGCTCCAGGGACCGGAGGTGGTCCTGGGCATCCCTGCCGGCGCCGAGGCGGAGGAGGTCGGAGCGAAGCAGCTCGGCGTGGCCGAGAACGGCCGTCAGCAGGTTGTTGAAGTCGTGGGCGATGCCCATCGACATGCGGCCCAGCATCTCCATGCGGCGGCGGCGCGTCTGCTCGGCGGCCCAACTGGCGGGCTCGCGCATCACCTCGCCGTGGATCGACACCGGGTACCGCCCGGACTCGATGGTCGGAAGGCGGATCGGCTGGAAATGGAGCAACACGGGCAGGGGCCCCTCGCCGGTCGACCGTTCGATCAGGAACACTTCGTTGGTCACAGACCCGCCCCGCGAGGCTTCGACGGCGTGCTCCTGTGCGAACCGGGCGTCTTCGAGGGGGAGGCGCCCCCACAGCCCATCGTCGCCGAAGACCTCCCGCCACGCCTCGTTGCAGTCCAGCCGGAGCCCCGACGGGTCGGCCAGCGCCGTCAGCAGCTCGGGGGCGACGAAGGGGAGGGAGGGGGCAGGCTCCATACCGGAAGGTAGAACCGGGGACGCCGGGTGCGGGACCGAGGATCGCTCCGGAGCAGCGGACCCTCTCGGTCCACCTCGGCGCCGAGACGGGGCGCCTCTCGCTCCACGCCTCCACTCCTCACAGGGAGCGCACGGCGTGGAGAGTAGCTTCCGATCCCAACCCTGAAGTCCGCCATGTGGTCCGCGTCCATCCTCGACACGATTGGCAACACGCCACTCGTCCGCCTCCAGACGATGGGGCGGGAGTTTCCCTGCACCGTCCTTGCGAAGGTCGAGTTCTTCAACCCGGGCGGGTCGGTCAAGGACCGCATCGGCGTGGCGATGATCGAGGACGCCGAGGCGAAGGGGCTGCTGAAGCCGGGCGGCACCATCATTGAGGGCACCAGCGGCAACACGGGCGCCGGGCTCGCCATCGCGGCCATCGCGAAGGGCTACCGCTGCATCTTCACCACCACCGACAAGCAGAGCCCGGAGAAGGTGGACGTGCTGCGCGCCTTCGGGGCGGAGGTCATCGTCTGCCCGACCAACGTCGCGCCGACCGACCCGCGGTCCTACTACTCGGTCGCCGAGCGGCTCTCCAAGGAAATCCCCAACTCGTTCTACCCCAACCAGTACGACCATCCGGCCAACGCCGAAGCGCACTACCAGACCACAGGGCCGGAGTTGTGGGAGCAGACCGAGGGGAGGATCACGCACTTCGTCGCGGGGGCGGGCACGGGTGGCACCATTTCGGGCACGGCACGCTACCTCAAGGAGCAGAACCCCGACGTGCAGGTCATCGGCGTCGACCCGTACGGCAGCGTCTACGCCGAGTACTGGCGGACGGGCGAATTCAAGGAGTCAGAGATCTACCCGTACGCCACCGAGGGCGTAGGCGAGGACATCCTGGCCAAGAACATGGACTTCTCACTCGTCGACGATTACGTCCAGGTGGACGACAAGACGACCATGCAGATGACGCGCCGCCTCGCCCGCGAGGAGGGGTTGTTCATCGGCCAGTCCTGCGGCATGGCCATGGCGGGCGCGCTCGACTGGATGGACGCGAACCGCGACCGCCTCACGGAGGACGACGTGGTCGTGGTGATGCTGCCCGACAGCGGCTTCCGCTACCTCTCGAAGACGTACGACGACGAGTGGATGCGGCGCAACGGGTTCCTGGAGACGACGCCCTCGCTGACCGTCCACGACGTGCTGGCGGTCCGCCCTCGCCACGAGGCGGTCATCGGCGTCACGCCCGACGACACCCTCGCGGCGGCAATCGAGACCATGACCGCGCACGGCATCAGTCAGGTGCCGGTGCTGGAACACGGTGAGGTGGTGGGCAGCCTCAACGAGCGGGGGGTCTTGAACCGGCTCATCGAAGCCCCCGACGCTCGCGACGAGGCGGTCCGCGAGGTCATGGGGGCGCCGCTACCCATCGTCGAGGCCGGCGTCCACCTCGACGACCTGACGGCCACTCTCGACGGCGAGGCCGGGGCCGTCCTCGTCCGCGCCGACGGCGACGACCCGGCGGCATTCGACATCCTGACGCGCAGCGACCTGATCTCGGCGCTCGCTCGCGCGGGCCGCCAGCGCGGCTGACCTTCTCCCCTCTAGCTGTGTCCGACATGGAATCCCCCACCGAACCTCAAGGCCCGTCCCTCCAGATCGAGCTCTCCGAGGAGGTCGCAGAAGGCGTCTACTCGAACCTCGTCATGATCTCCCACAGCCCGGAGGAGTTCATCCTGGACTTCATCCGTGTGATGCCGGGCGTCCCGAAGGCGCGCGTCAAGAGCCGGATCGTGGTGACGCCGGGCCACGCGAAGCGCCTGCTGGCGGCCCTTGCGGACAACATCCAGCGTTACGAGGCCCAGCACGGAGCGATCAGCGATGTCGCCACGCAGCACCCGATTCAGTTCTCCGCGCCGGGTGGGGAGGCGTAAGCACGGGAGACGAGCCGGATTGGTAGGTTTTGACTCCTTCGTTAGGAGTCAAGTCTGTTGTAGACATCCGTGAGAAGAGCGTGGTTGGACGTGTGGGCGGCATTGTGGTCGCCCCCCTTCCCATCCTCCCCCTCCTCTCATGAGATCCTTCCTTGCCCCGGCCGCTCTGGTCTGCGGCTTGCTCTTCTCGAGCTGCGACAGTGTCGTTCCCTCCTCGGCCGCCTCGGCCGACCCGGAGGCCGTCGCCTGCAGCGCGCCGACGCTCCATTCCATCGTGGCCTACGGGTCGAGTGCTGTGGACGTGGCGTTCTCTTACGGCTCCACCAACGCGGATCACCGAGCCTTGCAAGGCAACGTCGAGATTCGAGCGGTCGGCTCGTCGGCATGGGTCCCGGCCGAGGGCACCGTCTACGGATCCGTGCTGCGCGTGTGGGACGTGGAGATTCCCCCGTCCGGAGGCACCACGTACGACGTCCGCGCGCGGCAGGTGTGCTACAACGACCCGCCGCCGGCGCCGCCCGGTGAACTGGGCATGCCCGACAGCGCGACGTCGGGTCCCTCGAACCTGCTCCGCAAGGTCCTGCTGTACACTGCGAACGGCTCCTAGCCGCCTTCGACCAGTTGGCACCGCTGCGCCCGCGGCCGGGAAGAGCCTGGCCGCGGGCGCGTGCCGTTACACGGCGCTCTTGACGGCGGCTGTGCCCGCACGGCTCGGGACGTGGACCGCCCATACCTCGTCCACGGCTTCGAGCAGGCGGTCGATGTCGTCGCGGGTGTGGTCGGCCGTGAGGCTGACGCGGAAGCGCTGCTGGGAGGTCGGGACGGCGGGCGCCTCGACGTGGTTGAGGAAGAGGCCGCGGCGGTTGAAGTCGTGCGCGGCCGCGCGCACGTCCGTGCCGGGTCCGACGGGGAGCGAGAACACGGCCGTCACGCCCGATGCCTCGAAGCCGCGAGCGCGCAGCCCTTCGGCGAGGTAGCCGCACACGTCCATCAGGCGCGCGTGGATTTCGGGCTCGTCCTCGAGCACGTCGAGGCCCGCGAGCACGGCGGCGCAGATGGCCGTCGACGGGGCCGTCGAGAAGACGTACGAGCGGGCGAAGTAGCGGAGGTAGTCCACCACGTCGGCGTCGGCCGCGACGAAGCCGCCGGAGACGCCGAAGCTCTTGGAGAAGGTGCCCATCACGACGGTCGCCGCGTCGCCGGCGTCGAACATGGCGACGGTGCCCGCGCCGCCCGGGCCCGTGACGCCGGTGCCGTGGGCCTCGTCGACGACCAGCGTCGCCCCGTGGCGGAGCGTCACCTCGCCGATGCGGTCCAGCCGGGCGACCGTGCCCGACATCGAGTAGACGCCCTCGACGGCGACGAACACGTCCTGGAAGGTCTCCTTCGCGGCGGTGATCAGGGCGTCGAGGCGGGCGGCGTCGTTGTGGGGGAACGGCCGGGCCTCGATGCGCCCCATCTTCAGACCGTCGAGCGTCGACGCGTGGATCTCATCGTCGTAGAAGACGATGTCGCGCGGGCCGGGCAGGGCGCTCATCAGGCCCACGTTGGCCGAGTAGCCGCTGGAGAACACCAGCGCGGCCTCCTTGCCCTCGTGGGCTGCGAGCCGCTCCTCGAGTTGGCGGTACAGCGGTCCGTGCCCGTTGAGGATCGGTGGGCCTCCGGCGCCGACCCCGTAGCGCCCGACGGCGTCCTGGACGGCCTGAATCACGCGCGGGTGCGTCGCCAGCCCGAGGTAGTTGTTCGAGCCGAACATCAGCATCCGCCGCGAGGTCCCGAGGTGATCGCGGACGCGCACCTCCCGCCCGGTCCCGCTCTCGATCGACCGGAAGTGGAGCCCGTCCACGCCGTCGGTCCGCTCGTCTCGGATGCGCCCCGAAAACTCGGAGGTGCGCCCCGGAAGATCCATCTGTGTACGGATCCGGACGAGGTCGCGATAGGAGAGGACGGCGGACGAACGACGTGGTGGAGTCGTCATGGGATTGAGCCAAATGGGAGTCCTAATTAACTCTCTGGCTGGACCCGGAAACGCAAAAAATGGTGTCTCAAACCTGCAATTCGCCCCAAACTGGCCCAGAACACGAGGTTGGGGGAGAAACTTCTCACCCTGAGACGACCAGGTGTCATGCAGGGACGCTCTCGCTTGTGAGAGGGGGGCCACATCGACTAGGACACCAGTCCTAGTCGCCCCATTCCGCGTCAGACGGCTTCGGTCCTTTACCGGTTAGCTCGGGCCAGCAGGAGGACGGCGACGAGCGCGAAGACGAGGTGCGGCAGCCAGGCTGCGACGACGGGGGGGATCGTCTGCACGTACCCGAGCGGCTCGATGGTCTTCTGGAGCGCGAGGTAGATGAACGCGACGCCCAGGCCCAGTGCCAGTTGCGCCGCCTGCCCGCCTCGGCGCCGCCGCGCCGCCATCGGGACCGCGAGCAGGACCAGGATCAGGTTCGCGACCGGGTAGGCGAACTTGTTGTAGTACGCCACTAGCGGTCGGCCTCGCTCGGTGACGCCTGCCCGTTCGAGCGACCGCACGTAGTCGCGTGCTTCCAGCACCGTCAGCCGTTCGGCGTCGCGCTCCGACTGGGCGAGGTCGCGGGGCCGCACCGCGAGCGCCGTGTCGAGTTGGGCGTGGTAGGCGTACGTCTCCGCCCCGCCGTCGTCGAACGCGCGCACGGACACGTCGACGCCCTGCCACGTGGCGAGCGAATCGTTCCAGGTCATCTGCGCGGCGTCCAGGCGGCGCGCGAGGCCTCGGCCGGAGTCCATCTCGACCACGCTGACGCGGAAGGCCTGCGACCGCTCGCGATCGAAGTAGCGGGCCGTCAGGACGACTCCGGGTGCCATCTGCCGCACGATCTCGGAGCCGCTGCTTCCCTCAGGCGCGTCGCGGTAGTACTGATTCTGGAAGGCATGGACGACGGTGTTGGCCCGCGGCACCACGAACCCGTTGAAGGCCAGCATGCCCGCCGTCACCCCGAGCCCGACCAGCAGAAACGGTCGCATGTAGCGCGCCGTCGAGACGCCTGCCATGTGGATGGCCGTCAACTGCATCGACTGCGCCAGTCGCGAGGTGACGTAGACGGCAGCCAGGAAGAGCGCCAGCGGGCTCGTCAGCCGGAGGATGTCCGGGACGTAGTAGAGGTAGTACTCGCCGAAGATCTGGGCCGTCGTGGCGCCGCGGTCCAGGAAGTCGTCGATCCGCTCGGCGAGGTCCAGCACGATGAACGTCGCCACCAGCAGCACCAGCAGGAGCGCGGTGCCGGAGAGAAAGCGGCGGAGGACGTGCCAGTCGAAGCGAGTCAAACGAGATCGGGAGAGCGGGTGAGGGAAGATCGGGTGATTGCCGACCCCAGGGGCCGCGTCCGGCCGTCCAGTGCGGGCGCGGTCGGAACGGGGGGAGGTAGCTTGGCGTGCCCCTCGGCGGACGCGCGGCAGGACGCCCCCGATCACCCGATCCGACCACACCCAATCTGACCTCCCTATGAAAGTCCACGAGTACCAGGCCAAGGAGATCCTCGCCCAGCACGGCGTCGCCGTCCAGCGCGGCATCGTCGCCGACACGGTCGACGAGGCCGTCGAGGCCGCCGAGACCATGGCGGCCGACGGCGTGACGCAGTTCGTCGTCAAGGCCCAGATCCACGCCGGTGGGCGTGGCAAGGGCGGCGGCGTCAAGTTCACGCCCTCCATCGACGGCGTCCGGCCGAACGCCGAGAAGATTCTCGGCATGCAGCTCGTGACGCCGCAGACTGGCCCGGAGGGGCAGCTCGTCAAGAAGATCCTCGTGACCGCCGCCGAGGACATCGCGCACGAGTACTACCTCGGCGTGACGCTCGACCGCGGCAAGGGCATGGACGTGATCATGGCGTCCACCGAGGGCGGCGTCGAGATCGAGGAGGTTGCCGAGGCGACGCCCGAGAAGATCATCAAGGTGTGGGTGGACCCGGCCGTCGGCCTGCGCCCCTACCAGGCCAACGAGATCGCCTTCGGGCTCGGCTTCGAGGGGCAGGCCCTCAAGGAGGCCCGCGGCTTCGTCTCGAAGCTCTACAACGCCTACCGCGCCTCCGACGCGACGACGGCCGAGATCAACCCGCTCGTCCTCACCGACGACGGCCGCGTGGTTGCGCTTGACGCCAAGATCGACCTGGACGACAACGCGCTCTTCCGCCACCCCGAGCTCGCGGACATGCGCGACGAGGCCGAGGAGGACCCGCTGGAGGTCGAGGCGGGCAAGCACAACCTGAACTACATCAAGCTCGACGGCAACGTCGGTTGCATGGTCAACGGCGCCGGTCTGGCGATGGGGACCATGGACCTCATCAAGCTGGCGGGCGGCGAGCCGGCCAACTTCCTCGACGTCGGCGGGACGGCGTCGGCGGAGACGGTCGAGGCGGGCTTCCGCATCATCCTCTCGGACCCGAACGTGAAGGCGCTCCTCGTGAACGTCTTCGGCGGGATCGTGCGGTGCGACCGCGTCGCGGCGGGCATCGTCGAGGCGGCGTCCAAGATCGACCTGACGGTGCCGCTGATCGTGCGCCTCCAGGGCACCAACGCCGAGGAGGGCATGGCCATCCTGAAGGAGAGCGGCCTGCCCATCGAGAGCGCGATTCGCCTTCAGGAGGCGGCCGAGAAGGTGACGGCGGCGCTCAACGCGTAAGCCTTCTCCTCGACACCTCATGGGGGCATGCCATCGGTATGCCCCCTACCTGTTTCTGGGCCCTATGTCCGCAGGCATCCAGATCGACGGCGTCGTCAAGCGCTACGGGGCCGTCACGGCCGTCGGCGGCGTGACCCTGGACGTGCCCGCGGGCGCGTTCGTCTCGCTGCTGGGCCCCTCGGGCTGTGGCAAGACGACGCTGCTCCGCCTCGTGGGGGGCTTCGAGACCCCCGACGCGGGGGCGATCCGCATCGGCGACCGCGACGTGACGCGGCTGGCGCCCCAGGATCGCCCGACGGCGATGGTCTTCCAGAGCTACGCGCTCTTCCCGACGATGACCGTCGGCCAGAACGTCGGCTATGGGATGTCGGTGCGCGGTGTCGCGAAGGAGCAGAGCCGGCAGCGAACGGCGCGCGCCCTCGCGCGGGTCGACCTGGGGGGGCTGGAGGATCGTCCCGTGGCAGCGCTCTCGGGCGGTCAGCAGCAGCGCGTGGCCCTCGCCCGCGCCATCGCCGTCGAGCCCGACGTGCTGCTGTTCGACGAGCCGCTGTCCAACCTCGACCTCGCCCTGCGGGAGGCCACCCGTGCGGAGTTGAAAGCGCTCCAGCGCGACCTCGGCGTGACGAGCCTCTACGTCACCCACGACCAGTCGGAGGCGCTCGCGCTGAGCGACCGCATCGCGCTGATGCGCGCGGGCTCGCTGGAGGCCGTCGGCACGCCGGAAGACCTGTACGCCGATCCGCCGACCGCCTATGCGGCCTCGTTCCTGGGCGGCGCCAACGTGATCCGTGACCGCGCCGTCGCCGAGCGACTGGCGGGCGAGCCGATGCCCGACGGCACCGCGCTGGCGGTCCGTCCCGAAGCCCTCGAACCGGCCGCCGACGGCCTGCCCGCGCGCCTGCTCGGCCGCCTTTTCCTGGGGCTGACCGCCGAGTGGAGCGTCGACTTGGATGGCCAGCGTCTCCGCCTGTGGACGGACCCCGCCCGTGAGGTGCCCGAGGCGCTCGCCGTCCGCGCCATGCGCTGGCGTTGGGTGCGAGACGACGCGAACCCGGACTCGGACGCCGGGTAGACGATGGCGGAACCATGGGGTGGGCGCCCCCTTCACCCTGAACTCCTCTCCCTGCACCCGATGACCGACTCCGGCTCCCTCGACCTCCGCGACACGCTCGACGGGCTCACGCCTGCCCGCATCGCGACGCTCTACCGCCGCGCGCCGCTGCTCCGCAAGACCGACAACCCCGAGCGGCTCTGGGCCAGCTTCGAGGCGTCCTCGCTCGTGCTGACCGTCTGGGACGGCGGGCGCATCGTCGGCCTCGCCCGTGTCCTCACCGACGGCATCCAGACGGCCGTGCTCTGCGACCTCGCCGTCGAGCCGGACGTGCAGGGCGCGGGCATCGGCAAGCGCCTCATCGACGAGATTCTGGAGCGCCTGCCGGGTGTAGAACTCATCCTCCGCGACTCGACGCTGTCGACGGGCTTCTACGAGCGGCTCGGCTTCGCGCCGGTCGAGAACGCATGGGTGCGCAAGGCATGACCGATCAGACTCTCGCCGCGCTGTCGGATCTCCGCCAGACCCGACAGACGCTGGCCGCCCTCGTCGACGCGCTCCCTGAGGAGGCGCTGACCACCATCCCGGAGGGCTTCAACAACCACATCCTGTGGAACGTCGGCCACCTCGTGGTGACGCAGCAGGTCCTCGTGTACGGCCTCTCGGGCCTTCAGCCGAACGTCTCTGCCGAGATGATGGGCGCCTTCCGGAAGGGCACCTCGCCGCGCGACTGGGACCGAGCCTGGACGCTGGCGGAGATCCGTGAGCCCTTTCTCTCGCTGCCCGACCAGACCGAGGCGGACCTCCGGGCGGGTCGCTTCGAGACGTACCGCGAGTACACCACCACGCCCGGCGTGACGCTCCGTTCGGTGGACGACGCGGTCCGCTTCAACCAGTACCACGAGGGCATCCACCTCGGCAGCGTGCTGGCCTTGCGCAAGCTGGTGGGCTAAGCGAACGGCCGCCTCGGCACGAGGCCGGGCGGCCGCAATCGGGACCGGGAGCAGGGGCCTCCTACCAGCCGCCACTGCACGAGGGGCTGCTGACCACGTTGACGGTCACGTTGGTGCCGGATTCGGAGCCGTTGCTCAGCACGGCGTAGACGGAGTGGGTGAAGGACCCCGCCGCTCCGGTCGTCCCGAACACGCGCCGTTCCGTCTCGCCACTCATCAGTTGGCCGTCTTTGTACCACCGGTAATGGCTGACCGTGACACCAGCGGGCAGGTTGCTGACCGTCGCGGTGGCGTGGTAGAAGCTGTACGTGCAGAGCGTGGAGCCGGGGGCCACGTTCACCGAGACCGTGGCGCTGGAGGCGTCCGCGAGTGCGAGGTTGGGCTGTGGGGCGACGGCATCACAGGCTGTGAGCGTCAGGGCGAGGCCGAGGGCGAGAAAGGAGGAGAGAAGGCGGGACATGAGGCGGGAGGGAAGTGAGCTTCCAGTTTCCGCCGACTGGCCCTGGCGCACAATGGACCCACACCTCAGCAGCATGAGGTTTCGTGTCCCATGTCCTTAGTCGCTTTCTCCTGTCGGTGAGAGGGATGGTCTCACTTCACATCACTGCAGGCGCGGTCAGCCTCAGCGTTCCCGCCTCGGCATCGATCTCGACCTCGGCGCCCAGCGGGACGGTCAGCTTCGGCCCGAGGTGGCCGATGGTCGCTCCGGTGTATGCGGGCACGCCCAGCGGCTCGATGTGTTGGCGGATCACCTCCTCCAGCGTGAAGCCCGCCGAGTCGCCGGAGTCGTGATCGCAGCGGTTGCAGGCGCCGAACACGAACCCTGCGATGCCGTCCAGCAGTCCGGCCTGTCCGATCTGCGTCAGCATCCGGTCGATGCGGTAGATGGCCTCGCCCACGTCCTCGACGAACAGGATGGCGCCGTCGAGCGGCGGCAGGAACGGCGTTCCGACCATCGACGCCAGCACGGTCAGGTTGCCGCCGAGGAGCGGTCCGCGTGCCTGGCCGGGGCGGAGCGTGGTGGTGGGGTACCGGGCGAGGACGGGCGTGTCCGGGCCGAACGGCGGGTTCGCGAGAGTCACCGCATCGGCGTCCATCACCACGCGTCGGAAGCTCTGGCCGGTGAACCCGTTCAGGTTCGAGGTCGCATTCGGGCCGTGGAACGTGACGAGCCCGGTGCGAGCCGTGATCGCGAGAAGGAGGGAGGTGACGTCGCTGAAGCCGCAGAGCACCTTGGGGTTGGCACGGATGACCTCGAAGTCCAGATGAGGTAGAAGGCGAGCGCATCCCCAGCCCCCGCGCATCGTCAGGATGCCGTCCACCTGCCGGTCGGCGAACATCCGGGTCACGTCGGCGGCCCGCTGCTCGTCGGTCCCGGCGAAGTAGCCCACCTCGGCGAGCGCGTGGGGGGCGACGACGGTCTCCAGCCCCAGTGCCGCGAGCGCCGCCTGCGCGCGGCCGATGTCGGTGGGGTCGGTCGTCACCCCGGCCGGACTGATCAGGCCGACGGTGTCGCCGGGCCGCAGCCGCCTCGGGCGGGCCGTCGTCGGGCGGGGTTCGGTGGCGCGGGCGGCGCCCCCGGCGAGGCCCAGCGCGGCGCCGAGAGGGAGGGAGCGGAGGAGGTGGCGTCGATTCACAGAACGGAGGGAGAGGAAGGGAGAACAAGAAATGGCCCACCTCGGAACGTCACCGAGGCGGGCCATCGTCCGTGGTCTGCGGTCCGCTGTCCTACAGGTTCTCGATCAGCGCGTCGCCGAACTCGGAGCACTTGAGCAGCGTGGCGCCCTCCATCTGGCGCTCGAAGTCGTACGTGACGCGCTTCTGGCCGATGGTCGTCTCCATCGACTGAATGATGGCGTCGGCGGCCTCGGTCCAGCCCATGTAGCGGAGCATCATCTCGCCCGAGAGGATCACCGACGACGGGTTGACCTTGTCCTGCCCGGCGTACTTCGGCGCCGTGCCGTGGGTCGCCTCGAAGAGCGCCACGCCCGTCGTGTAGTTGATGTTGGCGCCCGGCGCGATGCCGATGCCGCCGACCTCGGCCGCGAGCGCGTCCGAGACGTAGTCGCCGTTGAGGTTGAGCGTCGCAATGACGCCGTACTCGGCGGGGCGGGTCAGGATCTGCTGGAGGAAGGCGTCCGCGATGACATCCTTGACCGTGATCGTGACGCCGTTCTTGGTGAACGTGCGCCAAGGGCCGCCGTCCAGCGTCTCCGCGCCGTACTCGGCGTCGGCCAGCTCGTAGCCCCAGTCGCGGAAAGCGCCCTCGGTGAACTTCATGATGTTGCCCTTGTGGACGAGCGTCACGGAGTCCTTGCCGTTCGTGACCGCGTAGTCGAACGCGGCACGGACGAGGCGCGTCGTCCCCTCCTGCGAGACCGGCTTGATGCCGAAGCCTGCCGTGTCGGGGAAGCGGACGTTCTTGAAGCGCTCCGGGAAATGCTCCTTGAGGAGGGCCTTGAACGTCTCGGCGTCCTCGGTGCCGTTCTCGAACTCGATGCCCGCGTAGATGTCCTCCGTGTTCTCGCGGAAGATGATCATGTCCACGTCCTCGGGCGCCTTGACCGGCGACGGGACGCCGGTAAAGTAGCGGACGGGGCGGACGCAGGCGTACAGGTCGAGCTTCTGGCGGAGCGCCACGTTGAGGCTCCGGATGCCGCCGCCGACGGGCGTCGTGAGTGGTCCCTTGATCGCGACGAGGTGCTCATCGATGGCGTCGAGCGTGGCCTGCGGCAGCCACTCGCCGGTCTGGTCGTGGGCCTTCTCACCCGCCAGAACCTCCTTCCAGACGATCTGGCGCTTCCCGTCGTAGGCCTTCTCGACGGCCGCATCGAGCACGCGCGACGCCGACGCCCAGATGTCAGGGCCGATGCCATCGCCTTCGATGAACGGGATGATGGGGTGGTCCGGGACGTGCAGACCGTCCTCGGTCATGCGGATCGTCTCGCCGGAAGAAGTGCTGTGCTGGGTGTCGGCCATCGGAAGGTCGGGTGTCTTGGAGAGAGGGCCCGGAAGCTACGCGGCGCGGCGCGGACCGATCCACCGCACGGAGAGGCGAGATGCGGAAGTCCAGGGGGCTCGCTCGGGTGGCTGCCCCTCGGGACCGCTTTCCCGCCGGACCTCCGCCGGCGCTGTTCTGGGGGTCTCGGTCCCCCGTAGCTTTGGCCTCCCCCCCGATTCGCCTCGTCATGCCCGCCCCTCTTCACGTCGGACTCCTCTACGGTGGCCAGTCGGCCGAGCACGCGATCTCGATCCGCTCCGCGCGGACGGTCTACGACGCGCTGGCCGCGCGCCACCGCGTGACGCCGATCTACATCGCCCTGGACGGTCAGTGGCACGTGACCGATGGGATCGGTGGGGACGAGGAGGCCGCCGTTTTCGTCCCGCACGGGGGCGAGGGAACCGTGACGAGTGCCGACCTGGGGGCTCTCGGGCTCGACATCGTCTTCCCGATTCTCCACGGCCACAACGGCGAGGATGGCACCATCCAGGGCTTTCTGCACACGCTCGGCCTGCCGTACGTCGGCCCCGACGTGCTGGCGTCGGCGGCATGCATGGACAAGGTGGTCGCGAAGCGGCTCCTGGAGGCCGCCGGGTTGCCGACGACGCCGTTCGTGGTGATCCGCGCCCACGAGCGGGACGGCGTCGCGTTCGAGGACGTCAGTGAAGCGCTCGGTGCGCTCGTGTTCGTGAAGCCCGCCAACTCGGGGTCGTCGGTCGGCGTGAGCAAGGTCGAGGCGGCCGACGGGTTCGAGGCGGCGCTGGACGAGGCGTTCCTGTACGACAAGACGATTCTCGTCGAGACCGGCATCGTCGGGCGCGAGATCGAGGTGGCCGTGCTCGGCAACGAGCGGCCCGCGGCGTCCGTCCCCGGCGAGATCGTGTCGACGGCCCAGTTCTACACCTACGACGCCAAGTACGAGGACCCCGACGCGTCGCGCATGGAGGTCCCGGCCGATCTGCCCGCCGAGGTCGCCGAGACCGTCCGCCGGATGGCCGTCGAGGCCTACGTCGCACTCGGCTGCGAGGGCCTCAGCCGGGTCGACTTCTTCGTCACCGACGCGGGCGACGTGCTGGTCAACGAGATCAACACGATCCCGGGCTTCACCTCGCGCAGCATGTATCCGGTGATGTGGGCGAGGACGGGCCGCCCCATCGAGACGCTGGTGGACGACCTGCTCCAACTCGGCCTGGACCGCCACGCCCGCGACGCGGCTCGCAAGACGACGCGCTGAGGCGCGTCGGGCGGCTTCGCCGAGGGGCGCCTGCCATACGATCCTACGATGTCAAGGAACCAGCGTGAGCGTGTAGACGGTCTCGCCGGGGAGGAAGGGGGAGGGGCGGCCCTGCGCCCAGTCGTCGTGGCCCGCGCCCCAGTAGGGGGAGAGGAAGTGGCCCGCCTGCCCGCCGGGCATGTGGAAGATGCCGTCCTCTTCGTGGCCGGGGGACACGACCATGCGCTCGGAGACGCCGAACGAGGGGCCGGAGACGCGAGGCATCCGCTGGTCGCCCGGCTGCTGGACCTCCGGCATCATCAGCCGGTCGCCGATGCCGGGCAGGACGGAGGCCATCGGGTGCTCCATGCGGAGCGTGTTGTAGGCGCCCCAGGTCGCGGCGGCGAGGTCCGGGTGCCGCAACGTGACGGCGTCGGCGGCGTCGAGGAGCAGGGCGTCCCAGTCGGCGTAGCCCACGGGGAGGAGGTGCGCAGGGCGCTCAGAGACGAGCGACCAGACGGGCGTCTCGTCGCGTCCGGGCAACTCCACGCGCGGCGTTCGAGCGCGGACCGGCGCCAGCAGCGGTGGCAGCACCCGGTCGACCACCTTGGTCCGGAAGTCGCGGACCAGGCGGTAGCCCGCGTCGTCGGGTGCGGCGCGGCCGCTCCAGTCGTCGACGAGCCGGGCGAGGCGGTCGCGCTCGGGCGAAGCGTCCGCCTCGGCGAGCGTGTTGAGGAGGAGCGAGCGCCAGCGGGCATAGAACAGCGCGCGGTCGTCCAACTGGATGGCGAGCAGGTCGCGCTCGGAGATGGGGGCGTCGAGGGCGCGGAGGCCGTCGCGGATCTGGCGGGCGCGGGCGCCGGGCGCGTAGTTGTCGCCGCCGAGCACGGCAAGCGCCTCGCCCGAGACCACGCGCGCGTTGGCCGTCCACAGCCGCCCGTCGGCGGGGTCCACGATGCGGGGCACCTCGTCGGGCGTCAGGAACCGGTCCCAGCGGGCGTTCGGGTCGGTCGAATCGACCGGGCGCTTGCCGTCGCGGCCGACGCGGTGGGGGATCTGCCCGGCGATGGTCCAGCCGATGCGCCCGGCGCGGTCGCCTGCGACGAAGTTCTGGCCCGGGATGCCGGACCGGTTGGCGGCGTCGAGCGCCTCGTCGAGCGTCGTCGCCGTCTCCACATCGAGGAGCGCGAGGTTGGTCGACGCCGTCCGGTGTGCGCCCCATTGCATCGCATACGCGGTCCCGTCGGCGTCGTGGGCCGTGACCGGTCCCCAGGGCGTGTCTACGATCACGACTTCCCGCACCGCGTCGCCGAGGCGGACCTGCTCGCGCAACGTGTCGACGGCGACGCTCCCGGAGTCGGTCAGGACATGACCGGGGCGCTCCGGGTCCTCCACGAGGCGGACATAGTCGATGTAGTCGGCGTAGGAGTTGGTGAAGCCCCACGCCACGTCGCCGTTGCTGCCGACCACCATCAGCGGCGTGCCGGGCAGGGTGACGCCGGTGATACGCCGCCCGCCGACGACGAGGGAGGCGCGAAACCAGATGTGGGGGAGCCGCAGACCGAGGTGCATGTCGTCGGCCACCATCGCGCTCCCGGTCGCGGTCAGCTCGCCGGAGACGGCCCAGTTGTTGGAGCCGGGGATCTCGGCTTCCGGGACGGCCGCTCGCTCCGCGCCGGGGCGGAAGTCGCCGATCTCCTCGGCCGTGGGGACCGGCGGCGGCTCCAGCGCCTCGCCCTCGATGGGCGCGTCCCAGGCGTCGCCCTCGGGCATCAGGAAGGCGGCGAGCGGGCCGGGCAGGGTCGCCTCGACAGCGTGCCGGTCCAACTCGATGCCGAAGCCGCCGTCGAACTGGAGGTCCAGGTACATGGCGTAGGCGGCCAGGATCGAGTCCTCGGGCTTCCACGGCTCGGGCGCCTGGCGGAGGGCGAGGTACTCGAACGGCCACGCGCCGAGCGCGTCACGGCCCGTGTTGACGCCGTCCGTGTAGGCGTCGAGAACGGCGCGCTGCTCGGCCGGGAGGGCCTCCACGACCGCTTCGGCCCGCGCGCGGAGTCGCTGCGGGCGCAGCGTCGAGTCGGTGGACCACGTGGCCTCTCCGAGCAGGGCCGAGAGCTCGCCCGCTGCGGCGCGGCGGAGGAGGTCCATCTGGAACGTCCGCTCCTGGGCGTGGACGTAGCCGAGCGCACGCGCGGCGTCGGCGCGGGTCGCCGCGGTGAGGGTCGGCACGCCTGCCGCGTCGCGCTCGACGGTCACGGCGGACGACAGGCCCGGCAACGCCTCCTCGCCGTTGAGGGTGGGGAGGCTGGCCCGGAGCGTCCCCCAGATGCCCACCGCCCCGAGCACCAGGATCAGGACGACGATGGACACGAGGACAAAGACGGCGCGTTTCATTCGTAGAGGCTGGTTCGGGCACCGGATGGTACGGACGGGCGTAGAGACGCTTCACCTTCTCCTCACGCCATGCCCAGTCGCAACGTCTACCACATCGTCCCCCACGACGAGCGCTGGGGGGTCCGTCTCGAAGGCTCCCCGTCGCTCTCGTTCGAGGCGGACGATCGCGACGACGCCGTCTCCCGCGCGTCCGGCTACGTCCGCCAGCTCGGTGCCGGGCGGGTCGTGGTCCATGGCGACAAGGGGCAGATCGAGGCGGTCCACACGTTCGACCAGCTTCCTGCGGCGGAGCCGTCGTGGACGGAGGCGGTGCTCTCGAAGCCGCTCTACCTGGGCATCGGCGCGGCGGCGCTCATCGCGCTCGGGGTCGGGCTGAGCCGTCGGAGCTAGCCCGGCCGCGTCCGCCTCGGTGCCGAGGCGAGGTCACTCGGCGTCGGCCTCGGCGTCCGGGTTGAGCCGTGGCATGGCCTGCCGCCGCTCGCTCTCCTGTTGCTCCACCTGCTCCTGGACGGTCTCGTTGGACCAACCTCGGGTGATCATGACCGTCGCGAGGACCGAGAGGCCCAGCATCAGCACGACGAGGACGAGGACAAAGGCGCGGGTCTGGGGACGGGAGAGGGGCATCGGAGTCGTCGCGGGGGCTCTCTGAACGATGGTGGACACACGCGGTTCAGCCGTCCACGCCACGGAGGCTCAGCCGAAGACGGCCGACGCCTCCCGGTACATCGTCGCGTGGAGGGCGGCCGTCGCTCGGGCGAGCGTCTCCGGCGCCTGCCCCGGCGTCCGGCGCGCCGCGTAGCCGCCGGAGAGGAGCAGGCACAGCGGCACCCCGGCGTCGCGGACGGTCTCGCAGACGAACCGGTCGCGGGCCGCGAGCCCGTCGCGCGAGAGCGCCAGCCGCCCGAACCGGTCCTCCGCCACCACGTCCACGCCGCCCAGGTACACCACGAGGTCGGGGGCCGCGTCGGCGAGCAGGCGGGGGAGGAGGTCGGCCAGCGTGCTGAGGTAGGCCTCGTCGCCGGTGCCGTCGGGCAGGCCCACGTCACAGGTGGAGGGCGGCTTCCGGAACGGGTAGTTGTTCGCGCCGTGCACCGACACCGTGTAGACGCCGCCACCGGGCCACGCGCGGTCGCCCCCGAAGAAGGCCGCGGTGCCGTTGCCCTGGTGGACGTCGAGGTCGAGGACGAGCGCCCGGCGCAGCCAGCCGGTCTGCTGGAGGACCCGGAGCGCGACCGCCACGTCGTTGAGCACGCAGAAGCCCTCCGGCCAGTCCGGCATCGCATGGTGGGTACCGCCGGCGAGGTTGCCTGCGACCCCGTCCACCAGCGCCATCGACATGGCGTTGACCGTGCCCTGGACTGCGAGGCGGCTCCGGCGGACGAGCGCCTCGCTCCACGGCAGGCCCATGCGTCGCTCTTCGGCGCGCGTCAGCGTTCCCGCTGCCAGCGCGTCCAGGTACCGCCGCGTGTGGACCAGCAGCAGGTCCGGCCAGTCGGCCTCGCGGGGCTCCACGATGTCCGCGGGATCGATCACGCCCTCCGCCACCAGCAGGTCGCGGAGGGCGGAGAACTTGCCCATCGGGAACGGGTGCCGCTCGGGCAGGGGGACGACGTACGCCGGGTGGTACGAGACCCGCACGCGGCTACTGCGACGGAGCCGGGGCGGTGCGCGGCGGCGCCACGAGGTCGCCCATCGACTGCTCCAGGCTCAGGCCCGTCCGCCGGGCCACCACGAACCGGTCGAAGGCGGTCGTCTCGTAGGCCTCCTCCTTGATGTACTCGAGCGCGAAGAGGAACGTCTCGGGGTCCACGAAGCCCGGCATCTTCGTGATCAGCGAGCCGTCGGTGTCGACGAACACGTGGGTCGGGGTGCCGGTGATGCCCATGGCGCCTCCGAGGTCGCGGCCCGTCACGCGGGCGTCGAAGAACTGGAGCGAGTCGCGGCCCTCGATGTCCAGGCGGACCGGCGCGTAGTTCTCGTTGAGGTACGCCTGGACGGTGTCGTCGGTCAGCACCTCGGTGTCGAAGCGGGCGCAGTAGCCACACCAGGAGGCGTAGCCGTAGACGAAGAGCAGCCGGTCGTCGGCCTGGGCCAGGGAGATGGCGTCCTCCATGGAGTACCAGTCGGGCGCGTCGTCCGGGATGATGGAGGCGTCCACCTGTGCGCTCGCGGCGAGCGGGAGCGCGAAGAGGAGGGCGACGAGGACCTTGGTCATGTGGGGGGGAGGAGGCGGTCGAGGAGAGCGCGGAACGTGCGTCGGCCCTCGTTCCATGTGTAGGGCGCGAGCACGGCCGGGGCGGCGGCGGCCCACCGGGCGCGGAGGCGCGGGTCGAGGGCGGTGCGGAGCGCTGCGGCGACGGCCCCGGCGTCCCGAGGGTCGGCCAGGACGCCGACTCCCTGACCCACCACGGCGCGGATTTCGGGCAGCGGGCTGGCCAGCACCGGGACGCCCGCCGCAAGGTACTCGAACAGCTTGTTGGGCAGGCTGAGGCGCAAACTCTCCGTCAGGGGTTCGATGAGGCAGGCACCGAGGTCGGCGCCCGGCGTGAGGGCCGCGAGGCGGTCGGGGGGGACGAACGGGTGCACGACGAGCCGATCCCCGAGATCCTTTCCTGCCTCTGCGACGGAGTCGGCGAGGGCGCCCTCGCCGATCAGGACGAGGCGGACGCCCTCGACGGCGCGCGTGGCCTCGACGAGCGCAGGGAGG
Organism: Rubrivirga sp. SAORIC476; assembly: GCF_002283555.1. Taxonomy (NCBI): domain Bacteria; kingdom Pseudomonadati; phylum Rhodothermota; class Rhodothermia; order Rhodothermales; family Rubricoccaceae; genus Rubrivirga; species Rubrivirga sp. SAORIC476. The sequence continues at coordinate 25,386 of NZ_MVOI01000003.1, read as the reverse complement.
CCGCGGCCGTCTCGGAAGAGGCCCTGATAGAGCACCACCATCCGGCCGTCGGCGGGGAGGGAGAGGGCGCGGCGGAGCGCGGTGCGGTCGGGCAGAGCCGCCGGGACCTCGGGCGCGTTGTACAGGACCGTCGGCCGCGGGATGCCGTACCGGTCTGCCAGCCGGTCCGCGATGGCGTCGCCCACCGTCACCACAGCGTCGGCGCGGGGGGCGACCCAGCGTTCGAGCGTGCCCCACGCGGTGCCGACCCAGGGGCGGCCGTGTGCGGAGTCGAGGCCGGCGTAGAGCTCTCGGGAGTCGTAGGCCAGCGCGCCGCCGTGCCGCTGGGCGGCGGCGGCGAGCGCGGGGAGGGTGTAGAGGTCGCTCGCCCAGTAGAGCCCGGCCGGGTGCCGCATCGCAGCGGACCGCACGGCGCGGTGGGCGTGCCAGAACGCCTTCGGCCCGCCGCCGGGGGGGACCGGGAGGACCTGTGCCGTCACGCCGTCTGGGAGGGCGCCGGGGTCGCGCGGAGATGCCGTCTGTGTCACCGTTACGGCGAGGCCCGCGTCGGCCATCGCCCGGAGCTGGCGCAGCGCCCGCGAGGAGCTCGTCACGTCGCCCAGGAGGGCGAACAGCACAGAGCGGGGAACGGAGCGCGGCAGGGTCAGCGGATGGATGAAGAAGTGCCCGCAGGGGCGTGCGAAGGACGGATCCGAGGACTCAAACGTATGTTCAGCACCCGGTCCGTGGACGTGCGGTTTCGATCCGTACGCCGACGCCGGGCTCACCCTTCCCTCGCTGTGACGCTTCGACGCATCCTGTTCGCGCTGGCCGTGCTCTCGGTCGGGGTCCTCGTCGGCTTCCCGGCGATCCGTCTGCTCCAGGCCGATCCGGAGACGCCGTCCACGGGGCCCCGGACCCCGGCGGCGCCCGCGGCGGTGGAGACGGTCCAGATCGGCGCCGACGGGCCGCCGCCCGCCGACCCCATCGACGTGCCGGACCTGGTGGACCTGAGCAATCAGCGCGTGATCGTCGCGCGGGAAGTCGACCGGGCCGTCGTCTACGTGGAGGTGGAACTCGGAACCGGGTACGCGCGCGTGCAGACCGAGGCGGGCAGCGGCATCATCATTTCGCCGGCAGGCTACGTCCTCACCAACGCGCACGTCGTCGCGCGGGCTACGGAGGCGACGGTGATCCTCCCCTCCGAGAAGCGCGAGTACCGCGCCGAGGTCGTGGGCACCGACCCGACCACCGACATCGCGGTGCTGCGCCTCTTCGAGGTCGGCGTCGCGGAGGACGAGCCCCTGCCGGTCGCGTCGCTGGGCGACTCCGACGAACTCCAGGTCGGGGAGACGGTGCTGGCGGTCGGCAGTCCGTTCCGACTCCGCAACTCGTTCACCTCGGGCATCGTGTCGGCCCTGGGCCGGGGCGGTCTCAACGCGATCCAGAACGAGTTCGCCATCGAGGACTTCATCCAGACCGACGCGGCGATCAACCCCGGCAACTCGGGCGGAGCGCTGGTGAACCTCCGCGGTCAGGTGGTGGGCGTGGTGACGGCCAACGCTTCCGAGACAGGATTCGCGGAGGGCTACGGGTTCGCGGTACCGATCAACCTCGCTCGCGTCGTGGCCGAGAGCCTGATCCGCTACGGCGAGGTCCGCCGCGGGTACCTCGGCGTGGAGGTATTCCCTATGTCACGTGCCGACGCCCGTGAGGCGGGCATGCCGGACGTGCGGGGCGTCCTCGTGACGCGCGTCGTCTCCGGCGGCCCCGCGGCTCGTGCTGGCCTGCAGCCCGGCGACGTGCTCCTCGAAGTCGGCGGACGAGCCGTCGACGAGCCCAACCAGTTCCAGAGCCGCCTCGCCATGTACAGCCCTGGCCAGGAGATCGACCTCGCGGTCTGGCGTGGCGGCGCCGAGCGCAGCCTGGAGGCGACGCTGACGGACCCGCGGGACCCGTCGCTGGAGGACTGGTTCGCCAGCACTCCCGCCGCTGGCGGGCCGGCGACCGGGCCGCAGGAGGAGGAGGTCTCGCGGACCGAGGCGCCGGACTGGGGCGTCCGCTTCCGCGACCTCGCCCGCGACGAGAGGCGCCGCTTCGAAGAGGGCGCGTTCGTCGAGTCCATCGAGCCCGGCAGCGCCGCCGAACTGGACGGCCTGCCGCGCGGCACGGTGGTGGTCGCCGTCGAGAACCAGCGCGTCTCGACCGCCGAGGAGGCGCGCATCGCGCTCGCCCGCCTCGCCCGCATGGACCGGCCCGCGCTCCTCCGCGTCCGCCGCCCCGACGGTCGGACGGCGTTCTACGACCTGGCATCGCCCTTCGTGGACTGACGAACCTGGGAGGCTGAGCCTGGGGTGAGGCACCCAGCCACTCGTCAGGGGGAGGGGCGGCCGCGAAAGCTTGGCGAGGGGGTGGCGAGGCTACGCGTACGGTGCCACCTTCTGGTCGGCTGCGGTACCGTGGCTCCGACCCCTGAACTCCGAACCTCGAACTCCGAACTCGTGATCCGCTACCTCACCGCCGGCGAGTCCCACGGCGAAGCCCTCGTCGGCATCGTCGAAGGGATGCCCGCAGGCGTGCCCGTCGTCCCGGCCGACCTCAACGAGCACCTGTCGCGGCGCTGGCTCGGCTACGGGCGCGGCGGGCGCGCGAAGGTGGAGCGCGACCAGGTGCAGGTGCTCGGCGGGGTCCGGTTCTCCCACACCATGGGCAGCCCCATCGCGCTGCTGCTGCCCAACGCGGCCTACGAGGCCGACCGCACCGGCTGGCCCGAGAAAATGGCCGTCGAGGGCACCGGCGAGGGAATCGAGCGGATCACGCTGCCACGGCCCGGCCATGCCGACCTCGTCGGCGCGCAGAAGTATGGCTTCGACCGCCCGCCCCACGGGCCCGACGTGCGGCCGGTGATCGATCGGTCGTCGGCCCGCGAGACGGCGATGCGGGTCGCGTGCTGCTCGGTCGCACGGCAGATGCTGCGCGCGCTCGGCATCGAGGTCGGCAGCCACGTCGTCCGCCTGGGCGAGGTGGGCATGGACGACCCGGCCGAGTGGAGCGAGGCCCGCGACGCGCTGCTGGCCGAGGGCGGCGCTCGGGCCCTTTATGAGGCTGCCGACCGGTCGGAGGTCCGCATGCTCGACGCCGACCTGACGGAGCGCACCATCGAGCACATCAAGGCGGCCAAGAAGGCGGGCGACACGCTGGGCGGCGTGTACGAGGTCATCGCGACCGGCGTCCCGGTTGGCCTCGGGAGCTACGCGCAGGGGGACCGGCGGCTCGACGGGCGCCTCGCGCAGGCCATCCTGTCCATCCAGGCGCAGAAGTCCGTCGAGGTGGGCGACGGCTGGCTGGTCGGGCGGCGCCCCGGCTCGGAGGTCCACGACCCGATCACGCGGGACGGCGACCGCTGGGGCCGTACGTCCAACCACGCGGGCGGCGTCGAGGGGGGCATCTCGAACGGCCAGCCGCTGGTCGTGCGCGGCACCATGAAGCCGATCCCGACGCTCATCAAGCCCCTCGGCACGGCGGACCTGGAAACGGGTGAGAGCCAGCCGACGCGCTACGAGCGCAGCGACGTGACGAGCGTCCCGGCCGCCAGCACGGTCGCCGAGGCGACGGTCGCCTGGGAGATCGCCGTCGCGCTCCTCGAGCGCTACGGTGGCGACACCTTCGAGGCCCTCCAGGAGCGCGTCGAGGCGGACCGGGCACGCGGGCTGTAGGGACCGGGGAGGCTGGTAGGATCAGACCATCCGTCGCTCAGGCTGGCGCCGGACCTTGGAGGCATCCACGACCCCGCCTCTCATGCGTCGACTCGCCTGCCTTCTCGCCCTGTCTCTGGCCGCGCCCGTGCTCGCCCAGCCGAGCCCGCCCGCAGTGGAGGCGCACCAGTACCGCTACGACCTGATGGTGAGCCTGAAGGGCGCCTACCCGGGCGGAGTCGGGATGGACGCCGAAATCCAGATCGACGACCACCTCCGCGCCCGCCTCGGGGTGGGCTTCGCCAATGCCAACCCGTTCGCGAACACCGCCGATCCGGTCGGGCGGGCGCTGCTGCTGGGGGCCGTGGGCCCGCAGACGCTGGAGGCCCAGGGCGGCGTCGGCTTGTCGGTGACCAACACGACCGTCACGCTGACGGACCGACTCGGTCAGTACACCGGGACGGTGCGTCAGGTCGCCATCATTCCCCACGTCTACGCCGGGGCGCGGTCCGTGCTTTCCCTCGGGGCGAACGATCCGGGACGGTCACCGTCGGCGCCGCGCCTCTCCGTGCGCGCTGGCGCCCTGCTGAGCGCAGCCGATCCGGGACGGGAGCGGCCGCGGATCCAGCCGGAGGTCGGTTTCGGGTTCGCGTTCTAGGCGCTCTCGCCGCGCCGCTCGGCGTCGGCGAGTCGGGCGGGACGGGGCGGGTTGTCGCCCGCAGGCCAGCCCTCGCGCTGGCGCGTCCGGTCGCCGTCGGTCTCCTCGGTCTGGTCGTGGAAGAGCACCACCTGGGTCGGGAACGGCAGGTCGATGCCGCCCTGCGCCATCTTCGCGGCGATGTTCTGGAGCACGAGGTCGCGCGTCTTGACCACGCTGGCGCGGCTGGGATCGGTCCACCAGCGGAGGCGGAGGTTGAGGCTGGACCCCGCGAGGTCCCACGTCAGCACGTCCGGTGCGGGGTCGCTCAGGATGCCCTCGATGCCCGCGACCGTGTCGAGCGCGATCTGCTTGGCGGTGTCCACGTTGTCGCCGTAGCCGATGCCGATGTCGTACTGGCTGCGGACCATGCCGTAGGCCGTGATGACCTGCACCGGGTCCGAGTAGATCTGGCTGTTCGGGATGATGACGCGGCGTCCGTCGTAGGTCCGGATGTAGGTAGCGCGCGTCTCGATGGCCTCGACAGTGCCCGTGTAGTCGCCTGACACGATCTCGTCGCCGATACGGAACGGCTGGCGGAGCAGCAGGAGCACGCCCGCGAGCAGGTTCTGGAACGTGTCCTGGAACGCGAAGCCGATCACCACGCCGCCGACGCCCAGCGCGCCCACCAGCCCGGTCACCGTGAACGTCGGGAAGACGACCACGAGCCCGACCAGCACGCCGAGCACCAGCAGAAAGGCCGTCGCCACGCGCCCCAGCACCATGCCGATGGGCGAGTCGATGGGGCCGGGCGTGATCCGGTGGATGGCGCTCCGCACGCCCTTCGCGACGAGCCAGAAGAACAGCAGGACGACGATCCCCACCGCCACGCGCGGCAGCGAGGCGAAGAAGGTGTCCACGAACCCCTGCACCGTGCTGACGGCCTCGCCGGTGGCCTCGGCCAGGGAGACGTTCACGGTGTCCGCCGCCGTTCGCGGGAGCGCCCCCTCCGCGGTGATGACGGTGTCGCGTACGACCGAGCCTGAGAAGAGGGTATCGGCCTGCATGCGAAGAACGGTGGATGGGAGGGGGGAGAGGACGCCTGCGGCAGGGCCCGCGGTTCCCCCGCAGCCGTCCGGTCACCCTCACACCGAATCCCCCCGCCTCGGCGGACCTCGGGGGAGGGGCCGGGGTAGCTTCCTCGTCCCCCGACCGACGCCCGTATGCCGAGCCGCCCGAAGACCGCCCAGGAGACCCGCGACGCCTTCCTCGCCTTCTTCCGCGAGAAAGGCCACGAGATCGTGCCCAGCGCGCCCATCGTCCCGCAGGACGACCCGACACTGCTGTTCATCAACGCGGGCATGAACCCGTTCAAGGACGTCTTTCTCGGGACGGGCACCCGCCCGTACGTTCGCGTGGCGGACACCCAGAAGTGCCTGCGCGTCTCCGGCAAGCACAACGACCTCGACGAGGTCGGCCTCGACACGTACCACCATACGTTCTTCGAGATGCTCGGCAACTGGAGCTTCGGGGACTACTTCAAGCGCGAGGCCATCGCCTGGGCCTGGGAGCTGCTCGTCGACCGCTGGGGCCTCGACGCCGACCGCCTCTACGTCACCGTCCACGAGGGCGACGAGGCGCTCGGCCTCGGGCCGGACTCCGAGGCGGCCGACCTCTGGTCCGAGGAGACCTCCATCGACCCGGCCCACATCCTCTACCAGTCGTCGAAGGACAACTTCTGGATGATGGGCGAGACCGGGCCGTGCGGGCCATGCTCGGAGATCCACGTCGACCTGCGCGACGACCACGAGCGGGCCATCACGCCCGGCCAGCAGCTCGTCAACAAGGACGACCCGCGGGTCATGGAGATCTGGAACCTGGTGTTCATCCAGTTCGACGCGACCAAGGACGGCGAGCAGACGGTGCTGGCGCCGCTTGCGGACAAGCACATCGACACGGGCATGGGCTTCGAGCGCATCTGCGCGGTGCTCCAGGGCAAGGCGTCCAACTACGACACGGACCTCTTCACGCCCATCCTGGCGGCCATCGCCGAGACGGCCGGCCTGAAGGCGTACGACGACTACGACGAGGCGGACGCCGATGACAAGCGCATCCGCGTGGCGATGCGCGTCGTGGCCGACCACGTTCGCACCCTCGCCGTCGCCATCGCGGACGGGGCGCTGCCGGGCAACACGGGCCGCGGCTACGTGCTCCGCCGGATTCTTCGGAGGGCGGTCCGCTACGGCTACCAGGCGCTCGGCCTCCGCGAGCCGTTCATGGCGTCGCTCCTGCCCGCGCTGGTGGGGGAGATGGGCGAGGCGTTCCCGGAACTGGCGGAGACGCAGGAGACGGCAGCCCGGATCATCACGGCCGAGGAGGAAGCCTTCCTGAGGACGCTGGCGAGCGGGATCGAGATGTTCGACCGTACAGCAGACGTTGTTGAGTCGTACAGGGACGGTGGCTCAGATGAGAAAGCGTACACCTCCAAGGTGCACGTCAGTCCGCGTGGGCACGTAGGAATGGAGGTCGTACCTACTGGGCCAATCAAGGCAGTCGTGGCGGAGTTGTTGAAGATCAGCGACTCACTCGACGGCGCCATTGATCAGTTTGTCACGGCTGCTGAAAAGGGTGTGTTCTCAGGCGACATCGCCTTCCTTCTCCACGACACGTACGGCTTCCCGTCCGACCTGACCGCCGTGATGGCCCGCGAGCGCGGCCTGATCGTGGACGAGGCCCGGTTCGAGGAGCTGATGGGCGAGCAGCGGGACCGCGCCCGCGCCGCGGCCGGGTTCTCGATGGCCGGCGAGGATGTCGACCTGTGGGATGCCACCGTCGACACCCCCGCCGAGGTGACCTTCGTCGGCTACGACCGGCTGGAGGTCACCGGCGCGCGCATCCTCAAGACCCGCACGGTGGGCGAGGGCGAGGAGGCCCGCCACGAGCTGGTGCTCGACACGACCCCGTTCTACGCCGAGTCCGGCGGGCAGGTCGGCGACACCGGCCGCCTCGACGTGGGCGGCGAGGTGCTCCGGGTCCTCGACACCGTCAAGGGCGCCGACGGCCTGATCGTCCACGTGGTGGACCGCCTGCCGAACGACCGCGACGCCGAGGTGACCGCCACCGTCGGCGCCGACCGGCGGCAGCGCATCATGCGCCACCACACGGCGACCCACCTGCTGCACGCCGCCCTCCGCGAGACGCTCGGCACGCACGTCCAGCAGAAGGGCTCGCTCGTCGCCCCCGACCGCCTCCGGTTCGACTTCTCGCACTTCGAGAAGCTGACCGACGAGGAGCGGCGGACCGTGGAGGACCGCGTCAACGCGCTCGTGCTCCAGAACATCCCCAAGGACGAGGCGCGCGACGTGCCCATCGACGAGGCCAAGGCGCGAGGCGCAATGGCGCTGTTCGGCGAGAAGTACGGCGAGCGGGTCCGCGTGATCACGTTCGGGCCGGACATCTCGGTCGAGCTGTGCGGCGGCACGCACGTCGAGTCGACGGGCGAGGTCGGCCTGTTCTCGATCACGTCGGAGGGCTCGGTCGCGTCGGGTGTCCGACGCGTGGAAGCCGTCGCGGGCGAGGCGGCGCTGGCCTGGATGCGCGGCGAGCTGGACGAGTTGGGCGCCACGCGCGGCCTCTTCAAGCAGCTCCCCGACGGCCTCCCGCTGACGGTGGAGGGCCTGCAGAACGACGTGAAGTCGCTGGAGGCGACCATCGCCGGGCTCCGCAAGGCGCAGGCGGCGGCCGGGCTCGACCAGATCCTCGCCGAGGCGGAGGCGGTCGGCGACGTGCGCGTGGCCACGGGCGAGATCCCGGGGGCCGACATGGACACGCTTCGCGACCTCGCCGAGACGGCCCGCAACCGCATGACGGCCACCGGCGGCGGCGGCGTCGCCGTGTTCGGATCGGCCGACGCGGAGGAGGGCAAAGCCTACCTCGCCGCGTCCGTCACCGACGACGTGATCGCGCAGGGCGTCCAGGCCGGGAAGCTGGTCGGCGCGCTGGCGAAGACCGTCGGCGGCGGCGGCGGCGGCCGGCCCACGCTGGCGACGGCCGGCGGCAAGAACCCCGACGGCCTCGCCGACGCGCTGGGGGCGGCGGCCGACGAGGTCCGCGCGATGCTGGAGTAGGGGCACGCCGCCGCGTGTGCCCCTGGACAGAGTCCTGCCGAGACGGGGCACGCCGCCGAGGTGGGCTAGGCGACCCCGTCGCCTCCCGTGGGCGCGTCCACGGTGAACGCCTCCACGGGCGCCTCGATGCCCTTGAGCCGGAACGTCTGTGGGGGGCCGAACGCGACCACGCTGGCGGTCCGGTCGTGGACCTCGCGGGACACGAGCACGCCGCCGGGCACGCATGCGCCCTCCAGCCGCGCGGCCAGGTTGACGCCCCGGCCGATGGCTGTGAACTCGACCAGTTCGTCAGAGCCGAAGTTGCCGACTGTTACCTCAGCCTGATGGATGCCGATGCGGAGGTCGAGGTCGTCGTGGAGGCCGGTCGCGCGCCATCCGGCGCGGAGGCGCGTCATCGCGGCCTGCATCTGGACGGCCATGTCGACCGCGCGTCGGGCCTGCTCGTCCGGCTCCATCGGGTCGGCGGCGCCGAAAAGGACCATGATGCCGTCACCCATGAACTTGTCCAGCGTGCCGCCGTGGGCGTCGATGAGGGCCACCATCTCGTTCAGGTACTCGTTGAGGAGCGCCGTCACGCGGGCGGGCGGCGTCGCTTCAGAGAGCTTGGTGAAGCCCGCCAGGTCGGTGAACACGACCGTCACCGGACGCCGCTCGGCCTCCACGGTCACGTCGCCCTCCTGGTTCAGAATCCGGTCGACGACCTTCTTGGGGAAGTACTTCCGCAGCCGGGACCCGCGGACGATCTCGGCGAGCTGTGCGCGGACCTGATCCTGTAGGGTCTCATTCAGGTCCGAAAGCTGCCCGTTGAGGCGCTCGACCTGTGCCTTTTCGTCCGCCAGCTCGCGCGTTCGCTCGGCAACGACGCCTTCGAGGCGCTCCGCGCGGGCGCGGAGCTGGGCCGTCCGCGCCGTGGTCGCGCCATAGGCCAGACCAAGCAGGGCGAGCACGCAGAGCGCCAGGAACCAGCCGGTCTGCCAGAGGTGCGGCTCGACGGTGAACGCGACCGTGGCGTCGGTGTCGCTCCACACGCCGTCGTCGTTGGCGGCCTGGACCCGGAACACGTAGTCGCCCGGCGCGAGGTCGGTGTAGTAGGCCGCGCGCCGCGCGCCCGCAGCGGTCCACTCGCGGTCGCGGCCGTCGAGGCGGAAGCGGTGGCGGACGCGGCTCGGGGAGAGGTAGCTCAGCCCGGCGTAGCGGAACTCGAACTCCGAGGCGCCGGGCGAAAGCACGATCGGATCGTCCCCAACTTTCAGCCGCGTGCCGTCGACCAGCATCACCTCCACGATGGCCTGCGGGGGAAGCGTGTTGGTCGGGATGCGCGCCGGGTCGATCCGCGCGACGCCGCCATTGGTGGGGACGTAGATCACCCCGTCGGTGGCGCGGGCCCCCGCGGGCTGGCTGCCGCCGTTGGCCTCGGCGCTGGGCAGCCCGTCCGGCCGACCGTAGCGCGTCATCTGGACGGCCGCTCCGGACCGGGCCGCCTCGGCGAGCGCGTCGGCCGAGGCGACCGCGACGCCCCGGTTGGAGGTGAGCCACAGCCGGCCCTGCTCGTCCTCCAAGATCTGAGGGACGATCTGAGAGGGGAGCCCCTGGGCCGTCGAGACGCGGAACAGGCCGTCGTCCAGCAGGAGCAGCCCCGACCCGTCCGTGCCGACCCACAGCGCGCCGTCGCGGCGCCGATGGAGCGAGAGCACGTTGTCGCCCTCGGTGCCCGGGACCGGCTCCACGGTCCGGCCGTCGTAGCGCAACAAGCCCGCGCCGTAGGTCCCGATCCACAGCTCGCCGTCGGGGCCGCCCGCCAGCGCCGTCACAGCGGCCTCCGGCGCGCCGGGCGCCCGGAGGGGCACGAGGGCCTCGCCGTCCCAGCGGCTGAGGCCGGTCGCGGTCCCTACCCAGAACGTGCCGCCGTACTCGTACAGAGCGATCACGTACGGGTCGGGAAGGCCCGATCGCGGAGTGAGGCACCGTTCGACGCGCCCCCGCACGATCCGGCACAGCCCGGCCCCCTCGATCCCGGCCCACACGTCGCCGTTCTCTCGCACGTACACCGTCGAGACGTCATCGCCGAGCAACCCGTCTGCGGCCGTGAGCGTCTGAACGACGCGCCCGCCGACGATGTGCGCGAGGCCGCCGGTGGTGCCCACCCAGACCCCGCGGTTGCGGTCCGACGAGATCGTGTAGGCCCGATCAGCCGGAAGTCCCTCCCGCGTGGTGAACGGGATGAACTTGGACGTGCGGAGCCGGGCCAGCCCGCCGCCGCCGGTCCCGATCCAGAGGCTGCCTTCGCGGTCCTGGAGGAGCGCGAGCACCGTGGCGAGGTCCGCACCGCTCGCCTCGGCCAGGGTCTCAACCGACTGGCCCTGGACGCGCCGGAGCCCGCCGCCACCAGTCCCGACCCAGAGCGCGCCTCCCGTGTCGACGTAGAGGGCTTCGATCGGAACGCCGGGCGCGACGTCGGGGCGCGGGCGGAGGCGGCCCCGCGTGAGCAGGGCGAGCGGCTCCTCGCTCAGAGGGCCGACCCAGAGGGTGCCTCCGGAGCCCTCGGCGAGGGCACCGATGGGTTCGGCCGCTGCCCCCCCGAGGCGGGTCAGGTCCTCGACGCGACCGCCGACGATGCGCGCGAGGCCTTCGCGCGTGCCCACCCAGAGCGTCCCGTTGCTCCCTCGAACGAGGACACGCACGTAGGACGTCGGCAGGCCATCGTCGACGCCGAGGCACTGGACGCGGTCCGCGCCGGGGGCCAGCCGGCAGAGGCCGTCGAACGTGCCTGCCCACACGGCTCCGTCGGGGGCGACGGCCAGCGCCGCGACCGCCAGGCTCGGCAGGCCGGCCTCGGTGCCGTAGGCGCGGACCCCGAGGTTCTGGTCGACGAACACCAGCCCGCCTCGCCGCGTGCCGACCCAAACGCCGCCGTCGGGGCCGGGCGCGAGAGCCCGAATGTCGGCGTCCGGGAGCTCGTCTTCGCCCCGGCCCAGGACCGTAAACGTGACGCCGTCGAAGCGGGCCAGCCCCTCCTGGGTGCCGAACCACAGGTGCCCGTCGGTCGACTGGGTGATGGCTTCGACGCGGCTCTGCGGCAGGCCTTCGGCATCGCCCCAGGCGTCGGCGGCGAGCTGGGTGACCGCGCGGTCACCGTCGAGCCGGTTGAGGCTCGGCGCCTGAGCAGACGCGCTCAAGCACAGCGCGAGCGTGGCGGCGAGGACGAGAGGCAGGCGAAGGATCAACGAAGGGGCCTGAGGGCTTAAAAACGGCGTAGGACGATGGAGGACGTGGTGTGTCGGGGAGCGACTACAAGGGGAGGGAGCCGACCAGAATCGCCGATTCTGAAACGTAATCATCGCTCGCGGTGTGCGGGACCGGTCCGGTCGGGCCGTGCAAATGAGCGCTGCCGTGTGCCTGGCGCCAGCGAGGCGGCCTCCTTGTCTAGATTTAGGGCCTTCCCTGGCGCCACCACGTATGTCCACCCGTCCGCTTCTCGCCGCCGTCCTGATCTGCGCCGTCCTCTCGGGCTGCGACACGATGTCCTCCCCGTCCGAGCGGTCCTACGCGGCGTCGCCGCAGGATGGCGCGACCGGCCCCTCGGCGATCCGCATGGCCGCGGCCACTGCCGACTCGGTGGATCTGCTCGTCCTGTTCGTGCCGGGGACCGTCCCGGAGGAGGGCTCGGACGAAGTGTTCGAGGAGCAGGACGTCCGTCGCCGCGGCTACGTCCAGGAGTCGACCCCGGGCGTCGCCATCACGGTCGCCTCCAGTGACCTCGACGTGATCCTTCTGCTGCTGAGCCTCAGCCCGATCGTCGACTCGGTCGAATTCGACATCACCCTCGAACTTCCGGCCATCCTGGGCGACTACGTCCCGCTGAGCCACGACTACACCGGCCATCCGAACGACGCGACCATCGCCGCCACCACCGACCCCGACGCGTTCGAGGGCCAGATGCTGCCGTGGAGCGTCGACTTCGTGGGCGGGGACAGTTCGACCGCCGTTTCGGGCGACGGCTCCGGGACAGTCGACATGGACGTGTACGTGATCGACTCGGGCGTGGACCACCCGGAGGTCAACGTCGTGGAGTCGGTCCGCTTCTTCCCGGCCTCGGCCGACCCGGGGTCGACGCTCCACGGCAATCACGTCGCAGGCATCATCGGCGCCACCGACGACGGCACCGGCATGGTCGGTGTCGCGCCGGGCGTGCGGATCCACTCGCTCGACGTGTTCGACGGGTCGGGGACCGCCAGCATGAGCCGCCTCATCCAGGCCATGGACCACGTCCTCGCCGCCCGACGCGCCAACCCGTCGACGCCGATGGTGGTCAACCTGAGCGTCGGTGCGAACGTGGGCACGACGGAGCTCAACGCCCTCGACCGGGCCGTCCAGCAGGCCATCCAGGAGAACGTGGTGGTGGTGGTGGCGGCGGGCAACCAGGCCATCGACGCATCTCAGGTGTCGCCCGCGCACGTGCCCGACGCGATCACGGTCGGCGCCTACGGCACCGGGCGCCGCTTCGCCGCCGACTTCTCCAACTACGGCTCGGTGGTGGACCTGATGGCGCCGGGCGTCCGGGTCGTCTCGGCGGCCGACGACGGCAAGTACGCCGCCCTGGACGGCACCTCGATGGCGGCGCCTCATGTCGCGGGCGCCGCTGCGCTCTACCTCGCCACCTACCCGACGGCCCACTGGCGGCGAGTCGGGACGATGCTCGGCCGCCGCGGGCGCGACTTCGTCCGGTTGACGCCCGACGGGACGACCGACCTCTCGGTCTGGCTGACGCGGCTGTAGGCGCTCGGCCTGACGGGCTCTTCACCGAATCCCGTGTGCGGGTGCGGCGTGGGAGGCGTTGACTTGCACTCCACCTCCCGACGCCTCATGTCTCGCCTCGCCGCGCTCGCCGCGCTCCTCGTCGTCTTTCCGGTCGCTGCCCAGGACACGCTCCTGATCGAGAGCGTGCCGACCTACTCGGCCGGGATGGGCCGGGCGGACGGTCCGTTCACGCTCCTCTCCCTCCGCGACGGCGCCCTGGTGGTGGCGCCCGACGTGTCCTCCCGCGCCGACTCGGCGTCGACGGCCTGGGACCTCGGTCTGCGTGGAACGGAGGTGATCCTGAACGGCGGCGAGAGCGGCCCCGGTGGCCTCACGGGGGCGCTCGTGCCGATGGCCTTCGAGTCCGTCCTCGCGCTCCCCGAGGCGCTCGCGGCCGACGGCGAGGGCGCGTGCCCCCGCGGCGCGGCGCGCGTCGTCTGCAACGGCTCCGGCAACGGCTGGTACGAGTACGCCAGCAACGGCGTCCAGCCGCTCCCCGACCAGACGCTCGTGATCCGCCGCCCGGACGGCTCGGCCGCGAAGGTGCGATTCCTGTCCTATGTCTTGGGCGACGCGCTGCCGAGTGGCGTCCGTCCGCGGTACGTGACGCTGGAGGTCCAGCCGCTCGGCGCCGAGGGACACTGACCGTGGGGGCGCGAGCCATCCGCGACGCGGTCCTCGTCCACCTCGGCTTCGGGCTGGTCGCGGTGGCCGGGCTCGCGCTGCCTGCTCCTGCGCTGGGCTGGCGGCTGCTGGGGCTGGTCGTGCTTTACAACGTGGCGCTCCCGGTGGTGGGACGCGTCCGAGGGCACCGCGGGTGGATCGGCCTCTGGGCGTTTCTGCTGCCGCTGAGCCTCTTTCAGGTCATCCCGGACGCGTTCCTGGCCGATGCTCTCGGCTCGATCGACTTCCCCGACACCGGCGGGCCGCGCATCGGTCCGCTGCCGCTCGCGATGGCGGGCATGTGGACCATCCCGCTCTGGGCGTCTCTCTTCGCAGCCGACTGGCTCGGACGAGGCGACCTCCGGCGGGGGACGGTCTGGGCGGCGGTTCTGGCCGGCGGTGTTCTCGTCGCCTCCGAGGCAACCCTCTGGGCCGTTCCCATCTGGCGGGCCGTCGACGTGGCGATGGTCGGGCCTGTGGCTCTGTACGTCATTCTGCCTGAGGTGCTGCTCGGTGCGGTCGCATACCGAGCGTGGCAGCGGGTGCGAGACCGGTCGCGTGGGCTCCAGGTGGTGGCGGCTGCGCTCGTTTCGACCCTCTACCTGGGGGCGCTGGCGGCGAGTTACCTGCTCGTTGACGTCTGGTAGCGGGGCGTCGCGCGTTCCGGGACTTTTCACCGGGAGGGACCGGACGCCCCGGATTGGGTCGCGTAGTTTGGACACCCCCAGGAGAGGTGCCAGAGTGGTCGAATGGGGCGGTCTCGAAAACCGTTGTGCCCTCACGGGTACCGTGGGTTCGAATCCCACCCTCTCCGCAGCGCGGCCCCGGCTCATTCCGAGTCGGGGCCGCGTGTCGTTTGGGGAGGTCTACCAGCCGGGGAGGTCTACCAGCCGGGGCGGTCGGACGGCGGGCGGTCGGGCCGTGGGGCGTCCGTGTGGGACGGCGGGACCGGCGGGAGGCTCACCGGAGGCAAGTCGGGGAGGTCGCGCTCGCCGAGGTCTGCCGGGCGGCGCGTCGGGATCCGCTCCATCGGGTCGACGGGCGGGCGTGTCGGAGGCGGTGCCGGCGGGGGCGGTGCCGGTGGGGGGGCGGGTGGCGGTGCAGGCACCGAGGCGGAGGCGAAGAGCGCCCGCTCGGCCGCGCGGCGGCGGACGAGCCCTTCCAGTCGCTGGCCCTGCGCCAGGACCCACCGGTCGAACTCGGCGGCGGCCTCGGCCACGCGTCCCGCGTTGAGCCGCAGCAGCAGCGTCGACCCGGCGAAGTTGGTCGCTCCGACGTTGTAGGTGAAGCTCACCAGCGCGTCGAACTGGGCCTGCACGAGCGGCACCGAGACGTGCCGCAGCACCGCCCGCTCGTACGCGCCGACGGTGTCGCTCAGGAGCTGGCGCCCTTCGGCCTCGGTCAGCGGCGGCGTCAGGCCGTCGGGAAGTGCCCCCGTCCATCCGTAGCCGATGGTCCGCACCCCGACCGGGTCCAGGTACCAGTCGGGCTCGAAGCCCTCGAAGCGGACGATGAGTCCGATGCCGGTGGGCGAAAGGCGGAGGTCGTCGTTGTCCGGGTGGGGCATGGGTCGGAGGGCGAGATCAGGAGGCGACGCCGCCCGCGAGCTGGTCGAGCAGGAAGACATGGTCGCGGATGACAGCGCGGAGGAAGGCTTCCGGCGGCATCGCGACGGGCTCCATCTCGAGGCGCGTTTCGACGGCCGCCTTGGCCTTGCGCGCCAGCAGCACGGAGCGCCGGTCGCGCGGCGAGAGCCGGAGGCGGACCAGCACCGCGCGGAGCGTCCGCACGTCGGCGTCGGAGAGGCGCTCGGCCTCGGGGAACTCGGCGACGTGGTCCGCGGGCGCCCCCGGGTACAGGATCTCCTCCAGGCGAACCCGGCGGCGGCGGCGTACGACCGTGGTCCCGGCTGCCATGTCGCCGAGGCGCTGCGACTTCTTGGAGGCCGCCACCGCCACCACGGCGGCGGTGCCGCTGGAGATCGTGATGTCCACGAACCGGAGCAGCCAGCGGATCAGGTACTGACCCAGCGTCGGCTGCGCGCCGTCCACGCGGGCGACCTGGATCTTGAGGAGCATCTTGCCGGGCGTCTGGCCCTCGAACAGCACCTCGAAGGCGAGGTGGTACACGAACACCGGCAGCACCACCAGCAGGAGGAAGCCCGCCGTCGAGTTGAACAGGCCAGACGCGCCGAGGGCGACCGTGGACGCCATCCACCACGCGCCCACGATGACGCCGTCGGCGAGCGTCGCGAGGATGCGCTGCCCGAGGCTGGCCGGCTCCAGCGCGAGCGGGACGTTCTGGGCGGTCTGGATGTCGAGGGAGAGGTCCATGGGCGAAGGATAGAACCGAGACAAACCCGGAGCGCCCCGCATTTCCTGTTTCCCGCGCGCTCGTGCCTCCGTCCGGTCCCCTGGCCCCGGGCCGCGGTACCTTGATCGCCCTCACTGCGCCCACGGGCGGTTCATGCGCGCCATCGTTGTCGGAGCCGGGGATGTCGGATACGACGTCGCTCGCCTCCTGTCTCTCCAACGCCACGACGTCACCGTCGTCGACACCGACCCCAGGAAGGTCGAGCAGGTCCGCGAGACGCTCGACGTGCTCGCCATCGTCGGCTCCGGGACCTCCGCCAGGACGCTCCGCGAGGCCCGCATCGAGGACGCCGACCTGATGGTCGCCGTCACCGACATCGACGAGGTCAACATCATCGCGTCGATGCTCGCCGAGCGGGTGGGCAAGAGCCCCGCCGACACGGTCACCATCGCGCGCGTCCGCAGCGACGAGTTCTCCGGCGACGGCGCCGTGCTGACGCTCGGCGACTTTGGCATCGACCACATCATCCACCCGGAGCAGTCGACGGCCAACGAGGTCGTGTCGCTCCTCCGACGGGCGGCGGCGACGGACATCGTGGACTTCTGCCAGAACCGGGTCCAACTGGTCGGCATCCGCATCGAGCGCGACTCGCCCCTCTCGGGCACGACGATGATCGAACTCTCGCAGATGAGTTCGCTCCCGTTCCGCATCATGGGCATCTCGCGCGGCGTCCGCACCATCGTGCCGTCGGGCGTGTCGACGGTGCAGGGCGGCGACCAGGTGTTCGTGCTCGTCGAGACGGGCAAGGTGTCGCAGGTGGCGAAGGTGCTCGGCAAGGAGGTCGGGCGGCTGCGGCACGTCATGATCCTGGGCGGGACCAACGTCGGCGCCCGCGTGGCGGCCGGGCTGGCGGGCCGCACCCGACGCGAGGGCGGCATGGAAGTCAAGCTGGTCGAGAAGGACCGCGCCCGTGCCGAGCACCTCGCGGCGACGCTCGAAGGCGTGCTCGTGATTCACGGCGACCCGGCCGACATCGACCTGCTGGTGCGCGAAGGGTTGGCCGAGACCGACGCGATCGTGGCGGTGACCGAAGACGAGGAGTCCAACCTAGTGTCGTGTCTGATGGCCAAGCACCTGGAGGTCCGCAAGACGGTCGCGCTGCTGTCGAAGAGCGCCTACATCCCCATCTCCCAGTCCATCGGCCTCGACGCCGCAGTGAGCCAGAAGCTGGCCGTCTCGCGCGAGGTGCTGCGGTTCCTGCGCGGCTCGCACGTCCGCTCCGTGGCGACCGTCCACGGGCTGGACGCCGAGATCCTGGAACTCGTCGCCGACCCCGGCGCGCCGATCACGCGGAAGCCGCTCGCGAAGCTGAAGCTGCCCAAGGGCATCTTGCTGGGCGCGGTCGTCGGCCAGCGCGTCGAGATCGCGACCGGCACCACGCAGGTGGAGCCCGGCCAGCGGTGCGTCGTGTTCGCGACGCCGGAGCGCGTCGGCGACGTGGAGCCGCTGTTCAGCGCGTGAAGAGTGGGGAGTGAAAGAGGGGCCCGTTGACCGTGCCTCGCGCCTCTGCTACCCTTCGCCCGTCTCCACCCTCACCCGTCCCCCGTTGATTCTCGACTGGAAAGCCATCGCAGGCATTCTGGGCGTCCTTCTGGCCGCCCTCGGCGTGACGCTGGTCGCCCCCGCACTCGTCGGCCTGGCGTACGGCGAGCCCGAGTGGTGGGCCTTCGGCGCGACGGCGATCGGCTCGGTGGTCGTGGGCGCGGGGCTGTGGGTCGGGTTCAAGCCCGAGGACGAGTTGCGGGTGCGTGAGGGGTTCGCCATCGTGGCGCTGGCGTGGTTCGTGCTGTCGCTCGTCGGCGCGCTACCGTGGGTCATGACCGGCGTGCTGACGGAGTTCGCGGACGCCTTCTTTGAGGTGATGAGCGGGTTCACGACGACGGGGGCGACGATCCTGGGCGGGGCGGACACGCCCCAGATCGAGGCCGTCCCCAACGCGTTCCTGCTCTGGCGGAGCCTCACGCACTGGCTCGGGGGCATGGGCATCATCGTGCTCACCATCGCCGTGCTGCCGCTCCTCGGGGTGGGGGGGATGCAGCTCTTCAAGGCCGAGGTCCCCGGCCCCAGCGCCGACAAGCTGACGCCGCGCGTCACCGAGACGGCCAAGCGTCTGTGGGCCATCTACGTCGCGCTGACGGTCGTCCAGACGCTCCTGTTGCTCCCGGCGATGTCGCTCTTCGACGCCGTCAACCACGCCATGGCGACGCTGGCGACGGGCGGGTTCTCGACCGAGAACGGCTCCGTCGGGCAGTACGGGAGCGCCTACGTGGACTGGGTGATCACGGTGTTCATGATCCTGGCGGGCATGAACTTCGCCCTGCACTACCGGCTCCTGCACCGCGACTGGTCGGCGACCAACAACGAGGAACTGAAGGTCTACTTCACCATCCTCGGCCTGGCGACACTTCTGCTCACGCTCACGCTGTGGACCCCGACGAGCGAACTGCTCCCTGCCCCGGTGACGCTCGACGGCGAGGTCGTCACCCAGCAGGTGGTCGACGAGGTGGTCTCGGACGGGGCCACGCTCGACGAGGCGCGGACCGAGCCGAGCACACGCACCGGAGGCGAGGAGATCGGCGGCGGCGCCGAGGCGGCCGACGCGCTGGCGTCGCGCGCGGAGCGTGGGCGGACGGTCATCCACTACGACTCCGTGCTGGACGCCCTCCGCTTCGGCGCCTTCCAGGCGGCCTCCATCATCACCACGACCGGTTTCGGCACGGCGGACTACGAGGTCTGGCCGCCGCTCGCGCTGGTGGTCCTGTTCGCGCTCTTCTTTGTGGGGGGCATGGCAGGGTCCACGGGCGGCGGGGTCAAGGTGGTGCGCGTGCTGCTGATCCTGAAGAACTCGTTCCGCGAGCTGCGGCTGCTGGTCCATCCCCAGGCCATCCTGCCGATCCGCCTGGATCACCGGGTGGTTCCGGAAGGCATCATCCGCAACGTGCTCTCCTTCATCGTGTTCTACGTCGGCCTGATCGGCGTTGGGACGCTGCTGATGGGCGTGCTGGGGCTCGACATCTGGAGCGCGTTCAGCGCGACGTTCTCGTGCGTCGGCAACGTCGGCCCGGCGTTCGGCGCGATGGGGCCGACGGAGAACTACACGCACGTGCCGGTGGCGGGCAAGTGGCTGCTCTCCATCCTGATGATGGCCGGGCGACTGGAGATCTTCACCGTGCTGCTCCTCTTCACGCCCGGCTTCTGGAAGCGGTGAGGCGCGGTGCGGCTGGTGGGCGTAGGCATGGAAAAGGGCTGCGTGCGCCCTCCACCTCGGTGCCGAGGCGGGCATCTTGAGTTCTCACCCCTAGTTCCCATGCACCTCGACGCCTTCCGCGACCACTGCCTCGCCCTGCCGGGCGCCGAGGAGACGCTGCCGTTCGGGCCGGACACGCTGGTGTTCAAGGTCGGCGGGAAGATGTTCGCCCTGATGGGACTGGAGCGGCTGCCGCCGTCCGTCAACCTGAAGTGCGATCCGGAGCGGGCCGTCGAGCTTCGGGAGCAGTACGACGCGATCACGCCGGGCTGGCACATGAACAAAGTCCACTGGAACACGGTCGGGCTGCAGGCGGACGTGCCCGATGACGTGATCCGAGAACTGGCCGACCATTCCTATGCGCTCGTCCGCGCCAGCCTGCCGAAGCGCATCCGGGCCGAACTCGACGCGCAGTAGCCGGGGGCACGAGCGGGCGAACAGCACGCGCGGCGGGGCGTAGATGCGGCCCATCGACCCATCGTCCCCTCCCCATGCGCCCGCTCCTCTTCGCCCTCGCCCTCCTCGTCGCCGCATGCGCCGACGCTCCCGCTCCTGAGCCCGCCTCCGCCGAAGCGCCGACGACGGACGTGGCGACCGCCCCTTCACCCTCCGGCCCGGGCCGGGCCGTCGCCCAGATCGCCGAGGTGGATGGGTCCGGCGTGACCGGCTCCGTCGAGTTCGTCGACCTCGGCGACGCGGTGGAGGTGCGCTACAACCTCTCGGGCCTGACGCCCGGCGAGCATGGCTTCCACCTCCACCAGACGGGCGCGTGCGGCCCCGACTCGACCGGCACGCCCGCAGGCGCGGCGGGCGGCCACTTCAACCCGCTCAGCAGCGAGCACGGCGCGCCGAGCGCGGCGCCCGCTCAGCGGCACGCGGGCGACCTCGGCAACATCCTCGCCGAGGCGACTGGGCAGGCGCTCGGCGTCCGCATCGACTCGGTGCTGTCGTTCGAGGGGCCGACGGCGATCCTCGGCAAGGCCGTGCTGGTCCACGGCGGCACTGACGACTTGACGAGCCAGCCTAGCGGCGACGCCGGTCCGCGCGTGGGCTGTGGCGTCATCTCAGAGGTGGCCAGCCGGAGCGAAACCGGGAATCTGGGGGAAGGCCCGATCGAAGGGATTGAGCCGTAGCGGTGCGTTCGGGGGGATTCAGAACGCCCTCTGAGCCGCCCAGCGCGGCGAATCGACCGTTCGGAGGCGCGTCCGACCGTTCGTAACGGCGCACGGGCAGACGCAACCGTAGCAGTGCAGGGGAGGCGCGGGGGGGGTGTACCTTTTTGAGGTTCACGCCCCCTTCTTCCCGTCTCCTATGCACCTGTCTACCCTCCGGGCGGCGCTCCTCGTCGCCCTCTTCGCGTTCCCTGCTCTCGCGTTCGCTCAAGGCACCGTCCGTGGAACGGTGACCGACGCCGAGACCGACCAGCCGCTCCCCGGCGTCACGGTCTTCGTCCAGGCCACCAACACCGGTACGACCACGGACGTGGACGGCGGCTACGAGCTCACGCTCCCGCCGGGCCAGCGCCGCCTGCAGTTTTCGTTCGTCGGCTACCGCGACCAGGAGGCCACGGTCCCTGAAGGGCAGACCACGTTCGATGTGGCGCTCGAGCCCGACCTCCTCGGCCTCGACGAGGTCGTCGTGACCGGGCTCGGTACCTCGGTCCGACGCGCGAACCTCGCCAACTCGATCGAGACCATCTCTGCGCGAGAGCTGTCTGAGATCTCGCAGCCTCAGACGCTGGACGGCGCGCTCAACGGAAAGGTGACCGGCGCGGTCATCAACTCCAACTCGGGCGCGCCTGGCGGCGGCATCAACATCCGGCTGCGCGGGATCACGACGATCAACGGCAACAGCCAGCCTCTGTACGTGGTCGACGGCGTCATCGTCTCGAACGACGCGGTCTCGAACGGCGTCAACGTCGTCACGGCGGCAGCCGGGGGCGGCAACGCATCCAACCAGGACAACCCGGTCAACCGCATCGCGGATCTCGCACCGGAGGACATCGAGTCGATCGAGATTCTGAAGGGCCCCTCGGCCGCGGCCATCTACGGCGCGCGCGCTTCGAACGGCGTCGTCGTCATCACGACGAAGTCCGGCACGGCGGGGCGCACGGAGGTCCGACTCTCGCAGTCGGTCGGCGTCACCCAGGTCCAGCGCCTGCTCGGGACGCGCCAGTTCGACGAGGCGACGGCGCGTGAGGCGTACGGTGAGATCGGGGCCGAGCTCTTCCGCCAGGCGAACGGGCGGACCTACGACTACGAGGAAGCCCTCTTCGGCAACGACGGCCTCCTGCTCACGACCGACCTCTCGGTCTCGGGCGGCAACGAGCGGACGCAGTTCTATGTCTCCGGCGTGGTGAAGGACGACGAGGGGATCATCGCCAACACGGGCTACGAGAAGCAGTCCGGCCGTCTCAACCTCACCCACCGGCTGAGCCAGGTCTTTTCCGCCGACGTCAACGCCAACTTCATCCGTTCCGAGACCGCCCGCGGCATCACCGGCAACGACAACTCCGGGACGACCTTCGGCATCGGTCTGCTCTCGACGCCCAACTTCGTCGACCTCTTCCCGGACGAGAATGGGGTCTACCCGGACAACCCGTTCAACTCGGCGAACTTCCTCCAGACGCGCGACCTCGCGACCATCGAGGAGACGAACAACCGGTTCCTGGGCTCGGGACGTCTGACGGCCAACCTGCTCACGAGCGAAACCCAGTCGCTCCAGTTGATCGGTATCGGCGGCGTCGACTACTACGCGCTGGACCAGATCAACCAGTTCCCGGTCGAACTCCAGTTCGAGGACGACGACCAGCTTCCGGGGACCTCGACGCTCGGCCAGACGCGCAACCTCAACACGAACCTGCAGGTCCTTGCAGTCCACGGGTACGCCCCGCGCGACCGAAACCTCTCGTTCACGACGCAGGTCGGCTACACCGCGTTCGACCAGGAGTTCGACAACGTCCTGAACGTGGCCCAGGGCCTGATCCCGAACCAGACCAACCTCGACCAGGCCTCGACGCTCCAGACGACGCAGGCACGCCTGTTCCAGAACGACCGGGCGGTGTTCGCCCAGGAGGAGGTCAACTGGAACGACGCCGTGATCGGCACGGTCGGCGTTCGTGCCGAGCGGTCGTCGTCCAACGGCGACGTCGAGCAGTTCTACGCCTACCCGAAGGCGGGCCTCGCGATCAACCTGACCAACCTCGGCCTGCTCCAGGGAGGTGCGGTCGATCTGCTCAAGGTTCGCGCGGCATTCGGGCAGACGGGCAACACGGCTCCCTTCGGGGCCAAGTTCACGACCTTCGGGACGCTCGCCGTCGGTGGCAACATCGGCCTGTCGATCGGCGGACAGCGCGGTCTGGCGGACGTCGTGCCGGAGCGGGCGACCGAGATTGAGGGCGGTATCGACCTGACCCTCCTGGACGGGCGCGTCAGCTTCGAGGGTACGGTCTACACCAAGTCCATTGACGACCTGATCCTGACGCGTCAGGTGCCGTACTCGACCGGGTTCGCCTTCGAGACGTTCAACGGCGGCCAGCTCCGCAACAATGGCATCGAGCTCGGCCTGAGCGTGATCCCGGTCGACGGCCCGACGGTCCAGTGGGTCTCGCGGACGAGCTTCTGGGCCAACCGCGCCGAGGTCACCGAACTCACCGTCCCGCCGTTCCAGGCGGCCGGCGGTGGCTTTGGCGCCAGCCTCGGGTCGGTCCGCATCGAGCAGGGCCAGAGCCCGACCCAGATCGTCGGGGACGTGAACGGGGAAACGGTTCAGCTCGGCGACGTCTCGCCGGACTTCCAGATGTCGTTCTTCAACGACGTCACCATCATGCGGCGGCTCCGGCTGACGGCGTTCGCGCACTGGAAGAAGGGGGGAGACGTGATCAACCTCACGCAACTCCTGGCCGACCTGCTGGGCACGAGCCCAGACTTCGACCTTGACGACGACGGCGACGGCATCCCGAACATCGAGCAGCGGCCGGCCGGTGCTGCGGCGTTCGTGCAGAACGCGTCGTACTTCCGGCTCCGCGAGGTTCGCGTCGACTACGACGTCGCCCCGTCCGCCTTCGGCCCGTTCGCGGGCACGCTCCGGAGCCTGCGCCTCGGCGTTTCGGCGACCAACCTGCTCACGATCACGCCTTACAAGAGCTACGACCCGGAGGTCAGCAACTTCGGCAGCCAGCCGGTCGCGTCGGGCGTGGAGGTGGCCCCGTTCCCGTCCTCGCGGAACCTCTACTTCCACATCAATCTCGGCCTTTAATCGCGCCTCTCTGCCGCCTTCCACTCTTGACTGATTCCATGACCACCCTTCTCCGCATCGTCGTCTTCGGCGCCGTCGTCGCGCTCGGGCTCACGGGCTGTGACGCCTTCGACATCGAGGACCGGCCGAACCCGAACGGGCCCGCCCTCGACGACATCGTCGACAATCCGACCGAAGCCAACCTCTCCAACCTCGGCATCGGGATCGAGGCCTCGGCCCGGCTCGGCCTCGGAACCTACCTCGTCGACGTCGGCGTGCTCGGCCGCGAGTACTGGCGCGTGAGCCCCTCCGACCCGCGGTTCACCAGTGACCTCCTCGGGAAAGGCGACTTCACCCTCGGCAACAACGAGTTCTACGTCATCACGCCCTGGAGCGCTCGGTACACCACGATCCGAAACGCGAACACCATGCTCGTCGCCCTTGAGGGCAACACGACGCTGTCGGACGGGGAGAAGGCTGCCGCGCGCGGGTTCGCCAAGACGTGGATCGCCTACTCGTATCTGCTCAACCTCAACCTGACCGCCCAGAACGGGCTTCGGTTCATTGAGCCTGGCGCCGACGAGGCCGGGCCCATCGTGGGGTACGACGAATCGCTCGACCGGATCGCTGCGCTCTTCGATGAGGGGTACACCGATCTCCAGGCCGGGTCCGATCTCTTCTTTGCCACGACGGTGGCATCGGGCATCCCGGCGGGTACCGACGGCTACGCGCTCGTCAACCGGGCGCTCGCAGCCCGTGTCGACGCCTACCGCGAGGATTGGCCCGGCGTGCTCGCGGCGCTCGAGGATTCGTTCCTCGACCCCACCGCTCCTCTCACCGACGGGGCCTACCACGTGTTCTCGACCGGGGCGGGTGACATCACCAACCCGTTCTTCTTCCCCCTCGACGGCAACGGCGACGGGGCACTGGCGCACCCCTCGTTCGTCGCCGACATCGCGGATGACGACGACCGACTCGCCAAGGTGTTCGAGCGCACGGACTCCCGGACGTTCGACGGACTCACCTCGGCCTTCGACGTTGACGTGTACGCGTCGCCGACGGCAGCCATCCCGATCATCCGCAACGCCGAGCTGATCCTGCTGCGTGCCGAGGCGCGTGCGCAGACTTCTGCGCCCGGCGCTGCCGTCGCCGATCTCGACGTGATCCGGACCGCGGCCGGCCTCGCCCCTTACACCGGTGCGACGACGCAGGCGGCGTTGATCGACGAGGTGCTCCGGCAGCGGCGGTATGAACTCTACGCCGAGGGGCACCGCTGGATCGACCTCCGGCGCTACGGCCGCCTTGGCGGTCTGCCCATCGACCGCGCAGGAGACGACATCTTCAGCCAGTTCCCTCTGCCTGAGCAGGAGGTGCTCGACTCGTAGCCTCGTCCGCCTCAAGGTCTTCGTGGCATGCCCGAGAACGAGAGACGCGGCGCCCGCTGTCACAGAGGTGGCGGCGGGCGCGTTTCTGTCATAGGGGTGGGGCAGTGGGCCGGGCCGTCGCCCAGATCGCCGAGGTGGATGGGTCCGGCGTGACCGGCTCCGTCGAGTTCGTCGACCTCGGCGACGCGGTGGAGGTGCGCTACAACCTCTCGGGCCTGACGCCCGGCGAGCATGGCTTCCACCTCCA
>NZ_MVOI01000002.1:300000-401500 GCF_002283555.1 Rubrivirga sp. SAORIC476 | reverse complement strand
TCGAGATGGTGATGCCGGGCGACAACACGCAGTTCACGGTGGACCTGATCCAGCCCGTGGCGATGGAGCAGGGCCTTCGGTTCGCCATCCGCGAGGGTGGCCGGACGGTCGGCGCCGGCGTCGTCTCCAAGATCCTCGACTGAGTTTGATGTGGAGCCTCGCTGGCCTCGTGCCAGCGGTCTCCATCGTCCCTTCCGAACGACGCTCCCGCGTCATCGTAGATTGGACCGGCCGCCGGCGTCCTTCGGGGCGTCGGCGGTCCGCTAGACGGGCGTAGCTCAATTGGCAGAGCAGCGGTCTCCAAAACCGCAGGTTGCAGGTTCGAGTCCTGCCGCCCGTGCCCCGTTTCCGGCTTCCTCCGAACGAACCCGCCGCTCCGCGCGGCCCTGACATGGCGACAGAGACGCAGACAAAGGTCCCCGGCGGCGCCCTCGGCAACTACGTCGTCGAGGTCCGCAAGGAGATGCGCAAGGTCAACTGGCCCAAGCGCAAGGAGCTCATCAGCAACACCGTGCTCACGCTCGCGTCGTCGCTGGCGATCTCGATCTTCATCTTCGGGGCCGATCAGGTGATCAGCACGGCCCTTCGGTTCATCTACGGCAGCTAGGGCTCGTCCCAGTTTCCCGCATCTGCACGCTATGGCCCGCCCCCCGATCCGCAAGTGGTTCGTCCTCCGCACCTTCTCCGGTCACGAGAAGAAGGTCAAGGAATACCTGGAGAGTGAGGTCGAGCGGCTCGGCTACGACGACAAGCTGACCCAGGTCGTGATCCCGACGGAGACGGTCTTCGAGATGCGCGCGGGAAAGAAGAAGACCCGTGAGAAGACGTCCTTCCCGGGCTACATCCTGCTGGAGGCCATCGTCGACCCGTACCTCCGCGAGGTCATCAACGGGGCTCCGTCCACGATCGGCTTCCTGGGTGCCAACGGGGAGCCCGTCCCGCTCCGGCCGGACGAGGTGAACCGGATCCTGGGCATGATGGACGAGGACAAGGGTGAGACCATGGAGGTCCCCTTCAAGCAGGGCGACGCCGTCAAGGTGGTCGACGGCCCGTTCAACACGTTCACGGGCTTCGTCGAGGAGGTCTATGCCGACAAGATGAAGGTCCGCGTGATGGTGTCCATCTTCGGCCGCAAGACGCCGCTGGAGCTGGACTTCCTCCAGGTCGAGCACGAGGGCTAGCGCGCCCGGTCGAGGGCGCGTCCGGCGGTTCGAAACGAGTCGAAGAGAGCCTGTGACTGGCGCGCGCGCGCGCGGAAGCGATCCGCCTCGGCGGGGCGGCCGAGACCGTCGTAGAGCGCGACCAGCTCGAGGGCTTCTCCTTGGTCCGTCCAGGCATCGTAGGGCATGCGCACAGGGGGCGCGGGCATGGGCGTACGGGTGGCTCGGGAAGACGGGTCACCGATGCAGGCGAGAAGGGCAGCCTCGGCCTCGTCTTGGCGATTCTGGCGGCGCCGGAGCCGCCCAACCTGGCAGACGTAGAACTGCCAGTTGACGTACTGGCCGGAGGACGAGGGCAGTCGTGCCCAGAGCGAGTCGGCCCGGTGCAAGAGGGGGGCGGCCTCGGGGAGGCGGTCGAGATCGAGGAGGGCAGCGGCCTGTGTAGTCGCGAGCAAGAACAGGATGGTCTCCCGGTAGCGGAACCCGTCGTCGCCAGGCACGAAGCGAGCCTCGGCCACACGAGCGCCCTCGGCCGCGACAGCCTCTGCCCGATGGGGGAGTCCCAGCATCAGGTAGCGACCCGCGAGGTCGCGAGCGATGAAGGGGAAGTTGTTGCCCTCGTTGCGCTGGCGCAGCATGTCGAGCGCCCGCTGCATCGTCTGGGTGGATCGGTTCATGTCGTCCCGGTCGCTCGCGGCCGAGTAGTACAGCGCCTCCGCGATCTTGGGATGGGGCGCGACGTAGATCGACTCGCGCAGGGCGAGGGTGCGGTCGTGGTGCCGGACCGCTTCGTCGACCAGGCCGAGCGCGCCGTAGGTGTCGCCGAGGACGTGGTGGAGGTCGGCCAGCAGGTCCGGCTGGTCGGCGAAGTCGCGGTCGACGCGGGTGGCGGCCTCGTCGAGCACGGCACGGATGGGCGTCTCGGGGCCGGTGGCGACGCCGTCGTTGTACCACCGCTGGTTGGGCGCGCGCAGGATCTGTTCGAGGAAGCCCGCGACGGCCTCGGCGCGGTCGGCCTGGGCCTGCGCCTCGACGGCCGCGACCTGGGCCCGGTCGCGCTCCCGGTGCGCCTCGGCGCGTTGCCATAGCGACGCTCCCAGCCCGCCGACGACCGCCAGCGCCACCAGCGCCGTCGCCACGACGCCGGTGCGGTGGCGGCGGGCGAACCGGCCGACGCGGTAGCCGAGTGTGGTCGGGCGCGCCTCGACCGGGAGTCCCTCCAGGTGGCGGGTCAGGTCCGCCGCGAGCGCGTCTACGGACAGGTAGCGGCGCTCGGGGGCTGGGGCGAGGGCCTTGAGGCAGATCGTGTCGAGGTCGCCCTCGATCCGTCGTGCGTGGTTGCCCGCGACGCGGCTCGGGACGGAGGGGAGGCGGCCGGTCTCGGCGCTCGTACGGGGACGAACGCCGGTGAGCACCTCGTAGAGCAGCGCGCCGACGCCGTACACGTCGGTGGCGGTGGTCACATCGTCCCCGGCGACCTGCTCGGGGGCGGCATAGGCGGGCGTGTACAGGCTCTCGCCGGTGCGCGTGAGCGCGGGGTCGGCAGCGTCTCCCAGCAGCCGGGCGACGCCGAAGTCGAGGACGACCGCCCGCGGCCCCTCCGTGTCCTCGGTCACGACCACATTCGACGGCTTCAGGTCGCGGTGCAGCACCAGCCGCCCGTGGGCATAGCTGACGGCGGCGCAGACCTGGAGGAGGAGTCGAACGCGCGCCTCCACGCCAAGCCCGAGGCGGTCGGCGGCGGCGGGGAGGGGAAGCCCGTTCACCCATTCCATCTCTAGAAAGGGCGTCCCGGCGAGCGGCCCGTCGCCGACCACGCCGGCGTCGTAGAGGCGCGCGATGTGGGGGTGTTCGAGGCGAGCCAGGGCGCGGCGCTCTCGGTCGAACTGGCGGGCGACACCTCGCCCGGCGCGGCGCAGCACCTTCAGGGCCACCGTGCGCTGGACGCGGTCGTCGGCCCGCTCGGCGAGGTAGACGACGCCCGCGCCGCCCTCGCCCAGCAGCCCGGTCACGCGCCAGGGCCCGATCCGGTCAGGCAGGACGTCGGTCGCAGGGGGGGAAGCGACGGGTGAGGTGAGCGAGCCGGCGCGGTCGGCCGCCTCGGCGGCAGCGGTGAGGCGGCCCGCCTCGTACCGAAGCGTGGGGTCGAGAGCCCCGTCGGCATCCACGCAGGCGCGGTCCAGGAACGCGTCCCGGTCGGCGGGCTCGACCGCGAGCGCGTCGGGGACGAGGTCGGCGAGACGAAGCCAGCGGTCGGGGGTCATCGGGCGGGAGGGGCTCCCCTCTGTACCGGAAACGAGGCCCGCCGCGGACCACGCCGGGGCGTCAGGCCAGGACGGGGGCGTCGGCGAGCCGCTCGTAGAGCCAGGCGCGAGCCAGCGTCCAGCGGCGCTTGACGGTCATCGGCGAGGTGCCGAGCGCGTCGGCCGTCTCGGCGATGGTGAGCCCGGCGAAGTAACGGAGCTCGGTCACGCGGGCCGCCAGCGGGTCGATCCGCTCCAACTCGGCGAGTGCGTGGTCGACGCCCAGGACTTCCACAGGGTCGAGACTGGCGGAGAGCGCCTGCGTCGCGAGGCCGTCCAGCGACACGGGGCGGCCCGGCCCGCCGCGCTTGTCGGCGCACTGCGCACGGGCATAGTCCACGATCACGTCGCGCATGGCCCGCGAGGCGACGGCGAGGAAGTGGCCTGCGTCGGCATACGACGGGGCAGCCGTGCGGCCGTCGAGCTTGGCGTACGCCTCGTGGACGACGGCCGTCGTGTTGAGCGTGTCGGACGCGCCGAGGCGTCGGCGCTGGGCCTGGGCGACACGGCGCATCTCGTCGTACATCCGGCCCACAAGCTCGTCCAGCGCATCGGCGTCGCCGGTGCGGGTGCGGGTTAGGAGCAGAGCGTCGGGCGGAGTCACAGGCGTCCGGGATCGGCGAAACGTACGCAAGTCCCTGGAACTACGTAACGGAGGATGTGACGGGCGCATGGTCCAGTCCGCGCGCGGAATCCGGTTCAGGGGTAGGCCCCCTTTTCTCCCCGATGCCCCGTTCGCTCCTGCTCGCCGCGCTGGCGGTCGCCCTCGCCTTCCCGCTCGCCGCCCAGCCTGTTCTGGACGGCGTCATGCTCGGCCCGACCGGCCCGGCGCCGGCGGGCAACGCCATCTCGCTGTTCAACCCGGACGCCGCGGCGCTCCACCGGGTCGGTGTCACCATCAACACCTACCAGTCGCTCGGCTTGGGGACAGGGGGGGGGGCGGACACGCTCGGCACCTACGTCCGGCCCCAGAGTGGGTTTGGAATCCTGCATCACGCCTCGTACAACCCGGCCCTCTCCACGCAGGGCCGGCTGGCGTTTGTCGCCGACTGGTTCGGACCCGATCAGGGCGACGTGCAGGTGATGGCCGTGGACCGGGACGGGCGCAACATCACCGTGCTGACCGATCCGATTCGGCTGAGCTCCACGCTGGCCAGCGCCCGCGCCCGCCCCGACATCTCGCCGGACGGGCAGACGGTGCTCTACACCGTGGCTCAGTTCACCCCCGACACGTTGTGGACCGTCCCGTCGGACGGCAGCGCGGAGCCGACGGCGTTCCCCTTCGCGCCGCTCACGGCCTGCGAGCAGGGCGCCGCGCGGGCCTCGTTCAGCCCCGACGGCTCAGAGATCGCCTACCTCGGCTGGATGGAGGTGGGCACGGGGTCCGATGCCACGTGCGAACTGGCCCTCCGCGCCGTGTCCGTCGACGGCGCGACCGACCGCGTCGTGTTTGGCCCGCTCAACCGCGGGTTCGACGAGGACTGGTTTCCGACTGAGATCGCCCTCGACTGGAAGGCCGACCGCATTCTGTTCAGCTGGCCCACTCGTCGCGTGGGCGCTGGCAGTTCCCTCGCCCGGCGTGTGTCGGTCGTGAGCGTGACCTCGGGCGAGATTCTCCACGAGGTGTCCGAACTGGCCGACGTGAGCTACGACTCGTATCAGCTCTCGCCCGACGGTCGGTCGGTCGGCTACCTGAAGTACCAGCACCCCGGCAACCACTGGGTCGAGGTGCGCCGCCTGGCCAACGACGCCCTCGTGCTTGACCTCGAAGCGGTCTACCAGCACGGCGCGCGACCCTTCTTCGACTGGGCGGACGCGGAGCCGGTCCCGGAGCCGGCCCGGCTGTTGATCCAGCGCGACGTGATGCTGTGGTTCGGCCGTCGGGTCAATCTCGCGCCGCGCCTGCTCGATGCCGACGGGAACGTGATCTCGTACGTCGTAGACACCTGGAGCTACGAGCGCGGGGCAGTCCCGACGTCTGTTCCGAGTATCAACCACTTCACGAACCGGATCTGGGCGGCCCGTCCGGGCCCGGGGGTGGCGGGGAACGGGTTCCACAACCAGGTGTGCGCCCAGCAGGCGGGTCTGGAGACGTGCCGGACGCACAACGTGGTGAACACAGCCATTTTCGATTTCGAGGTGCTGGACGACGACATCGCCGAGCAGGGGCGCAACCCCGGTCGCATTCGCGCCTACCGCTATGGCCCTCATGATGAGACGGCGAGGCCGTTGCTCCAGACTTCGGGCACCCCGGTTCACTACCTCGACTACACGCTTTCGACGCCCCCCGGCTCGTACCGCTGGGGCGCCAGTTCAAACCTTGCCGACACGCTGCAGGTCCGTGAGATCACGCTGACGCCCATCGACGACGCGGTGGCCGAGGCGGAAATCGAACAAGGGGACATCAGGCTTTCGTGCACCAATTTCCCGACGGAGCTGAACGAAAACTGTCAGATCGCGTCGCCAGGCCAGGTCCCAGGTCTAGCGAATGGACTCGGCGTTTCCAATCAGGCCGGGCTCGGCTGGCGCTTCGAGATCCAGTCGAACGGGGCCGGGGCGGGCGTCGGCATCGCGAGCAGCCGCCCGCAGCGGGCCTCCAACCAGGCGCCCGCGACGCTCGTCGTGCTCGGCCAGGGCTTCGGCGACGACGCCGTCGCGACGCTCTCCGGCCCGAGCACGTTGACCGCGGACGTGACACGCGCGTTCGAGAACGGGGCCCGCCTGCGCGCCGCGTTCGACCTGGAAGGCGCGCCGCCCGGCACGTACGCCCTCACCGTCACCTCGGGCGGCGCGTCGTCAACGCTGCAAGGCGCGCTCGTGGTGGAGGCCGTCGAGCCGACGGTCCAGGTCTGGACCTCGATGATCAACAACTCGCTCCGCGTCGGCTTCCCGCGGACCTTGCGCGTGGTCTACGGCAACGACGGCAACTCCGACGCCGTGATGGTCCCGATCCGCGTTGCCTTCCCGTGGTCGACGGAGGTGACGGTCCAGAACGAGTTCTACAACCCGGTCCTCGAGAACGAGATCGACCAGGACTTGATCTGGATCCGCGAGACCATCCAGCCGGCCGAGATCTGCCCGCCCACGTCGCCCGCCGGTGCGCCCTGTCCCACGGTGACCCCGATGGACGCGCGCATCGCCGTGTTCTACATCCCGGTCATCCCGGCCGGATCGTCGGGCGAGCTGCTGCTGTCCGTCGCCGCGACGGCGCCCATGGCCAACGACAATTGGTCGGCGAGCGCCGGCCGGCCGCTCAACACGCTCGACTGGGACGCGCTGACGGGGGAGGGGCTCGTCCAGACCGGCGACTTCGCGGTCGTGTGCGACGCGTCGCGGAGTGAGGCGGCCGTCAATGAAGGGCTCGCGGCCTGCGTGTCGTGCCTGCAGGGGCTCTTCAGCGAACTGCTGCCCGACTCGTGCATCGGCGATGCGTTCAAGACCGCCATCGCGTTCGGCAACGCTGCGCTGGCCGCGACGACGGGGGAGGGCGCCGTGATTTCCGGCTACTCCCTGGGCGCGCAGTTGATCGAAACGGCCGTCTCCTGTGGGGCCATCGCCCTTCCGGGCGGTCAGGTGATCGCGGCGGGCTTCACCCTCTACGAGCTGTTTACGTCGATCAACAAGCTCGCCGGAATCGCCCAGCTGGCGAAGAACTGCTCCGACTGCTCCAGATACATCGTCAGCGACTGGCTCGGGCTGGCCCAGTTCTGGTCGTTCGACCCGAACGAGAAGACCGGGCACATCGGGATCAGGCCGGAGCGCTACGTGGCGTCGTTCGGACGCATCCCGTACGTCATCTCGTTCGAGAACCTGTCGACGGCGACCGCCTCGGCGGTGGAAGTGACCATCACCGACACGCTCGACGTGGCGACGCTGGACCTGTCGACGTTCTCGCTCGGCACCTTCGTCCTCCCGGACACGTCGTTCACCGCCCCGGCGGGCCTGGCGGCCTGGACGACGTACTGGGACCGGCGCCCGAGCGAGCCCTCGCTCGTCCGCCTCGACGCGGCGCTGGACGTGGAGACCGGCGTGGTGATGTGGCAGATGTCGGACCTCGACCCGACGGACTACACCTTGCGCACGTCGGCCGAGGCGGGCTTCCTGCCGCCCAACGGGGCCAATGGCGAAGGGGAGGGGAGCGTCACGTTCACCATCGCCGCGAAGCCGGGGCTGCCCGATGGCACGACGATTGGCAACCGGGCCGACATCCGGTTCGACCGCAACGAACTGATCGACACCGGGGTCTGGGCGAACACGCTCGACCTGTCGTCGCCGGTGAGCGCGGTCGTCTCCGCCGACCCCGGCGCGGCCGACACGCTGACCGTCGTCCGCTTCGAGGGCACCGACGGCGGGTCGGGCGTCGGGCGCTACGACCTGTTCGCACAGGCCAACGGCGGCCCGTTCGAGAAGGTGGCGACGGTGGAGGGGGGCGACGAGGTCGTCTTCCAGACGGTGCTCGGCACGACGTACGGCGTGTTCGCGCTGGCGACCGACCGCGTCGGCAACGCCGAGGCGCCGAAAACGGTCGCGGAGCTGACGTTCGTGGCGGGCCAGGTGGCCGCGGAGGGCGAGTCGTCGCTGCCGACGGAGCTGGCGCTAGCGTCGCCGTACCCCAACCCGACGCGCGGCCCGGTGGTGCTGCAGGTCGGCGTCCCGCAGGCCGGGGCCGTCCGCGTGACGGTGTACGACCTGCGGGGCCGCGAGGTGGCCGTCGTGGTGGACGGCCCCCTCGCCGCGGGGTGGCAGGCTCTCCGATGGGACGCGTCGGGGCTGGCGTCGGGCCTCTACGTCGTCCGCGCCGAGGGCGGCGGCCAGGAGGCCACGCAGCGGATCTCGGTGGTCCGGTGAGGCGCGGGGCCCTCGGCAGGGGAGTCCCTGCCGAGGGCGTCCGTAGGGACACGGCGGACGTGGGGTGAAACGCGGGCGAAGCCTGCCGAGAGGGCGTTTTTTAGATCGGGGCGCCGGTACCTTCTCGATCCGCTACGCCCCGGCGTAGTCTCACTTGCGCGGGAGCCGGAGACCCCGGCGTTTGCACCGCACCCCGATATGGCAAAGAAAATCGACGGCTACATCAAGCTGCAGATCAAGGCCGGGCAGGCATCGCCCGCGCCGCCGATCGGCCCGGCGCTCGGCCAGAAGGGCGTCAACATCATGGAGTTCTGCAAGGCGTTCAACGCCGCGACGCAGGAGAAGATGGGCCTCGTGATCCCGGTGGTCATCACGGTCTACGGCGACAAGAGCTTCACGTTCGTCACCAAGAGCCCCCCGGCGGCCGTGCTGCTGAAGATGGCGGCCAAGGTCCAGAAGGGCGCCGGCGACCCGCTCCGCGAGAAGGTCGGCAAGGTGACCTGGGATCAGTGCCGGGACATCGCCCAGCAGAAGATCGAGGACCTCAACGCGACCGACCTCGACAACGCCGCCCGCATGATCGCGGGCACGGCCCGCTCGATGGGCCTCACGGTCACGGGCGCTCCGATCGTCGACTAGTCACGGCTTCGGGGTTCGGAGGTCGATCCGACGGACTCTGAGCGCTGAACTCACAAGCGGGAGCCAGCCGACGCTGGCGTTCGCACCGCACATCCAAGAAACCCATGGCAAAGAAAGGCAAGCGTTACCGCCAGGCCGCCGAGCTCGTCGCTGCGGCGACCGAGGAGGCCGGAGGCGCGCTCTCGCTCGACACCGCCGCCGAGCTGGTCAAGAAGACCAGCGGCGCCAAGTTCGAGGAGTCCGTCGATATCGACGTCCGTCTCGGCGTCGACCCCCGCCACGCCGACCAGATGGTCCGCGGCTCGGTCGCGCTCCCGCACGGCACCGGCAAGACCGTCCGCGTGCTGGTCCTGACCAACGAGGGCAAGCAGGCCGAGGCCCGTGACGCGGGCGCCGACATGGTCGGCCTCGACGACTTCGTCGACAAGATCCAGAACGAGGGCTTCACCGACTTCGACGTGCTGATCGCGTCGCCGGACGTGATGCCGCAGGTCGGCCGTCTCGGCCGCGTGCTCGGCCCCCGTGGCCTGATGCCGAACCCCAAGTCGGGCACGGTCACGAACGACCTCGCCGACGCCGTCGAGGCGGTCAAGGCGGGCCGGATCGACTTCCGCGTCGACAAGGCGGGCATCATCCACACGTCCATCGGCAATGTGTCCTTCTCGCAGAACCAGATCCGCGACAACGCGGACGCCTTCCTGAAGGAGATCGTCCGTTTGCGTCCCGCCGCGGCCAAGGGCCTCTACGTCAAGAGCGTCACGCTCTCGACCACGATGGGTCCGGCCGTCCCGGTCGACCGCGCCGCCGTCATCTCCACCGCCCGCTAGGTCTGTTGGATCGTGGGACGGGCGACGCTGAAGGGATTCCTTCGGCATGGCCGTTCAGCTTTCCACTCTCCAACGTTCAACGCCACACGACATGCCGCTCACTAAAGCGCAGAAGCAGGAGGCCCTCGGGGCCATCGAGGAGACCCTCGATGGTGCCAACACGGTCTACCTCACCGACTACCAGGGCCTGACGGTCGAGCAGGCCACGGGCCTCCGCCGCGCCTTCCGCGAGGCCGACGTCCAGTACAAGGTCCTCAAGAACACCCTCCTCCGTCGCGCGATGGAGAAGCGGGGGGGCTTCGACGAGCTGTTCGACGAGCTCAACGGCCCGACGGCCGTCGCGTTCACGAACGACCCGGCCGGCCCGGCCAAGGTGCTCAAGAAGTTCCTGGAGGACAACAACCTCGAGGTGCCCCGCTTCAAGGGCGCCTACATCGACGGCGCCATCTACAGCGGCGGCTCGCTCGACGAGCTGGCCAAGCTGAAGAGCAAGGACGAGCTCCTCGGCGACATCCTGGGCCTCCTCATGGCGCCCATCACCAACGTCGCGTCGGCCCTCGGCGCGCAGGGCTCTGGCCTCGCCAGCGTCATCCAGCAGATCTCCGAGAAGGAGGAGGCCTAGGCCTTCGGGCCGGTTCCGGCCCTGCTGACTCCGCCCGCCTCGGCACGCTGCCGGGACGGACACCCTCATCCATAATCAGCGACGCAGCCCGACCGGGCCGAGACCGTCGCAGGAACACCCCACACCCATGGCAGACATCAACGCAATCGCCGAAAGCCTCGTCAACCTCACCATCAAGGAGGCCAACGAGCTGCTGACGGTCCTCAAGGACGAGTACGGCATCGAGCCGGCCGCCGCCGCCGCCGTCGTGGCGGGCCCCGCCGCCGCCGCTGGCGCCGAGGCGGAGGAGCAGACCGAGTTCGACGTGATCCTCGCCGGCATCGGCGGCAACAAGATCGCCGTCATCAAGGAGGTCCGCGGCATCACGGGCCTGGGCCTCAAGGAGGCCAAGGAGCTCGTCGACAACGCGCCGTCCCCGATCAAGGAGGGCGTCTCGAAGGACGAGGCGACCGAGATCCAGGGCAAGCTCGAGGGCGCCGGCGCCTCGGTCGAGCTCAAGTAAGTCCGCGCGGGCGGCTCGCGTCGCCCGCGTCGTCGCGTCTCGCCCGCTCTCCCCGGCACTGCCGTGTGGAGGGCGGGCGTTCGCGGCATCCGGCCCCATCCGTTTTCGGACGGGCCGACCTGCGCGCCGAGGCCTCCTCGGTCCCGCACACGAATCGAACGGAACACTGAGTTCCGCCGCCCGGTTCAGTCCGGTGGTCCCGCCACGTGCGGGGCCCTGGATGCCCGCGTCGGCCGAGTCATCGGTCGGCGCCGCCCGGCGGCTCCCCGTGAGCCGCGGCCGGGCCCTCTCGCATCAGCGGTCATCACACCCCAGGGGTACGCCTTGAGCAACAGCAAGAGCGCGGCGCGACCGGCGCCCAGCGGCGAAAGCACTCGCCAGTCCTTCGCAGACATCGCGCCGGTCCTCGACTTTCCGGACTTCCTCCAGATCCAGCTCCAGTCCTACCACGACTTCCTCCAGGCGGAGCTGGTCCCGGAGGAGCGTGACGAGAAGAAGGGGCTGGAAGCCACTTTCCGGGAGCACTTCCCGATCACGGACACTCGCGAGCGCTACACGCTCGAGTACCTCCACTTCACGCTGGAGGCGCCCAAGCACTCCATCGAGGAGTGCCTCGCGCAGGGCCTGACGTTCGCCCTCCCGCTCAAGGCCAAGCTGCGCCTGAGCGCCAAGGAGGACGAGGACGAGGACGAGCCCGAAGAGGCGATCCAGCAGGACGTCTACCTCGGCAACCTTCCGGTCATGACCGAGAAGGGGACGTTCGTCGTCAACGGCGCCGAGCGCGTCATCGTCAGCCAGCTGCACCGCAGCCCGGGCGTCTTCTTCTCCCAGTCGGTCCACCCCAACGGGACGGACCTGTACAGCGCCCGCGTGATCCCCTTCCGGGGCTCGTGGATCGAGTTCTCGACCGACGTCGCGAACGTGATGTGGGCGTACATCGACCGGAAGAAGAAGCTGCCCGTCACGGCGCTGCTCCGCTGCCTGGGCTACTCGTCGGACGCTGAGATCGTCAACCTGTTCGACCTCGCCGACGAGGAGAAGGTGACGACCAAGAAGGCGTTCTCGAAGCTCGTCGGCCGCGTGCTGGCCGCCACGGTCACCGTGGAGGTGAAGCACGAGGTGATCGACGAGGACACCGGAGAGGTGCTTCAGGAGACTTCCGAGCGCGAGGTCATCCTCCCGGCCGAGCATGAGCTCACCGAGGACGACTACGGCATCCTCAAGGACGCCAACGTCGAGACGGTCATCGTGCGCCGCGAGGTGGACGAGGACGACAACACGTCGCTCGACATGTCGACGCTCCTCAACACGATCAAGAAGGACACGACGCACTCGTCGGACGAGGCGCTCAAGCACCTCTACGAGACGCTCCGCAGCGCCGAGGCGCCCGATGTGGACGCCGCCCGTGCGCTCCTCGACCGCCTCTTCTTCTCCGACAAGCGCTACGACCTCGGCGCCGTCGGCCGGTACCGCATGAACAAGCGGCTCGGCCTGTCCGGCGAGGACACGTCGGTGACGCTCTCGAAGGAGGACATCGTCGCGATCATCACCGAGCTGGTCAAGCTCCAGAACGGCAAGTCGAACGTCGACGACATCGACCACCTCGGCAACCGCCGCGTGCGGACCGTCGGCGAGCAGCTCCAGAGCCAGTTCTCGCTCGGCCTCGCCCGCATGGCGCGGACGATCAAGGAGCGGATGAACCTCCGCGACGCGGACAAATTCACGCCCCAGGACCTCGTCAACGCGCGGACCGTCTCGTCGGTGATCAACACCTTCTTCGGGACGAACCAGCTGTCGCAGTTCATGGACCAGACCAACCCGCTCGCGGAGCTGACGCACAAGCGTCGGATGTCCGCGCTCGGGCCGGGTGGTCTGACCCGTGAGCGCGCCGGCTTCGAGGTCCGCGACGTGCACTACACGCACTACGGCCGTCTCTGCCCGATCGAGACGCCGGAAGGCCCGAACATCGGCCTCATCTCGTCGCTGTGCACCCACGGCGTCGTGAACCAGTTCGGCTTCATCGAGACGCCGTACCGGAAGGTCAAGAACGGCAAGGTGACCAAGCAGATCGAATACCTCTCCGCCGAGGACGAGGACCGCTACACGATCGCGCAGGCCAACGCGCCGCTCAACGAGGACGGCACCTACGCCAACGAGCTGATCCGCGCCCGCATCGGCGGCGACGTGCCGCTGGTGACGGCGGACCAGATCGACTACATGGACGTGGCGCCGAACCAGATCATCTCGCCCGCGGCGAGCCTGATCCCGTTCCTGGAGCACGATGACGCCAACCGCGCGCTCATGGGCTCGAACATGCAGCGCCAGGCCGTGCCCCTTCTCCAGCCGTCCGCGCCGTACGTCGGCACGGGTCTAGAGGGCCGCATCGCCCGTGACAGCCGCGCTATCCTCGTCGCCGAGGGCGACGGCGTGGTCGAGTACGTCGACGCGACCAAGATCACCGTCCGCTACGACGAGACGCCCGAGGACGCCGACGCGGCGTTCGAAGAGCCCGTCCGCACGTACTCGCTGATCAAGTTCCGCCGGACCAACCAGGACACCAACGTCACCCAGAAGCCCCGCGTCGCGGTCGGCATGAAGGTGAAGAAGGGCGACCTGCTGGCCGACGGCGCCTCCACGGAGCGTGGCGAGCTGGCGCTCGGCAAGAACGTCCTCGTGGCGTTCATGCCCTGGAAGGGGTACAACTTCGAGGACGCCATCGTCATCTCGGAGAAGGTGGTCAAGCAGGACATCTTCACCTCGGTCCACATCGAGGAGTTCGACCACCAAGTCCGCGACACGAAGCGCGGCGAGGAGGAGCTCACCCGTGAGATCCCGAACGTCTCCGAGGAGGCCACCAAGGACCTCGACGAGCGCGGCATCGTCCGCGTCGGCGCCGAGATCAACCCGGGCGACATCATCGTCGGCAAGATCACGCCGAAGGGCGAGACCGACCCGACGCCGGAGGAGAAGCTGCTCCGCGCCATCTTCGGCGACAAGGCCGGTGACGTGAAGGACGCGTCGCTGAAGGCCAAGCCGGGCATGAACGGCGTCGTGATCGACACGATGCTCTTCTCGCGCCGCAAGACCGACGCCATCACCAAGAAGGCGGAGGAGAAGCGGCTGGAGGAGATCCAGCGCCAGCTCGGCCGCGAGGTC
Source organism: Rubrivirga sp. SAORIC476 (assembly GCF_002283555.1). Taxonomy (NCBI): domain Bacteria; kingdom Pseudomonadati; phylum Rhodothermota; class Rhodothermia; order Rhodothermales; family Rubricoccaceae; genus Rubrivirga; species Rubrivirga sp. SAORIC476. The sequence goes on along the minus strand of NZ_MVOI01000002.1, from coordinate 387,443 downwards.
GAGGCGCTGCAGCAGTCGTTCTACGAGCGGTTCTTCCAGCTCATCGGCGCCAAGAAGGCGGGCTCGGCCATCGAGCTCCGCGATGGCACCGTCGTGGTCTCGGAGGGCGGCAAGCTCAACAAGACCGCGTTCAAGGAGATCGAGCCGGCGGATCTCAAGATCCGCCAGGCTTACACCAACGACGACGAGACCAACCGTCAGGCGTGGAAGCTGCTCGCCAACTACCAGCGTCGCCACCAGGAGGTGACCGGCGCGGCCGAGCAGGAGGAGTACCGGATCCAGATGGGCGACGAACTGCCCCCGGGCATCGTCCAACTGGCCAAGGTCTACGTGGCCAAGAAGCGCAAGCTGCAGGTCGGCGACAAGATGGCCGGCCGCCACGGCAACAAGGGCGTGGTCGCGAAGATCGTGCCCGAGGAGGACATGCCGTTCCTCGAGGACGGCACGCCGGTCGACATCTGCCTCAACCCGCTGGGCGTCCCGTCCCGCATGAACCTGGGGCAGATCTTCGAGACGCTCCTCGGCTGGGCGGGCGACAAGCTCGGCGAGACCTACGCCACGCCGGCCTTCGACGGTGCGTCGATGGACGACATCGCCGCCAAGCTGCGCGAGGCGGGCCTCCCCGAGGACGGCCGCGTGCAGCTCTTCGACGGCCAGACCGGCAAGGCCTTCGACCAGAAGACGACGGTCGGGCAGATCTACATGCTCAAGCTGTCGCACCTCGTCGACGACAAGATCCACGCCCGGTCCATCGGGCCCTACAGCCTCATCACGCAGCAGCCGCTCGGCGGCAAGGCCCAGTTCGGCGGCCAGCGCTTCGGCGAGATGGAGGTGTGGGCGCTCTACGCCTACGGCGCCTCGAACGTCCTCCGGGAGCTCCTGACCGTCAAGTCCGACGACGTGCAGGGCCGCTCGAAGGCCTACGAGGCCATCGTCAAGGGCGACAACCTCCCCGAGCCGAACGTGCCCGAGTCGTTCAACGTCCTGCTCCGCGAGATGCAGGGCCTCGGCCTCGAAGTGAAAATCGACTAGGGGCCTGCCGACGCGCGTGCCGAGGGGGGCCACCCCGCCTCGGCATCGCGCCCGACACCCCCACACTCAACTACCCTAGTCTATAGATATGGCATTCGGCCTCCAGCCGGCCCAGCCGGCCCAGAAGAAGTACTACAGCTCGATCACCGTCAGCCTGAGCTCGCCCGAGACGATCCTCGAGCGCTCGTTCGGCGAGGTGCTCAAGCCGGAGACGATCAACTACCGGAGCTTCAAGCCGGAGAAGGACGGTCTCTTCTGCGAGAAGATCTTCGGCCCGGTCAAGGACTGGGAGTGCCACTGCGGCAAGTACAAGCGCATCCGCTACAAGGGCATCATCTGCGACCGCTGTGGCGTCGAGGTGACCCAGAAGTCGGTGCGTCGTGAGCGGTTCGGGCACATCACCCTGTCCGTGCCGGTCGTCCACATCTGGTACTTCAAGAGCCTGCCGAACAAGATCGGCGCGCTCCTCGGGATGCGGTCCAAGGACCTTGACCGGGTGATCTACTACGAGGCGTACGTCGTGGTGAACCCGGGCGGGGCCGTCAACCTCGGCATCGAGAAGGGCACGCTCCTGACGGAGAACGAGTACTTCGACGTGCTCTACCAGATCCGCGAGGACAACAACCGCCTGGCCGACGACGACCCGGAGAAGTTCGTGGCGATGATCGGCGGCGAGGCCGTCGAGGAGCTGCTCAAGCGGATGGACCCGGACATGCTCGCCACCGAGCTCCGCTTCCAGGCCCGCACCGAGACCTCCCAGGCCCGTAAGGCCGAGGCCCTCAAGCGACTCGGCATCGTGGAGGCCTTCCGCGCGGCCAACGCCCGGATGGAGAACAAGCCGGAGTGGATGGTGATGAAGGTCATCCCGGTGATCCCGCCGGAGTTGCGTCCGCTGGTTCCGCTCGAGGGCGGCCGGTTCGCAACGTCGGACCTGAACGACCTCTACCGGCGCGTCATCATCCGCAACAACCGCCTCAAGCGCCTGATCGACATCAAGGCCCCGGAGGTGATCCTGCGCAACGAGAAGCGGATGCTGCAGGAGGCCGTCGACTCGCTGTTCGACAACTCCCGCAAGGCCAACGCCGTTCGTTCGGACTCGAACCGCGCGCTGAAGTCCCTGAGCGACATGCTCAAGGGCAAGCAGGGTCGGTTCCGTCAGAACCTGCTTGGCAAGCGCGTCGACTACTCCGGCCGTTCGGTCATCGTCGTCGGCCCGGAGCTGAAGCTGCACGAGTGCGGTCTGCCCAAGCAGATGGCGGTCGAGCTGTTCAAGCCGTTCATCATCCGCAAGCTCATCGAGCGCGGCATCGTCAAGACGGTCAAGTCCGCCAAGAAGGTGGTCGACCGGCGGACGGCCGACGTGTTCGACATCCTGGAGAAGGTCATCGACGGCCACCCGGTGATGCTGAACCGCGCGCCGACGCTGCACCGACTTGGCATCCAGGCGTTCCAGCCGGTCCTCATCGAGGGCAAGGCGATCCGCTTGCACCCGCTCGTGACAACGGCCTTCAACGCCGACTTCGACGGCGACCAGATGGCCGTCCACGTGCCGCTGTCGCACGCGGCGGTGCTGGAGGCGAGCATCCTCATGCTCGCGTCGCACAACATCATGTCGCCGGCGCACGGTGGGCCGGTTGCGGTGCCGTCGCAGGACATGGTCCTGGGCATGTACTACATGACGAAGGACCGGGCCGGCGAGAAGGGCGAGGGCATGACGTTCTCGTCCACCCGCGAGGTCCGGCAGGCCTTCGACCAGGACGTGGTCTCGCTGCACGCCCGGATCAAGCTCCGCCTCGCGGAGCCGACGTTCGACGGCAAGCATCAGGCGGGCGAGTTCATCGACACCGCCGTCGGCCGTGCGCTCTTCAACGACATCGTGCCCGCTGGCGTCGGCTACATCGACCAGGTCCTGACCAAGAAGAACCTCCGTGGCATCATCGCGGGCGTCTTCAAGGCGACCGACTTCCCCCGCACGGCGGCCTTCCTCGATGAGGTCAAGGACCTCGGCTTCGGGCAGGCCATGCTCGGCGGCCTGAGCTTCTCGCTCTCCGACATCGTGGTGCCGGACGCCAAGGAGAAGCTGATCCAGGACGCCGACTCGCGCGTCGATGACATCCGCTCGAACTACGAGATGGGCTTCATCACCGAGGCGGAGCGGTACAACCAGGTGATCGACGTCTGGACCTCGACGAACAACGAGGTCTCGGACGTGCTCTACACGTCCCTCCAGAACGACCAGGAGGGCTTCAACGCCATCTACATGATGGCCGACTCGGGCGCGCGTGGCTCCCGCGAGCAGATCCGTCAGCTCGGCGGCATGCGTGGCCTCATGGCCAAGCCCCAGAAGTCGGCCGCGGGCTCGGCGGGCTCGATCATCGAGAACCCGATCAAGTCCAACTTCAAGGAGGGTCTCTCGGTCGCCGAGTACTTCATCTCGACGCACGGTGCCCGCAAGGGCCTTGCCGACACGGCCCTCAAGACGGCCGACGCCGGCTACCTGACGCGCCGCCTGGTCGACGTGTCGCAGGACGTGTCGATCCAAGAGCACGACTGTGGCACGCTCCGCGGCGTGCGCATGGAGGCGCTCAAGGACAACGAGGACATCGTCGAGTCGCTCCGCGACCGCATCGTCGGCCGCGTGTCGGTCCACGACGTGCGCGACCCTGAGTCGAGCGAGACGATCCTCCGCCGGGACGACCTCATCACGGACGAACTGGCCGACCAGATCGCCGCGACCGCCATCGAGACGGTCGAGATCCGCTCGGTGCTGGCCTGTGAGGCCAAGCGCGGCGTGTGCGCGCTGTGCTACGGCCGCGACCTCGCCAACGGGCGTCTCGTCCAGACGGGCGAGGCGGTCGGCGTCATCGCCGCCCAGTCCATCGGTGAGCCCGGCACGCAGCTGACGCTCCGCACCTTCCACATCGGTGGCACGGCCTCCCGCATCGCGGCCGAGTCGACCATCGAGGCGAAGTTCGCGGGCACCGTCGCCTTCGAGAACCTCCGGACCGTTACCGACGACTCCGGCGATGTCTCGCGCACGATCGCCCTCGGGCGCTCGGGCGAGGTCAAGATCCTCGACGCGGACGGCAAGCAGCGCATCGCTTACACGATCCCCTACGGCGCCGACGTGGCGGTCTCCGAAGGCCAGTCGGTCGAGAAGGGTGACGTGATCGCGACGTGGGACCCGTACAACTCGGTCATCGTGGCCGAGACCGCGGGTACGGTTCGCTTCCAGGACATCATCGAAGGGACGACCTACCGCGAGGAGTCGGACGAGCAGACGGGCTTCCGCGAGAAGGTGATCACCGAGTCGCGCGAGCGGACGCTGACCCCGGCCCTCGTGGTCGAGGGCGACGGCGGTCGCGAATACACGATGCCCGTCCGGGCGCGTCTCCAGGTCACGGCCGGTGACGTCATCAAGGCGGGCTCGGTGCTCGCCAAGCTCCCGCGTCAGTCGGCCGGTACCCGCGACATCACGGGTGGTCTGCCGCGCGTCATCGAGCTGTTCGAGGCCCGTCAGCCGTCCGACCCGGCGGTCGTGACGGAGATCGACGGCGTGGTCAGCTTCGGCGGTCGCAAGCGCGGCTCGCAGGAGGTGATCGTGACCTCGCGCGACGGCGCCACCGAGAAGACCTACCTGGTGAGCCTTGGCAAGCACCTGCTGGTCCACGAGAACGACTTCGTCCGTGCGGGCGAGGCGCTCTCCGACGGTCAGATCTCGCCGCAGGACATCCTCGCGATCCTCGGGCCCACGGCCGTCCAGGAGTACCTCGTCAACGAGGTCCAGGAGGTGTACCGCCTCCAGGGCGTCGGCATCAATGACAAGCACATCGAGGTGGTCGTCCGCCAGATGATGCAGAAGGTTCGCATCTCCGACCCCGGCGACACGCCGTTCCTGGAGGGGGACCTCGTGGACCGGCTCCAGCTGGAGCGGACCAACGACGAGCTCTACGACAGCTTCGTGGTGGTCGACGCCAGCGAGTCGGACTTGCGCATCGGGCAGTCGATCTCGCGGCGCCAGCTGCGCGACGCCAACTCGACGCTCAAGCGGGAGGACAAGCCGGAGATCGAGGTCCGCGACGCGGAGCTCGCCGTCGCCGAGCCCGTCCTCCTCGGCATCACGCAGGCCGCGCTCCGCACGGACTCGTTCATCTCGGCGGCCTCCTTCCAGGAGACCACCAAGGTGCTCACCGAGGCGGCCATCGCGGCTCGCCAGGACGACCTGCTGGGTCTCAAGGAGAACGTCATCATCGGTCACCTCGTCCCGGCCGGCACTGGCCTCCGCGACTACCGCGACATCGTCGTCGGCAGCCGTCAGGAGCTCGAAGCCCTCCAGGCCACGCAGGACGCGCTCGACCGCGGGCTTGCGACCGGCGACGGCGACCTGCTCGGGGAGCCCGCCTCGCCGAGCGGCGCGGACGACGAGACGCTCGCCGAGATCAACCGCCGCCTGGGTTAGTCCCCGACGGCTCTGACGACCGGACGCCCCGGCTGCTTCGCGCGGCCGGGGCGTCGCCATGTCGGTCCCCCTCGGTCACCGCCCCGAGGTGGGTGCGGGGTCATCGTATCGTAGCGAGCCCCACCCCTCGCTGCTGGTGCATCTCAGACCCCCTTTTATCGCGCTCCTCGTGCTCCTCGGCGGCTGCGACGGCGCTGCCCCAACCCTCCCGATGGAGGAGGAGCTGATCACGTCGCTTTCTGTGTCCGTCGACCCAAGCGGCCGGGCGCCGCTGACGGCCGAGGCGCTGCTCTCGACGAGCCGCCCCGTGTCGGTCGAGGTGACCGTCGAGGGGAAGGGCGGCGCGGGCACCGAGATCCGGCACCGGTTCGGCACTGTCGAGCGTGGGCACACCCTTCCGATTCTCGGCCTCTACCCCGGAGAGGCGACTGCGGTGACGCTGGAGCTGTTCGGCGCCGATGGCGCCTCGCTGGGCACGCGAGACCTCTCAGTGGTCGCGCCCGCCCTCCCGGCTGACTTCCCGGAGGTCACCATCGATGTGGCGCCCTCGGGGACCCTCCAGCCGGGGCTGACCCTTGTGAGCTACTTCGGGCATGCGGGAAGCGCGACCCCGCAGCGGGCCTTCGCCTTCGACGTGACGGGCGCTATCCGCTGGGCACTGGACTTCTCGGGCGACGCCACGTTGGGAGGGCTCTTCTTCGACAACGGGGTGGAGCGGCTCGCGAATGGCAACCTCTACTTCGGGGATGGCAACACGGACCGGATCTACGAGGTGGACATGGCTGGCCGGGTACTTCGGTCCTGGGGGATGCCCGGCTTCACGTTCCACCACAACGTTCTGGAATTGCCGTCCGGGGACTTCCTCGTCACCGTGAACCGGCAGGGGACGACGACGGTCGAGGATCACGTCATCCAGATCGACCGTGCCATCGGCGCCGTCGAGACCGTCTGGGACCTGCGCCAGTCGCTCGACCCGACGCGACGCGCGTGGCCGACCGACCTCGCCGACCTCGATGTCGACTGGTTCCACGGCAACGCGCTCGCCTACGACCCGACCGACGACACCATCCTGGTCTCCGGTCGCACGCAGGGCCTTGTCAAGCTCACGCGCGCCAACCAGGTGGTCTGGATCCTTGCGCCACACCGCGAGTGGCGGTCGGATCTGGCGGCCAAGCTCCTCCAGCCGCTCGACGCCGCCGGGGTGCCCATCACGGACGCCGCCGTCCTCGATGGCGCGGTCCCTCACCCGGAGTTCGAGTGGTCGTGGTACCAGCACGCGCCCGCCATCCTCGCGGATGGGTCCGTCGCGCTCTTCGACAACGGCGACAACCGGGGGTACCAGTTCCCGGGGACCTACAGCCGCGCCGTCGTCTACCGCATCGACGCGGAGGCGCGGACGATCCAGCAGGTCTGGGAGTACGGGCGCGAACGCGGTGCAGAGACGTTTTCTCGTATCGTCTCGGACGTGGACGAGCACCCGGAGGCCGGAACGATTCTCTTCGCGCCCGGGGCCGTCGCCTCGCCGGTCGGGCCGGTCGGGCGCATCGTCGAGGTGGACCGGGCAACGCGGGCGGTTCGCTTCGAGGCGACCGTTCGGGCTCCGCAGGTGCCCTTCGGGATCACGTTCCACCGCGTCGAGCGGTTGCCGCTGTACCCGGATCTCTAGGTCGCCAGGCTCGATCCTGCATCTGTCGGGTCGTCGGGCATCTCGAACTCCAGCGTGATCGTGTGGTCGGCGCCGAAGACGACGGTGCCGCGGAGGCCAGCCAACGCGCCGGTGCCAGAGCCGGGAACGATGCTGCCGAAGGACTGGGGCTCTGCCTCGGGCGCGGCGAGTCCCCCATGCTGCATCACGAAGGTACCGGCGCGTCCACCGAGGCGGCCGGTCACGCGCTCCGACACCATGTATCCCGCGCCGTCGGCCGGGGTCTGAAGGCCGCAGAACAGCCCCTCGCCGACGCTCTCACCGGTCAGGTCGCCCTCGAACGTCTTGGTGAGCGTGACGCGGGTCAGCGCCGGACCGTCCTCGGGCTGGTCGTAGACCGTCGGCTCCCAGGAGGTGACGTCGAAGCGGGCGGTGGCGATCATCGGGAAGGGGGAGAGGGAGTCTCCAGCATACCCCCTCTTGGGGGACATTCCCGCGTCGTCAGCTCCGTTTGAGCGCGAACCCCGCAGCCAGGGCGAACAACGGACCCCACAGGAACCACGGGCCACCCGTCGTGGCCGCGATGGTGCCCGCCACCAGGGACGCACCCGAGAGGAGGCCCGTCCGCAGACCCGACAGGGGCGACGGGTCCGTGCTCCGGATGCGCGACTCGATAAACCGGATGCCTTCAGCCATCAGCGTCGGGCTCTTCACGATCAGGTCCACCAACTCCGGCGCGCCGCGGAAGCTCTCCTTGAGCAGCGCGATCGGGTTGAACTGGCTCATAAAGAGCTTGTTGACGTGCTTGCGGCTCACCTCCGCCACGTCGAACCCTGGCAGGAGCGTCTGGCCGACGCCCTCGAACGTGACCAGCGCCTTCGTCATCAGCACCATCTCGACCGGGAAGTACATCCGGTATTGGCCCGCCAGCCCGACCGACTCCATGATCAACTGGCCGACGTTGACGTCGCCGTGACGTTGCGCGCGGTAGAAGCGGCGGCAGAGCTCCGCCACGGCACGCTGGAAGCCGCGCGGGTCCGCCTTCTTGCCCGCCTCGGACACCGAGGCGAGGTAGCGGGCTGCGTTCTCGGCGTCGCCGGTGACGAGCGAGAAGAAGTAGTAGAGGAGCGTCCGCCGAAGGTCGCCGTCGAAGTAGCCCACCATGCCGAGGTCGATGAAGCCGACCTTGGGGTGGATCTCGCCATTCTTATCGGGCTCCGTGTCGAGCACGAACATGTTGCCCGGGTGCAGGTCGGCGTGGAAGAAGCCGTCCTGGTAGAGCATCCGGATGATGGCGAGCGCGCCCAGGTCCACGAGCCGCTCGCGGGCGTCCAGGGGGAGCGCCGTGCTCGCGGGCGTGTCCGGCCGGATGCCCCGGAAGCGTCCCATCGTGAGCACCAGCCTCGACGAGTACTGGCGGTAGACCTGCGGGAAGAGGATGTCCGGCTGGTCGGCGAAGTTGAGCGCCATCTGCTCCAGGTTGTCCGCCTCGCGTCGGAGGTCGACCTCTCGGAGGGTGTACTCGGCGAACTCGTCCAGCACCTTCTTGGGCTGGTAGCGGCTGAAGAAGATCTGCAGGAAGGAGCCGAAGAAGCCCAGCAGCCGCGCGTCCCGCTTCAGGATGACGTAGATGTGCGGCTTGACGACCTTCAGGATTACGTCGTCGCCCTCGACAGTCGTCGCAGCGTGGATCTGGCCGATGGAGGCGCTGCCGAGGGGCTTCGGGTCGATGAAGGAGAACATCTCGTCGACCGGGCGCCCCAGGCCCTTCGCGATGCGGTCGAGGTACTCCGGAAACGGCATCACCGGGAGCCGGTCGAGCAGGTTCTTGAGCTCCTCCGTGATGAACGGCGGCAGCAGGTCCTCGCGGAGGGCCAGCACCTGCCCGAGCTTGATGTACGTCGGCCCGAGGATCTCCAGCCGGCGCCGGAGCTGCTGCTCGATGGGCAGGTCCCGCAGGTCGCGGCGGACCAGTGGACGGACGAAGAACGCGGCCAGCTTGATCAGGAAGAGCGCGAAGCCCTTCACCATCGGGAACTGGTCGCGGTCTCGCGCCACCGCCACGGCGCTGCCGTACACGAGACCGGTGGCGTTGCGGAGCGTCGTGAAGTAGCGCCGCGCCAGCGACGGCGGCTCGCCGACGTCCATGACCTCGAACCCTGCGCGCCGGGCAACCTCGGTGCCCTCGTCGAGGGCGGGCACGTCGCCGGTGCCGGATCTCCGGCGCAGGCGGGCCAGCCGCCGGAGGTCGGCCGCGACGGCCTGCTCGCTCTCGGGCCGAGGGAACGACACGGCCCGCGAAGGCCCCGGGGCGGGCGGGCGGGTCGGGTTGGCGCGGACCGGGCCGGGGGCCGCCTCCGCGTGGAGCGTCGCCTCGGGGCTGTCGCCGGTCGGACCTGCCGGACGGGCGTCGCCCTCGTCCGCGACCTCCTGCTCCGCCTCGGTGATGGAGGGCGTATCTCGGTGGGGGAGGGCGTCGCCGTCCGCCCCGTCGCCTTCGAAGGTCGCCGCAGGCGTCGGGCCGTCAGCCGCCGCGTTGGGCGGATGCAGGCCTGGCGCCGCCTCCGATACGGGGACGGGCTCGGCGTCGGGGTCGCGGTCGGGTGCAGACATGGGCGTTGGACGTGGAGCGTGGGCGGTCGGTTCGCGCCCGGCTCCTCCGGTCCGCTACCGGTTGCGCCCGAACTTCTCGTGGCTCGACACCCAGTCGTTCGACGAGATCGCCGAGGCGAGCGAGACCTCGCCCGCGAGCACGACGCCCGCGATGATCTCGGCCAGCTTGTGGACGCCGCCCTTGCCGTAGCAGCCGAGCATCTCCAGACACTCGCGCTGGGTGGCGAGGCCGGTGCCACCGCCGTACGTCGCCACGATCAGGCTCGGGATCGTGATCGAGAGGTAGAGGTCGTCGTCGTCGGTGTGCTCGGCATAGAGGATCGCCGCGGACGACTCGGACACGTTCGCCACGTCCTGGCCGGTCGCGATGAACATCGCCGTGATGCCGTTCGGCGAGTGCAGGCCGTTGTTGTTGGCGCCCGACAGCACCGAGCCGATGCCCGCGGCGACGCCCCAGTGGTAGGCCAGCCCCGCGGGCTCGACGCGCATCACCTCGCGGAGCACGTCACCGGAGATCTTGCACTCGGCCGTGACGCGCTTGCCGCGGGTCTTCATGATGTTGACCATCGACGCCTTCTTATCGGTCGCGAAGTTCGACTCGAGGTAGAAGCGGCGGATGGTGTCGTTGTTCTCCAGAATCCAGGAGCACGCCGCGAAGGTGGCCCGGCCGACCATGTTCTGGCCCGCCGCGTCGCCGGTCGAGAAGTTGAAGCGGCTGAAGGCGAAGTGGTTCGAGAGGTACGTGTCGATCTCCTTGAGCTTGCCGACGCTGGTCGTGGACTCGGCCTGGGCGGCGATCTCGTCGAAGTGCTCGGCGAGCCACACCTTGAAGTCGCGCGCGCCGCGGGCATCCTCGAAGATGAACACCGGCGCCCGCTGCATGGCGTCGTCGGAGATGGTGCACTTCACGCCGCCGGACAGGTTGAGCACCTTCATCCCGCGGTTGTAGCTCGCGACCAGCGTGCCCTCGGCGGTCGCCATCGGAATGAGGAACTCGCCCTGGGCGTGCTCGCCGTTGACCATCAGCGGCCCCGCCACCCCGATCGGCACCTGGGCCACGCCGATGAAGCTCTCGATGTTGCCGCCCGTGATGTGCGGGTCGAACGAGTAGTGCTTGACGTGCTCGAACGCCTTTCCGGTGTACTCCTCCACGAACGCCTGCCGCTCCCGGATGGCGGCCTCGGAGAAGTCGTCGGTGCGGTCGCGGGGGACCGTCACGCGGTCGGGCCGTGCCGGGGCGACCGAGTCCTTGACCTTGAACGACAGGCTGCCCATGCCTTCGATCGAGAACGCCAGCTTCAACTCGTGGACCCCCTCGTCGGCCGTGACGCCGGGCACGTGGATGGTCACGATCTTGCGCAGCGGGAAGTCCACGGGGTTGGCCGCCGAAATGCTGGTCGCTGGCCGCGTGCTGCCGTCGTCCAACGTGAGCGTCAGTTGCTCGGCGCCGACCGTCCTCCCATCCACCGTGACGCTGGCGAGTTGGGTCAGCTTGGCATCCGTGAGCCGGTTCTTGAGGCTGAACGCGACGCCGTCGCCCGTCGGCGTGAGGCTCCCGTTGGTGTAGAGCTGGCGGAGGACGAGCGAGGGGATCTTCATCGGGGGCGGGGAAGGAGGGGAGGTGAACGTAACTCGAAAGCGGTTCCGGGGTTCACAGCCGGGGGGCGGGACCACAGCCGCGCGGTGGGATGCTCCGTCGGCGTCCGGTCCTGCGTTCGCTTACACCTCCCGCCACATCACGTAGTGCGGCCCGATGCCGGGGATGTCGAACTCGGGGCCGACGGCGGCCATGCCGAGGCGGGCATAGAAGGGGACGGCCACGAGCCGGGCGTTGCACCACAGCACCGACCCGCTGCGCTCGCGCACTACGGCGAAGCACTCTTCCAGCACGAGCCGCCCCAGCCCGGCGCCGCGCGCGGCCTCCGAGGTCGCCATGCCGCGGAGGCGCCAGCTCGCACCGTCGGCGTAAGCCGTCTCGGGGATGGCGTCGCGGTTGTCGTCCGGCGGCGCCTCGGCGTAGATCGTGCCGACGCCGTGCACCGCGTCGTCGCCGTCGAGGTACGCAGCGACGTGGACGGCGACGGTCTCGTCCTGGTCGTACGTCGCCAGCCGGTCGGTCCAGGTGGGACGGAGGATCGCCGTTCGCAGGGGGCGGACGACGGCAGCGGGGACGCGGCGGACGGTGGGCATCTCGTACTGGTAGAGGAGGGGGGGGTGCCGGGCAGCGCGAGGACGGACAGCAAACTACCGGACCGATCGTGCCCTGGCGCACGGCTCGACCCGGAGGTGGGAGGCGATGCACGTCCGGTTCTGCAGTCGAGGCCCGTACCGGCACCGGGGTCCGGGTTGATCCTGAACCTCGTGCCCCGTACAATTCTCGGGCTGTCGGTTCCATACGACATGTTTCGTGCTCACTCGCTTTCCTCCTTCGGCATGTGCTTTCGCTACCTCTCGACGCTCTTCCTTGCCGCCAGTTCGCTCGCCGTTCAGGCGCAAAGCGTGACGGCCTCCAACCCTCGCAGCCTGGTCGATGCGCTCCAGTCGGCGGGGTACCGCGGGGAACTCGACGCCGACAGTTCGGGCGACCCGCTGGTTCGAAGCGCCTCGGAGGGGACCAACTGGGCGATCTACTTCTACGGCTGTGAGAACAACCGGAACTGCTCGTCTGTGCAGTTCCACGCCGGGTTCGAGGTCAGCGACAAGCTGCCCCTCGCCACCGCCAACGAATGGAACCGCAGCTGGCGGTTCGGCTCGGCGTACTCCGATGTGAATGGGAACGCCCACCTGCAGTGGGATCTGAACCTGGACGAAGGCGGCATCAGCCGGGCGCTCTTCCTCGATACGCTGGAGTTGTGGAACCTGGCCGTCGGGCGGTTCCGGGACCACATCGGCCGATGAGCGGAGGAGAGTAGGGACCGGTCCGGCAGGCCCTCCACGAGCGGGGCAGAAGCTGGACCGACCGCGATCCGCGAGATCCCTGTGGGAACAATGGTCGTTCAAACAAATAAATGGGACGCCGACCCGGTCGGCATCCCTTCAACCATCCCCCTGTTCCCATGCCTACGCTCCAGGAATCCGTCGCCGACCTCAACGCCCGCATCCTCCAGGGCGACATCCTCGGCGCCTTCGAGGACTACTACGCCGACGATGTCGTCATGATCGACCAGGGCATGCCGCCCCGTGAAGGCAAGGACGTCAACCGTGCCTATGAGGAGGCCTTCGTGAACGGCCTCACCGAGTTCCGCGGCGCCGAAGTCAAGGCTGTCGGCATCGACGAAGAGGCTGGCAAGGCGCTCGTCGAGTGGTTCTTCGACTTCACCCACGCGGACTACGGCTCGCAGACCTACGACCAGGTCGCGGTCCAGACGTGGAAGGACGGCAAGATCGTCGAGGAGCGCTTCTACAAGATCGCGTAGCGCTTCGCGGCCGGACCTTCGTCCCGCTCCGCCCGCCTCGGCCGCTGTGCCGAGGCGGGCGGTTTCGTGTGGAGCCAGGCGCAGAAATCGTGCGGGCCAATGAGCCGGTCGGGGCGGAGATGTCGTCTTCCTGATCGACCTCTTCTCCTACGACCATGACACGACGGCTACTGGTTCTCCTCGTCACGCTCCTCGCGCCCGCGGCCCTCGCGCAACCCTGCACCACGTCCTGGACCGACGCCGCCGGCGGGGCCTGGGCGGACGGCAGCAAGTGGGACAATGGCGTCCCCACGGCGACATCGGTCGCCTGCATTACGCTGGACGGCACCTACACGGTCACCGTCGGTGGCATCACCACCGACGTGCTCCGCCTCGGGGCCACATCGGGGACCCAGACGCTCGTCGCTGGAGGCACGCTCGCCTTCAGCACCTCGGCCGAGATCTCGGCCAACGGCGTCTTCGAGTGGACGAGCGGGTACATGACCTCGGGCACGATGACCAACTCGGGCCTGATCCGGCTGACCGGCAGCACGGGCTCGCGCGGCGTTAATGGCACGACGCTTCGGAACCAGGGCACGGTAGAGCACAGCGGCACCGGGCTGTTCTACATCTACCTGGGAGGGCGTGTCGAGAACACGGCGGAGTGGACCGTGACCGAGGCGGGAGACCTGGTCGGCTCGACCGGCCCGGGCACGTTCGCCAACGAGGCGACCGGCACCCTCACCAAATCCGGCGGCGGGCTGTCGACCGTCAGCGGCGGCAACCTCACGTTCGACAACGCCGGAGTCATCGACGTACAGGAGGGCGAGTTCCGCTTCGACAGGCCCTCGCTCCACACCGACGCGACGCTCACCACCGCCAGCGAAGCCGTCCTCCGGTTCAACACCGGCGGCGCGACGTTCGTCGGCACCATCGCGGGCGAACAGGCGGGCACGCTGCTCACCAACGACACCATGGTGGCCGGGGCGGGTGCCGAGTGGGCGTTCTCGGGCACCGGCATCGAGTGGACGGGCAACTACCTCAACGCGGGCACGCTGCTCAACTCGGGCCTGATCCGGCTGACCGGTACCACCGGCTCGCGCGGGGTGCGCAACGCCGACGTGGTGCTGCGCAACGAGGGCACCGTGGAGCACTCCAGCACGGGCGCGTTCTACGTCTACCTGGCCGCGGCTGTCGAGAACGCGGCGGTGTGGAACGTGACCGGCGCGGGCGACTATCTCGGCTCGACCGGCCCGGGCACGTTCGTCAACGAGTCGACCGGCACCCTCACCAAATCCGGCGGCGGGCTGTCGACCGTCAGCGGCGGCGGCCTCACGTTCGACAACGCCGGAGTCATCGACGTACAGGAGGGCGAGTTCCGCTTCGACAGGCCCTCGCTCCACACCGACGCGACGCTCACCACCGCCAGCGAAGCCGTCCTCCGGTTCAACACCGGCGGCGCGACGTTCGTCGGCACGGTCTCGGGTGAGCAGGCGGGCACGCTGCTCACCAACGACAACATGGTGGCCGGGGCGGATGCCGAGTGGGCGTTCTCGGGCACGGGCATCGAGTGGACGGGCAACTACCTCGACGCGGGCACGCTGCTCAACTCGGGCCTGATCCGGCTGACCGGTACCACCGGCTCGCGTGGGGTACGCAACGCCGACGTGGTGCTGCGCAACGAGGGCACCGTGGAGCACTCCAGCACGGGCGCGTTCTACATCTACCTGGGAGGGCGTGTCGAGAACGCGGCCGTCTGGGACGTGACCGGCGCGGGCGACTTGGTCGGCTCGACCGGTCCGGGCACGTTCGTCAACGAGTCGACCGGCACCCTCACCAAATCCGGCGGCGGGCTGTCGACCGTCAGCGGCGGCGGCCTCACGTTCGACAACGCCGGAGTCATCGACGTACAGGAGGGCGAGTTCCGCTTCGACAGGCCCTCGCTCCACACCGACGCCACGCTCACCACCGCCAGCGAAGCCGTCCTCCGGTTCAACACCGGCGGCGCGACGTTCGTCGGCACGGTCTCGGGTGAGCAGGCGGGCACGCTGCTCACCAACGACAACATGGTGGCCGGGGCGGATGCCGAGTGGGCGTTCTCGGGCACGGGCATCGAGTGGACGGGCAACTACCTCGACGCGGGCACGCTGCTCAACTCGGGCCTGATCCGGCTGACCGGTACCACCGGCTCGCGTGGGGTACGCAACGCCGACGTGGTGCTGCGCAACGAGGGCACCGTGGAGCATTCCAGCACGGGCGCGTTCTACGTCTACCTGGCCGCGGCTGTCGAGAACGCGGCGGTGTGGAACGTGACCGGCGCCGGCGACTATCTCGGCTCGACCGGTCCGGGCTCCTTCGCCAATGCCATCTCGGGACGGCTGACCAAGGCAGGGGAGGGGACGCTGACGCAAGTGACCGGCGGGGGGCTCGTCTTCGAGAACGCAGGGCGCATCATCGTCGAGAGCGGGGAGCTCGATATCAATCTCCCGTTCACGCACGCCTCGACCGGGGCCATCAGCGGAAACGGAACGCTGGATGTCCTCGGCGCGGGCGCGCTGATGCTGGACGGCATCACCAAGCCGGGGTCGTCGCCGGGCCTGCTGATGTGGGAGGGCGACTGGTCGCCGACGGCGGAGGCTACGCTCGGGATCGAGGTCACGGGCGCGACGCCGGGCACCGAGTACAGCCAGCTGGCGGTGACGGGCACGGCCACCCCCGGCGGCCTGCTCCGGATGGCGTTCCTCGACGGCTACACCCCGGAGGTCGGTGACACCTATACCATCCTCACGTGCGTGACCGCGTGCACGGGGGAGTTCGACGAACTGGGCCTCCAGCCCGGCATCGGAGCCACCGTGACCGTCGAGGCGAACGAGGTCGTGGTCACGATCACCGAGGTCGGCCTCACGATCTCACGGTTCCAGCCCGCAGGCCAGTTCATCGTGGCTCCGGAAGGCGGCCAGTTCCGGATCAAGACGGTCACGGCCAACCCCACCAGCGCGGCGATCTCGACGCAGACGTGGACCACGCTGACACAGCCCGACGGCAGCACCATCGACCTCACGGGGGCGCAGCCGCTCGACCTGGCGCCCGGCGAGACCTCACGCAACGCGACCCTGATCGTGCTGGATGGGGAGGCGGATGCGGGCTTCTACACCTACCGCCGCTACGCTGGGACGCAGGGCGTGGACACGCTGGCGGTCGGCATCTACGAGTTCGAGAAGGCGACCCTCGCCGCACGGGAGGAGGTGCCGGAGACCGACTTCCTCGCGGAGCCGAACGAGACCGTGGTCGAAATCACCGCCGGCGAGGTCACGGTCGACGGTATGCCGACGGACGACGAGGAGTCTCCGCTGGCGGCGGGGCTGCCGACCGAGACTCGGCTCCGCGCGCCGTTCCCGAACCCGGCGTTCGGTCGCGCGACGGTGGCGTTCGACCTGGCCGAGGCGTCGGAGGTGCGGGTGGCCCTGTACGACATGACGGGCCGCGTGGTGGCAGTGGTCGCCGACGGTCCGGTGGCGGCGGGCCGTCACGCGGTGCCGCTCGACGCGTCACGGCTCTCGACGGGCGTCTACGTGGTCCGGCTGACGGCCGGGGCGCTCGACGCGACGCAGCGCCTCACGGTGGTCCGGTAACTGCGCGGAGGTGGCCGCGCAGTCCCGCCCGCCTCGGAGTGTGTCCCGAGGTGGGCGGGGTCGGGTCAATAGGGCGGGTTGAGCGTCTCGGGGTCGGCCGGGGCGTTCTGGAGCTCCCAGTCCTCGAAGCGCGCGAGGTCGTCGCGGATGGCCTTCATCACATAGGCCACCACGACGGCGTCATCCAAGAACCCCGTTCCCAGGATGAAGTCCGGGATCAGGTCGGCCGGGGTGACGAAGTAGAGGAGCCCGGCGGCGATGAGCACGATGCTCTTCCAGGGCAGGTGGCGGTACTCGCCGCGCGCGATGGCCGAGGCGAGGCGCGTCAGGCGCGGCATGTCGGCGCGGAGCGAGCCGATGCGGCTGCGGTCGTCGCGGAGCTGGGTCTGCGCACGGCGGATGATGGCGCGGAGGCGGCTCGGGTGGGCGGCGAGATCCTCGGCGTCGTCCTGGACGAGGCGGAGGCCGCGGCGGGCGGTGGAGCGGTCGGAGGTGGACACGGCGAGCGGGGGGGAGGCAGCGGCAACGTACGGTCTCGCCCCAACGCTGCGAGACGGGTTCAGGTGCCCGGCCCCGACGCACCGGGTACCTTCGCACGTCACCCGTCCGACCGATGCGCCGCTTCTTCGCCCTGGCGAGCCTGCTCGCCACCCCCGTCTTTGCCCAGCCCGTCCCCGAGGCGACCCCCGCCGCCGTCCGCCTCGATGCGGCCGTGGAGCGAGCCGGACTGGCCGAGCGGTCGCCGGTCGCCGAGGTCCCGTTCCGGTCTGTCGGCCCGACCGTGATGAGCGGGCGCGTGACGGACGTCGAGGGGAAGGTCGGCGACCCGTCCACCTTCGTCGTCGCCTACGCCTCCGGCGGGGTGTGGATGACGCGCAACGGCGGCGCCAGCTTCACGCCGCTCTTCGACCAGATGCCGACCCTCACCATCGGCGACGTGGCGGTCGACTGGGCGGACCCGGAGGGCGACGGGCCGACGCTGTGGGTGGGCACCGGCGAGGCCAACTCGTCGCGGTCGTCGTACGCCGGCACGGGCGTCTACCGGAGCACCGACGGCGGCGCGACGTGGGCGCACCTCGGGCTGGAGGAGACGCACCACGTCGGTCGCATCCTCCTCGACCCGGCCGACCCGGACGTGGCGACGGTCGCGGCCGTCGGCCACCTCTACTCGTCCAACCCCGAGCGCGGCGTCTACCGCACGACGGACGGCGGCGCGACGTGGACCCGGACGCTGTTCGTGGACGACGAGACCGGCGCCATCGACCTCGTCCGCGACCCCGGCGACCCGGCGCGGCTGTATGCCAGCACGTGGACGCGCGAGCGCCGGGCGTGGGACTTCCGCGAGGCCGGGCCGGGCTCGGCGATCTGGGCCAGCGACGACGGCGGCGCGACGTGGAGCCGCCTCTCCGTCGAGGGGTCGGGCTTCCCAACGGGCGCCGAGGTGGGCCGCATCGGGCTGGACGTGCACCCGAGCGGGGCCGTGTTCGCGGTCGTCGACAACCAGGCGCGGCGGCCGGACGAGCCCGACGAGGACGCGCCCGCCGTCACGCGGGACCTGCTGCGGACGATCTCTCGTGAGGCGTTCCTCGACCTGACCGAGGCGGACCTGAACGCCTTCCTGGATGCCAACAACGTCCCCTACAACTACACCGCCGAGTCGGTGCTGGAGGACGTGCGCGACGGGCGCATCGCTCCGGCTGACCTCGTGGCGTACCTGGAGGATGCCAACGCGCAGCTGTTCGATACGCCGGTCATCGGCGCGGAGCTGTACCGCTCGGACGATCAGGGACGGACGTGGACACGGACCCATGAGGGCTTCCTCGAGGACCTCTACTACTCGTACGGCTACTACTTCGGCATCGTCAAGGTGGACCCGGCGGACGTGGAGCGGGTCTACCTGCTGGGCGTCCCGCTGATCGGATCGGTGGACGGCGGCGCGACGTGGCAACGCGCCGACGCCGACCACGTCCACGTCGACCACCACGACCTCTGGTTCGACCCGACGCGGCCGGGCTTTCTGCTGTCCGGCAACGACGGCGGCCTGAACCTGAGCTACGACGCGGGCGCGACGTGGACGAAGCTCAACACGCCCGCCGTGGGCCAGTTCTACACGGTGCAGGTGGACGACGCCGAGCCCTACAACATCTACGGCGGCTTGCAGGACAACGGCGTGTGGGTCGGGCCGAGCACCTACGAGGCGTCGCCCGAGTGGCAGGCCGAGGGCCACTACCCGTACCGGCGCCTCTTCGGCGGCGACGGGATGCAGATCCAGGTGGACGATCGCGACGGGACGGTCTACACGGGCTTCCAGTTCGGCAACTACGCGCGGATGCATCGGAGCGGGGAGGGCCGCGCCCAGCGGACGGTGCCGCAGCACGAGTTGGGCGAGCGGCCGTTCCGCTTCAACTGGCAGACGCCGATCTGGCTGAGCCGGCACCTGCCGGACGTGCTCTACTTCGGCTCCAACCGCGTCCACCGGTCGCTGGACCGGGGGGAGACGTGGGAGGAGCTGAGCGACGACCTCACCTCGGGCGGGCGCCCCGGCGACGTGCCGTACGGGACGCTGACTTCGATCCACGAGTCGCCGCTGGAGTTCGGGCTGCTGGCGGCGGGGTCGGACGATGGGCACGTGTGGGTGACCGAGGACGGCGGGCGGACGTGGCAGGACCGGAGCGCCGGGCTTCCGGCCGACCTGTGGGTGAGCCGCGTCGAGCTGTCGGGCCACGCCCGCGAGCGTCTGCTGATCGCGCTGAACGGCTACCGCTGGGATCACTTCGCGAGCTACGTCTACACCTCCGACGACCTCGGGCAGACGTGGACGCGCATCGGCACCGACCTGCCCGCCGAGCCGGTGAACGTGGCCAAGGAGGACCCGGCGAACGGCGACGTGCTCTACGTCGGGACGGACGGGGGGCTGTACGTGTCGCTGGACGGCGGGGCGACGTTCGCCGCGTTCCACGGGCAGCGGGCCGCGGCTCCCGAGGCGGCGGGTCCGTTCGCCTCGGCGCAGGAGGGCGTGCGGCTCCCCAACGTGCCCGTGCACGATCTGGTGGTGCAGGCGCGGGAGCGGGAGCTGGTCGTCGGCACGCATGGGCGGTCGATCTGGATCGCGGACGTGGGGCTGGTGGCGCAGTTGACGCCTGAGACCCGCGCCCAAGCGCTGCACGTGTTCGAGCCGCCCACGACGGAGCACCGGTCGAACTGGGGAAGTCGGTCCTACACCTGGGCCGACCCGCGCGAGCCGTCGGTCGATCTCGCGTACTGGACGACGGGCAGCGGAGAGGCGCGCGTGCGCGTGCTCGACAGCACCGGCGCGGTGGTCCGCCAGTGGAACGACGCGGCGGAGCCGGGCCTCAACCTGCTCGCCTATGACCTGCGGGCCGACCGCGCCCTCGCCGACGGCGCCGAGGCGGGGGAAGACACGGGGGCGTTCTACCTCGTGCCGGGGGCGTACACGGTCGAGGTGACGCTCGGGCGCGACACGTCCACGGCGGCGCTGACGGTCGAGGCCGGGCCGGAGCCGCCCAGCCGGGCGCGGAAGAAGATGCCCTGACCGGGGAATCAGGCGGTCGCGACAGGCGTGCTTCCTGCCGATGAACCGCCCCTGTCGGGTGGCGGCGCGCCTCTGCGAGCCGGTGGACAGGCTCCCCGGGGAGGTGGGGTGCCACGGCGGGCGGGAGGAACGCGATCGAGACGGTTGTGGGATCTGTCCGACACGCTCGGCTCCCCGATTCCGACGCGGGTCCGGGTGAGTCGCTGCTTTCGCAGAGTCTGCCGAACCAGGATGTTGAGCGTGCCTCTCGGGGCCACTCTCTCCACCTTCGACTCCCACATGTCCATTCGTACTTCTGCCGCCGCGCCCGTCCGCTGGCTCCGCCGCCTCACCGTCCTTGTCGCGCTCGTCGTGGCCGCGCCCGCCTTCGCCCAGGGGGCGGTGCTCGGCGCCTCGCTCCAGGACGCCCTGTCCTCCGTCACGAGCCCGCTCTCCACGCTGGAGGTCGTCGTGACCTACGACCAGGAGGGTCCGCTCTCGCTCGTCCAGCGGACCGCGCTCAGCGCGCTCGGTGGCGGCGGCGTCTTCTTCGAGAGCCTCCCGATCGCGGGCATCGTCGCGACGCCAGCCCAGATCGGACAGATCGCGTCGCTGCCCGGCGTCACGTCGGTGTGGCTGAACGAGGAACTGCAGTACTCCAACGAGGACGCGCGTCAGCTGACGGGCGTGGACCGGCTCCGCACCGACCAGTCGCTGCGCACGAGCCAGGGCCTGCCGTTCTCCGGCCAGGGCGTCGCAGTGGTCGTGAACGACTCGGGCATCGACGCGACGCACGCGGACCTGCCGATGGGCACGAAGGTGCTGGAGAACGTCCAGGCGCTGACCAACCTGAACGCGCTCTCGACCCTGTTGCCGATCTCCTACATCGAGGGCACGCCCAACACGGACACCAACTCGGGCCACGGCACGCACTGCGCGGGCACCGTCGCCGGGCTGGGCGTTCGCAGTGGCGGCCTGTACGAGGGCGTCGCGCCGGGCGCGAGCCTGGTCGGCTACGGCTCGGGCGGCGTCATTCTGATCCTGGACGGCCTAGGGGGCTTCGACTACGCCATCACCCACCAGTTCTCGTTCGAGGACCCGATCCGCGTCATCACCAACTCGTGGGGCTCCGACGGTGAGTTCCAGCCGGAGAGCCCGATCGTGCAGGCGTCGTACCGCGCCTACCAGCGGGGCATCAACGTCCTGTTCGCGGCGTCCAACTCGGGGCCGGGCGAGGACACGCACAACATCTACGCGCAGGCGCCGTGGGTCATCTCGGTCGGCGCGGGCACGAAGACCGGCGCGCTGGCCGACTTCTCCAGCCGCGGCCAGAAGGGCGAGAGCTACGACTTCCAGACCTACGACGGCGAGACCTGGACCTACACGAACGACGTGAGCATCACCGCTCCGGGCGTCGACATCATCTCGACGCGGGCGCTGACCAACGGCGGCGCCAACGGCGGAGAGGGCGACGTGGACGCCATTCCCCCGGCGTTTCTGCCCTTCTACACGATGATCTCGGGCACGTCGATGGCGACCCCGCACGTGGCGGGCATCGTGGCCCTCCTGCTGGAAGCCGATCCGACGCTCGACCCGCTGGAGGTCAAGGCGGTGCTGCAGCGGACGGCGACCAACATGCCGGGGCGTGAGCCCTGGGAGGCGGGCTCGGGCTACGTCAACGCGCACGCCGCGGTCGCGTCGGTGCTCGGCCAGCCGGTCGGCTCGCAGCGGATGGTGAACCAGTTCGCGCCGTTCCGCTCGGAGGCGCTCCTGGTGGACGCAGGCTCGTTCCCGGTGTCGGCCTTCTTCAACCCCGTCGGCGAGCCCGAGACGGTGTCGTTCGAGGTGCCGGAGGGCGTGACGCTGGTGAAGGCCCGCGCGACGGTCCCGGCCAACACCATCGCGATCGTGCTGACCGACCCGGCGGGCAACCGCTACGGCTCGGGCATCACGCTGCCGGTCCTCGGCGAGGTCGCCGCGGTCGCCGCGCCCGGCATGGCCGGGACGTGGACGTACTCGGTGAGCGGCATCGGGAGCGTCTCGGGCGTCGGCCTCGACCCGCTCGGCGTGACCAACGGCACGGCGCTGCCGGGTCAGATCGACGCGGTCGTGTCGCTGGTGGCCACGGACGGCTTCACCGGCCTCGACGACACCGAGGGGCACCCCGCCCGCGGCTTCATCGAGACGGCGGTCGTGGAGCGTCTGGCCGACGGCGTCAACAACCGCTGGTTCCAGCCGGATGTCCGCCTGCGCCGCAACGACATGGCGCGCTTCCTGGTGATGGGCACGGGCGTCCGCCAGGCCGTCCCCGAGGACGTGCCGGACTTCCCGTTCGTCTCCGGTGGCTTGCAGCCGTACTTCGAGGCCGTTCTCGCCGACGGCGGCGCGCTCAAGGACCGCGACGGCTTCGACGGCCCGGTGCTCCAGCTGGTGGAGGGGGAGGCGGCGCCGGACCGCGGCGTGACGCGCCCCGAACTGGCGTACTCGCTCGTGAGCGCCCTCGGCCTCCAGGGCGTCGCCGACGGCTACACGGGCGACGTGTTCGCCACCTTCCAGGGGGAGCGGATCCGCCTCGCAGACAGCGACCAGATCCCGGCCGAGTACCGCGGCTACGTGCAGCTGGCCCTCGACGCGGGCCTGCTCAACGCCACGTTCTCGATCGTCAACACGATCCCCGGACCGGTGGTGATGGCGCGCTTCGGCCCCAACACGTGGGTCACCCGCGCCGACTACACCGTCGCGGCAGTTCGCCTGCACGACATCTACGACAGCGTGGACCCGGATGCGGTCGCCGCCGGGGGCGCGGCTTTCGCGTCGGCGCCGTCGGCCCGCAGCAGCGCGGTCGTCAGTGAGGTGTCGCTCGAGGCCAACGCGCCCAACCCGTTCGGCGCCGAGACACAGATCGCGTTCACGCTCGCCGAGGCCGGTCCCGCTCGCCTCGCCGTCTACGACGTGCTCGGCCGCGAGGTCGCCGTCCTCGCGGACGGCCCGATGGCCGAGGGCCGTCACGAGGTCCGCGTGGATGCCGCCGGTCTCTCGACGGGCACGTACGTCTACCGCCTCTTCGCCGGTGGCCAGTCGCTCGTCCGGCAGATGACCGTCGTCCGCTAACGTGTCTGGGGAAGGACACCGACGCGGGGCGTCTCTTTCGGGAGGCGCCCCGCGCTGCGTTCAGGTCTACCGGCCCGTCGCCTTGTCGAAGGCGTCCGCGAGGCGGCGCCCGGCGTCCGCGGAGAACTGGGACAGCATCGGCTCGTCGTCGGACGTCGCGCTCTCGAACGGCGACGGCTGGCCGTCCACCATGTCGATCTCGATGCGGCCGTTCTCGTAGCGGAGGTCGCGGACCTCGTCCAGCGGTACGCTGACGCTGGCCGCCAGCCCCTCGGCGACGGCGCCGGTGACGGCCCTCGCGATGGTGCCGCCGAGCCCGGTCTCGTCGGCCGTCTCGTCGTCCATCTCGGACTGGATCTCGTCGCGGAGCGACTCCGAGAGGCGCGAGAACAGCACCTCGTCGGTCACGCCGAGTTCGATGTGTCCGTCGTCGGTGGTGACGACGTCGACGAGGGAGCCGGGCAGCTCGGAGGTGACTGCGAGGTCGCCGAGGTCGAGGTCGATGTCGCCGGTCGGACTATCCGCCTCGGGGGCGGACTGGATCGTCTCGTCGTCGGGGGAGGGCTCGTCGGGAGCGTCCGGGGAGCCGCAGGCGGCGAGGAGCAGGGCGGGGGCGAGGAGCAGGGCGCGGGTCATGGGCAGGGGAGGGGGTCGTCCAGCGGGATGCCGAGGTGGGGCATACGGATGGCGCGGCGCCGGTTGCAGGGGGCGCAGGCCGCGTCAGTCCGCCATCGACTGGCGGCGGGTCTCCGCGAAGGCCTCCGAGGGACGCCATTGGGGGGCGAGGTCGCTCGCTGCGAGCGCGTAGCCAAGACGGAAGGCCACACGCGTCTGCTGGAGGATGCCGCCGAAAGAGAGGTCGTCGGTCAGCTCGTCGGACGGCTGGTGGTAGCGGTCGGCGCGGTAGGCGTCGCGCATCCGCTGGCCGTAGTCCGCGTCCTGGCCGACGAACCGGTCGCCGGTGTTGATGAATACGGCCGGGACGCCGCCGCGCGCGAAGGCGAGCTGGTCGGACCGGAAGAACAGCCCCTGGTTGGGCGCGGCGTCCGGCGAGACGGTCAGCCCCTCCGCCTCGGCCGTCGTGGCGAGGAGGCCGCGGAGGTCGCTCCGCTCCGAGCCGATGCCCACGATGTCCTCGGTGGGCCCGTAGAGGTTGCCGCTGTCGACGTTGACGTTGGCGACCATCTGGGACAGCGGGATGGGCGGGTTCTGGGCGAAGTACGCCGAGCCGAGCAGCCCGGCCTCCTCGGCCGTGAACGTGACGAAGTAGATGGTCCGCTCCATCTGGCCCGCTGCCGCGAACGCCTTCGCGATCTCGATCATCATCGCCACGCCGGAGGCGTTGTCGACGGCGCCGTTGTAGATGCCGTCCTGGCCCGCGGCCACCAGCTCGTCGTTGGTGCCGAGGTGGTCGTGGTGGGCGCCGAACACGACCCCCTCCGCCGAGCGGCCGGGCAGCTTGGCGACCACGTTCTGGCCGACGAGGTCGGCCGTCTGCTCGACCTCCATCGTCAGGTCGGCGACGACGGGCAGTTCGACCGGCGCGAAGTCGCGCTGTGCGGCCATCTCCATCCAGGCGTCGAGCGACGAGCCCGACATCTCGGCCAGCGCCTCGCCCGCGCGCCGCGAGATCCAGCCGCGGACCTCCAGGGCGCCCTCCGGCACGTCGGCGCCCGCGGGGTGCGCGCCGAACGCGTCGTCGGCGACGACGCCGAACGGGTAGCCGGCCATCTCCTCGGTGTGGACCAGCAGAATGCCCTTCGCGCCGCGGCGCCGGGCCTCCTCGTACTTGTACGTCCATCGGCCGTTGTAGGTCAGCGTGTCGGCCTGGAAGAGGGCGGGCTCCTCGGCCGTCGCAGGCGGGTCGTTGACGAAGGCGACCAGCACCTTGCCCGACACGTCGGTGTCGCCGAAGTCGTCCCAGTCGTAGCCGGGCGCGGTGATGCCGTAGCCGACGAAGACGAGGTCGGCGCCGTCGAGCGCGACGGAGGCCGCGTCGGTGTCGGTGCCGAGCGCGGCGTCCTCGACGAAGTCGAACGACGCGGGCTCGCCGACATCGGGGCGGAAGGTCAGCGGCGAGGCCTCGGTGACGCGGATGCTCCGTAGCGGCACGTCCTGCGTGAACGACCCGTCGGGCATGCCGCCCTCCAGCCCGGCGGCGCGGAACTGCTCGATGATGTAGTCGACCGCGAGCTGCTCGCCCGGCGTGCCCGTGCCGCGCCCGCCCATCGCGTCGTCGGCGAGGGCGGCGATGTGGGCGCGGAGAGCGACCGTGTCGATGGCCGCCAGGGCCGCCTCGGGCGGCGCCGGAGCGGTGCTGGCGTCGAACGGCGCTGCGGGCGCGTCGGCCGGAGCGTCGGCGTCGCCGCAGGCGACCAGGGCGAGGAGAGGGAGGACCAGGAGAAGTCGGCGCATCGGGGCGGGGGAGAGGCGGACCTCAAGTCTACGGCTCGGCCCGGCACCATCGCGTGGGATGCGAGTACGTCCGGCCCGCCTCTCCCTGCCCATGCCCTACTCGACTGACACCCGCACCCTCCAGCCCGGCGACACCTACGTCGCCATCCGCGGCGAGACCCACGACGGCCACGCCTTCGTCGCCGACGCCGTCGCGAAGGGCGCGACAGCGCTGATCGTCGAGGAGGCCGTCGATGTGCCGGAGACGGTCCAGGTCGAGGTGGTCGAGAGCAGCATCCAGGCGCTCGTCGAGCGGGCGTCGGCGCGGGTGCGCGAGGTCGGCTGTCCGGTCGTGGCCATCACCGGCTCGGTCGGCAAGACGACCGCGCGGGCCGCCGTCGTGTCGGTGCTCCAGCAGGCGCGGACGGTGAAGGGGTCGGAGGGCAACAAGAACACGCCACTCGGCCTCTCGCTGACGCTCCTCAACGCCGACCTGACGCCCGAGACGGTCCTCGTGCTCGAAATGGGCGCCCGCCTCCCCGGCGACATCGAGGAACTGTGCGACGCCTTCCCGCCGACCGTCGGCGTGGTCACGACTGTGCGGCCGGTGCACGTCGAGACGCTGGGCAGCATCGACGGCGTCGAGCGCGAGAAGTCCGAGATCGTCCGCGCGCTTCCTGAGGCGGGCACGGCGGTGCTCAACGGCGACGACCCGCGCGTGCGCCGCATGGCCGAGGTCACCGACGCCCGCGTGCTTCTCTACGGCACCACGCCCGACTGCGACGTGCGCCCGGACCACATCACGGCGATCCTCCCCATGCTCGGCGACCACGCGATGTCCACCGCGCTGCTGGCGACCGCCGTCGGCCGTGCGTTCGACATGGACGACGCTGCGATCACACGTGGGCTGGAGGCGATCCGCACCGAGGCCGGGCGCCTCCGGCGGCTCGCGGGCGTCGGCGGGAGCACGCTCATCGACGACACCTACAACGCCTCCCCGGACGCGGCGCTCTCGGCGCTGGGCGTGCTCGCGTCGCTGCCCGGCGCGCGGCGGACGGCCATCCTGGGTGACATGCTGGAGCTCGGGCCGTCGGAGGTGGACCAGCACCACCGCGTCCTCGCTGAGGCGCTCCAGGTCGCCGACCGCGTCTGGGCCGTCGGGTCGATCATGCACGACGCGGCCATGCGGGTGTCCGACGCGACACGACTCCGCCTCTTCGCCACCTCCCGCGACGCCGCCGAGGCGGTCCGGGCTGGCGACCTCGGCCTCGGGCCGGACGACGTGGTGCTCGTCAAGGGCAGCCAGGGCGCGCGGATGGAGCGCGTGTCGGAGGGGGTGCTTCACCCTGACCTCGACCCGGCCGCCGAACTCCCGCGCCAGTCGCCCCAGTGGAAGGCGATTCCATAGCCGGAGCGCGAAGGCACCTGCGCCCAGCTACAGCCGCCCGACCAGCGCCCGCGCGCGAAGCTCCCAGACCTTGCCCATCGCCTCGCGCACGATGCCGCTGCTCATCTTGCTCTCGCCCTCGCTGCGCTCGGTGAAGATGATCGGCACCTCGACGAGGGTGAAGCCGCGCCGCCACGCGCGGTAGTTCATCTCGATCTGGAACGAGTAGCCGTTCGACTTGACGCGGTCGAACGGGATGGCCTCCAGCACCTCGCGGCGGAAGCACTTGAAGCCCGCCGTCACGTCGCGGATGGGGAGCCGCGTGATAAGGCGCGTGTAGACGCCCGCCCCGTAGCTCAGCACGAGGCGCCCCAGCGGCCAGTTGAGCACCCGGAGCCCGTCCACGTAGCGGCTGCCGATGGCCACGTCGGCCCCCCGGCCCCCCTCTGCCTCGGGCGCGCAGGCAGCGATGAGACGCGGCAGGTCGTTCGGGTTGTGCGAGAAGTCGGCGTCCATCTCGCAGAGGCGCGAGAAGCCGAGGTCCAGGGCGACCCGGAAGCCATCGAGGTAGGCCGTGCCGAGGCCCAGCTTGCCCGCACGCCGGAGCAGCCCGACGCGGTCCGGGTGCTGCTGGCGGAGCGCGTCCACGAGGTCGCCGGTGCCATCGGGCGAGCCGTCGTCGACGACGAGGACGGCGAGGTCGCCGGGCAGGCCGAGGACCTGGCGCACGATCGCCTCGATGTTCGCCGTCTCGTTGTACGTCGGGACGACGACGACGGCGCCGCCGGGAGCAGGGGGGGAGAGGAAGATGTCGGCCACGGCGGGAAACTACAGGGGGAATGCGGCGGGGCGATGCCTGCGTTCCGTTGAGAGACGGCTGAGACGGCGGCGGGGTGCACTCGGCCGTGCGCCGAGGGACGGGGCGGCGGTAGCTTTTCGCCCCGGCGGATCCCCTACCCCCGTCGCCGGTACGTCTCCGCCCTCCCCGACCACCCCTTCCTCATGGCCGGTACGACCTCCACGAAGCAGGCTCCCGACGCCGACGCGACCTCCAACGGGTCCGCCAACGGCGCTGCGACCTTCACGCCCGACGTCCCGGACGTCACCATCTTCCGCAACTCGGGCCACACGCACGAGTCGCTGGGCCTGAGCGCGGACGACGTGCTGGCGATGTACCGCAACATGCTGCTGCAGCGCCGCTTCGAGGAGCGGGCCGCCCAGATGTACGGTCGCCAGAAGATCGCAGGCTTCCTGCACCTCTACATCGGTCAGGAGGCCGTTTCGACCGGCGCCGTCTGGGCGATGCGGGACACCGACCCCATCATCACGGCCTACCGCGACCACGGGCTCGCGCTCGCGCGTGGCATGAGCGCCGACTCCGGCATGGCCGAGCTGTTCGGCAAGATCGACGGCTGCTCGCGCGGCAAGGGTGGCTCGATGCACTTCTTCGACGTCAGCCGCCACTTCTACGGCGGCCACGGCATCGTCGGCGGGCAGATCCCGGTGGGCGTCGGGATGGGCTTCGCGTCCAAGTACAAGGAGGACGGCGGTTGCTCGATGACCTTCTTCGGGGACGGCGCCATCAACCAGGGGGCGTTCCACGAGGCGGCCAACCTCGCGGCGCTCTACGACGTGCCGGCGCTCATCATCGTCGAGAACAACGAGTACGCGATGGGCACCTCCGTGGAGCGCTCTCGCGGCGACGCGCAGCTCTACAAGCAGGGCTACCCGTACGGCATGAAG
The DNA here is from genome assembly GCF_002283555.1 of Rubrivirga sp. SAORIC476. Lineage (NCBI taxonomy): Bacteria > Pseudomonadati > Rhodothermota > Rhodothermia > Rhodothermales > Rubricoccaceae > Rubrivirga > Rubrivirga sp. SAORIC476. Next base: position 358,500 of record NZ_MVOI01000002.1, on the reverse strand, counting down.
ACGGCCGTCATCGACGGCATGGACCTGTTCGAGGTCTACGGCGCCTTCAAGCAGATCGGCGACGACGCGCGCGGCGAGACCGACGGCCAGACGAAGCCTTACTTCGTCGAGGTCCAGACGTACCGCTATCGGGGCCACTCGATGTCCGACCCCCAGAAGTACCGGACGAAGGAGGAGATGGAGGCCAAGAAGAACGAGGACCCCATCGTCCGCACGCGCCTCTACATCCTGAACCACGACCTGGCGACCGACGAGGCGCTGGAGGCGATCGATGAGGAGGTGAAGGCCGAGGTCATGGCGTCGGTCGAGTTCGCCGAGCAATCGCCGGTGCCGCCCGTCGAGACCATGTACGAGGACGTCTACGCGTCCGGGCACTTCCCGCCGACCGTCTAGTCCGTCCCATTCCCTGACTTCCCTCGCCTCGGCAGCGTCCGCGAGACGCCCGAGGCCGACGACCCCACCGACCGACACATGGCAGAGCTGCAATTCCGCGAGGCCCTTCGCGACGCGATGACCGAGGAGATGGTGCGCGACGAGAGCGTGTACCTGATCGGCGAGGAGGTGGCCGAGTACGACGGCGCCTACAAGGTGTCCCAGGGCATGCTCGACCAGTTCGGGCCCAAGCGGATCATCGACACGCCGATCTCGGAGGCGGGCTTCGCCGGTCTCAGCATCGGCGCGGCGCTGATGGGGCTCCGGCCGATCGTCGAGTTCATGACGTGGAACTTTACCTTCGTCTGCTTCGACCAGATCGTGTCGAACGCGGCCAAGGTGCGCTACATGTCGGGCGGCCAGTCCAAGGTGCCGATCGTGTTCCGCGGCGGCAACGGCGCGGCGGGCCAGCTCGGCGCGACGCACTCGAACTCGGTCGAGGCGCTCTACTCGAATGTCCCCGGCCTCAAGATCATCGCGCCCTCCAACCCGGACGACGCGAAGGGCCTGCTCAAGGCCGCCATCCGCGACGACGACCCGGTGCTGTTCCTGGAGTCCGAGCTGATGTTCGGGCTGCGTGGCGAGGTGTCGGACGCCGAGGACTACATCATCCCGATCGGCGAGGCGCGCATCGCCCGCGAGGGCGACGACGTGACCATCGTGGCTCACTCGAAGAGCTACTGGCTCGCGATGGAGGCGGCCGAGGAGTTGGCCAAGCAGGGCATCGAGGCGACGGTCATCGACCCGCGCACGATCCGCCCGTTCCCGGTCCAGGCCGTCGTCGACTCCGTCAAGAAGACCAACCGGCTCGTGATCGTGGACGAGAGCCAGCCGTTCGGGGGCATCGCGGCCGAGATCGGCTTCCAGATCCAGCGCGACTGCTTCCACTACCTCGACGCGCCCGTCGAGCGGGTCACCGCCAAGGACGTGCCAGCGCCGTACGCCAAGAACCTCATCGCCGCCTGGATGCCGTCCACCGAGGGCGTGATCGAGGCCGTCAAGAAGACGCTCTACCTGTAGAGAGCGGGGGGCAGGAGCCGACCGGCTCCCTGTCTGCGCCCCTCGCCTCGTGCCCCTTCCCCCCTTTGCCCTACCCCGATGGCGATTGCAGTTGAAATGCCCAAGATGAGCGACACGATGGAGGAGGGCGTCCTCGTGGCGTGGCTCGCCGAGGAGGGCGCCAGCGTGTCGGCGGGCGACGTGATCGCCCAGGTCGAGACCGACAAGGCCACCATGGACCTCGAGGTCTACGACGACGGCGTGCTGCTGAAGCGCGTCGTCGGCGAGGGCGACTCGGTGCCGATCGGTGCCCTGATCGCCGTCCTCGGGTCGGAAGGCGAGAGCCCGGATGCCATCCTCGGCCAGTACGGCGGCGACGGCGCCTCGAGCGCGTCGGAGGCCACCGACGTCGCGCCGGTCGACGCCCCCGAGGCCTCGGGCGATGGCGCGGCGACGGAAGTGCCGCCAGCGGCGCCCTCTACTGACGGCGGACGCGTCAAGGCGTCGCCCCTGGCGCGTCGGATGGCGGAGGAGGCGGGCCTCGACCTCGCCAGCATCGCAGGCTCAGGCCCCGACGGCCGCGTCGTCAAGCGCGACATCGAGGCGGCCCAGGCGGGCGGCACGAGTTCGGCACCCACCCCCGTCGAGGTGCCCGCGGCGGCGCCGACCCCCGCCCCCGTGCCTGCACCGTCGAGTGCGGTGGCGCCGGTCGCCGCGACCACGGACGCCAGTCAGGACCTCCGCATCACCCAGATGCGGAAGACCATCACGCGCCGCCTCGGCCAGTCCTTCCTGCTGCCGCACTTCTACCTCACGGTGGACGTGGACATGACGGCGGCCATCGCATTCCGCGCCGAGATCAACGCGCTGACGGAGAAGCAGGGGCTCGCCAAGGTCAGCTTCAACGACCTCGTCACGAAGGCCGCTGCCTCGGCGCTCGGTCGGCATCCCTACGTCAACGCGAGCTACCTGGAGGACGAGGGCGTCATTCGGCAGCACGCCGGCGTCCACGTCGCCATCGCAGTGGCCATGCCGGAGGGCCTCATCACGCCGGTCGTTCGCGACGCCGACCGCAAGGGGCTCGCAGCCATCGCCGCCGAGACGCGCGAACTGGCGGGCCGCGCCCGCGACGGCAAGCTGGACCCGTCCGAGTACGCGGGGTCGACGTTCACCACGTCCAACCTGGGCATGTTCGGGATCTCCGAGTTCACGGCCATCCTGAACCCGCCGAACGCCTGCATTCTCGCCATCGGCGGGATTCGCGACGAGCCCGTCGTGAAGGACGGCGCGGTGGTGCCGGGCAAGCGCATGGCGCTCACGCTGACCTGCGACCACCGGGTCGTGGACGGCGCGACCGGCGCCGCCTTCCTCGGCGACGTGCAGGCGATGCTGGAGAACCCGTCGCTCATGCTGGTCTGATGCGGGTACGGAGTCCGGGGTGCGAGGTACGCGTTCGTCCATGATGGAACCCGCATCCCGTACCCTCGCCCATCTCTCCGACATCCACTTCGGGAAGATCGCGGACGAGCGCGTGGTCGGCGCGCTGGTCGAGGAAGTGAACGCGGCCGCGGTCGACCTCGTCGTGGTGTCCGGAGACCTCACGCAGCGGGCGCGCCGGCACGAGTTCAGAGCGGCGCGGGCGATGCTGGACGCCTTCGAGCCCCCCGTGGTGGTGGTCCCTGGCAACCACGACGTGCGGGCGTGGTGGCATCACCCGGTCGACCGCCTCTGGCGGCCCTCCAAGCGGTTCCGCAAGTACATCGCCGACGACACGACGCCTGCGTTCGCCATCGACGGGCTGGCGGCGTTCGGGCTCAACTCGGCGCACGGGTGGACCATCAAGGGCGGACGGATCCGCTCTCGCCACGTCGCGGAGATGGAGGCGTTCTTCGCCGAGCAGCCTCCCGAGACGTTTCGCGTGCTGACGCTCCACCACCACTTGCTCCACCTCGACGCACTCGGGGACCACGACGTGTCACGCAACGCTCGCGCCGCGCTCGACGCGGCTCAGCGCGCGAACGTCGACCTCGTGCTGTGCGGCCACCTCCACCGCAGCCACGTCCAGTTGGTCGAACTGCCCGTCGAGGCGGGGGGGCGGACCGGCCTCGTGATCGCGAGCGCGGGCACGGCCACGTCGTCGCGCGGGCGAGGCTCCAACAAGGGCATCAACTTCTACAACCGCGTCGAGATCGAGGGGGCGGCGTTCACGGTGGCCGAGCGGCAGTTCGACCCCGCGTCGGGCGGGTTCGAGGAGGCCCGGCGGACGACGTTCGAGCGGAGCCTCTCGTAACGAGGCGGCGCCGCGCGCGTAGGTTCGCGCATCGCCGTGCCTGACCTCGCCCTCCCACCGCCCGACCTCGTGACCCCGGATCCGCCGGGGGAGGACACCGTCGTCTCCGACGCGGACCGGCTGGCGCACCAGCCGCCGACGACGTGCCTCAACTGCGGGGCCGTGCTGCCGGGCCAGTTCTGCCCCGACTGCGGGCAGCGCGACCAGCCGATCCGACAGCCCGCGCACGTCTTCATCGGCGAGTCGGTGTCGGAGTACTTCGGCCTCGACGGTCGGCTGTGGCGGTCGCTCGGGCTGCTCCTGTTTCGTCCCGGCGTCCTGACCGAGGCGTACCTCGACGGTCGGCGGACGCGCTACCTGCGCCCGCTGCGGCTCTACCTCACGGCGACGCTGCTGTTCTTCTTCCTCCTGTCGCTGCTGGACCCGCTCCAGGGAGGCACCCTGAGCATCACGCTGGACCCGGTTCGCGCGGACACGACGCTGACGGCTGCGGACCTGGCGGAGCGACTCGACGAGCGGGGGGACGTGTATGGCATCGAGCGCGACGCGGTGCTCTCGGCGGCTGTCCTCCTGCCGGGCCTCGGCCGTGGCGACTCGCTGCGGGCCCTGGCCGCCGACCTCGCCGAGGCCGATACGCTGTTTCAGGCCTGGGAGGATTCGCTGGACGCGTTCCCCGAGGACTCGCTCGTCGCAGTGTCCTCGCTCCCGGTCGCGGTCGCCTCCGCTCTGGCCGACACCGGCCGCGTGGAGGTGAGCACGGTCGGGCAGGGATTGATCCAGGGCATCGACGACAGCATCCCCGAGTGGGCGAAGGGCAGGCTCGCGCAGCGGCTCGAAGCGACCGAGTCGCCCACCGAGCGTCGGCTCCTGACGGCCCAGTACCAGCGAGCCGTCGTCCAGCAGGTGCCGACGGCGCTCTTCCTCGTCCTGCCGCTGTTCGCGCTCCTGCTCAAGCTGTTCTTCGTGGCGGGGGCCGGGACCGCGCCTCGGCACCGGCCTCGGCCGTCCCGGCCTGCGCCGGATGCCCCCTGGTGGCGACAGGCCGCCGCCCAGGTCGCGTTGGGGTGGTGGACGGTAGGACGCTGGCGGGAGGCGCGTCGCGTCCGCCGCCGGCGGAAGAAGCTGCGTCTGGCTCGACGGCGGCGCATCCGTGGAGCCGTGCGGCGGCTTCGGGGCGTGGTCTGGTCGCTCCCCGCGCTCCGGCCGTGGAGGGTTCGGAGGCTGCGGCAGCTTCGCGCGGCGGTCCGCAACGCCGGGAGCCCCTATTACAGCGAACACCTCGTGTTCGGGCTGCACGTCCACGCGTTCACGTTCCTGGTCGGCGCCGCGTTGCTCATCGTCACCCGCCTCGGAGGGGAGGGCAGTGCGTGGGTCTCCCAGATGCAGGTGGTGCTCGCCCTGTCGATCCCGACGTACTTCCTGTTCGCCCAGAAGCGGGTCTACCGGCAATCCTGGCCACGGACTGTGTTGAAGGCGACGGGCATCGCGATGATGTACACGGTGATCGTGAGCATCGGTACCCTGGTGGCCGCGGGCCTGGCGCTCCGGCTGAGCTAGCTGGCGAGTCGCCGCTCGGCCTCGGTGGGGGAGAGGACCGTCGCGCCCGCAGCCGTGGCGGCGGCTGCCAGCAGCCGGTCGGCGGTGACGAGAGGGGCGCCTGCAGAGAGCGCCAGCGCCGCGAGCGTCTGGTCGATGACGCCGTCCGCCCCCGATACGGGGCCGACGGCCAGCGGGGCCGCGACCTGTCCCGCCTCGGGGAAGAGAAGGGCGAGGTCCTGGTCTTCGAGCGGGGGGATCTGGCCGAGAATGCGCTTCGCCTCGGCGCGCGTCGCGTCGGTCCAGAGTGCGAGCAGGCGGCCGCCCCTCGTCGCCGCGACCAGCCGACCGGACGCAGAGTCCGGCCGGAAGCCCGCGGCGACGAGCACGTTCGTGTCGAGGACGACGCGCGGCGTGGCTATGCCGTCTCGCGCAGCGGCCCCGCGAGGCGGACGGCCTCGGAGACGTTCTCGCGGTACTTCTCGAAGTTGTCGGCGAACATCTCCGCCAGCTGGGCGGCCTTGGCGTCGTAGGCGGCCGAGTCGGCCCAGGTCTCGCGCGGGTGCAGGACGGCGTCCGGCACGCCCGCGATGGCGACCGGCACGGCGAGGCCGAAGACCGGCTCCGTCTGTGTCTCCACGTCGTCCAGTTCCCCGGCCAGCGCGGCGTTCACCATCCGGCGCGTGTAGGCGAGCTTCATCCGCTCGCCAGTGCCGTACGGTCCGCCGGTCCAGCCCGTGTTGACGAGGAAGACGCGGGCGCCGGTCTGCTCGATCCGCTCGCCGAGCATCTCGGCGTAGCGACTCGGCGGGAGCACCATGAATGGCTCGCCGAAGCAGGCCGAGAACGTCGCCTTGGGCTCGGTGACTCCGCGCTCGGTGCCCGCCACCTTGGCCGTGTAGCCGCTCAGGAAGTGATACTGCGCCTGGTCCGGCGTCAGGCGCGAGATGGGCGGCAGCACGCCGAAGGCGTCGGCGGTGAGGAAGACGACCGTCTCCGGGATTCCGCCCATGCCGCTCTCGCTGGCGTTCGGGATCTGGTCGATGGGGTAGGAGAGGCGTGTGTTCTCCGTGATCGTCGCGTCGTCGAAGTCGATGGTCCGGTCGGGCCGGAGGGCGACGTTCTCGGCGAGCGTGCCGAACTCCTGCGTGGTGGCGTAGATCTCGGGCTCGCCCTCGGGGCTGAGGCGGATGGCCTTGGCGTAGCAGCCGCCCTCGAAGTTGAAGACGCCCTCGTCGCTCCAGCCGTGCTCGTCGTCGCCGATGAGCACGCGGCTGGCGTCGGCCGAGAGGGTGGTCTTGCCGGTGCCGCTGAGGCCGAAGAAGACGGCCGCGTTGCCGCCGCCGACCGCCTCGTTCGCCGAGCAGTGCATGGGCAGCACGCCCTGGGACGGCAGGGAAAAGTTGAGGGCAGAAAAAATGGACTTCTTGATCTCGCCCGCGTAGTTCGTCCCGCCGATCAGGACGAGCCCGCGCCCGAGGTGGAGGAGGACGAACGTCGACGAGTTGAGCTCGTCGTTGACCTTTTCGGTCGCCTTGAAGTCGCAGAGGTCGAGCACGGTGTAGTCCGGCTCGAAGTCCTCCAGTTCCTCCAGCGTGGCCGGGCGGATGAACATGTTGTTGGCAAAGATCGAGTGCCACGCCTTCTCGGTGATCACGCGGACGCGGACGCGGTAGCGCGGGTCGGCCCCGGCGTAGCAGTCACGCACGAACACATCGCGACCCGTCGCATAGCGCGCCATCGCCCCGTGGAGGCGCTCGAAGGCGGTTTCGGAGATCGGCCGGTTGGTGGCGCCCCAGGCGACGGCGTCCTCGCTGGAGGGCTCGCGGACGATGAAGCGGTCGTTGGGGGACCGGCCCGTGTGGGGGTCGGTGCGGGTGGCCAGCGGGCCGCCGCTGGTCAGGCGGCCTTCGCCACGGCGGACGGACAGCTCGATGAGCCGGGCCGACGGGAGGTTGTAGTACACCGTCTGGGTCCGGTCGAGACCCAGCTCGGCGAGGTGGCGAAGGACGGGTTCCGGGGCATTCATGAATCGAGGAGTCAGGCGACAGGAAGCGCTTCCGGAAGTTGGACGCGGAGCGCGGCGCAGAGTTCGAAACTACGGGGTCTCCGCAGGCACCACGACCGGGCCGGGGGGCAACGCACGTTATCTTCGCCCCGTCCGTTCTGGTCCGACACCCGCATTTCTGAACCGCATGCCCCGTTTTTATTCCGCCGTCCTCCTGGCCGTGCTCTCCCTGTCCGCCTCGGCGGTCTCGGCCCAGGAGGGCGTCATCTTCCGTCCGGATGTCGCGACGTTCCGCTACACCGAGGATCAGGCGCTCGTGGAGTTGTACCTGTCGTTCCGTGCCGAGACGCTGCCGTTCGCCGCGGCGGCGGAGGGCTTCGAGGCCACGGTCCCGACGCATGTGGTCGTGCGCCCCGTCGCGCAGGCGGCGCCCTCGTCCGCTGAGGTCACGCCCGCCTTCGACCAGACGCTGCCCTTCGCCTACGCCCTCGCCGACACCGCGGCCCTGTCGTCCAGCCAGGTCTTCGTCGAGCAGCTCCGGATGGCCGTCGCGCCGGGCGAGTACGAGGTCGACGTGACGCTCCAGCCGGAGGGGCAGGCGGAGGTCAAGGCGCTGCTCAACCTGACCGTTCCGGACTACGCCGGAGCGGAGGGCACCTCCATCTCGGCGATCCAACTGGCGACGGCCATCCAGCCGTCCACCGACGCGACGAACCCGCTGACCAAGAGCGGGCTGATGATCCGCCCGAACCCGGACGCCTTCTATGGCGGCATCGGGGCGACGGTCAGCTACTACACCGAGGTGTACAGCCCGCCGTCCGACACGGACACCTACACGCTGGTCTCGTTCATCGCGGAAAGTGCCGGAGGCGCTGCGCTTCCGGCGCACGAGACGCGGCTGGCGCGCACAGCCCGACCCGTGGACGTGGTCGCGGGACAGATCGACGTGAGCACGTTGCCCAGCGGCATCTATCATCTCCGGCTGGTGGCCCTGAATGAGGCCAACGAAGCGGTCGCGGAGCAGACCAAGCGCTTCTTCGTCATCAACCCGGACGTGGAGCGGGCCCTCTCCGCGGCGGACATGATGTCCTACGAGGAGACACTGTACGCGGCCATGGGCGAGGAGGAACTGGACCTCAACATTCGCCACGCGCGGGTGATCGCGACGGCTCGCGAGGAGGCCCAGATCGCGGCGCTCGCCACCGACGAGGACCGCCGCCGCTTCCTGGTCTCGTTCTGGAGCTCTCGTGACCAGGACGAGCGCCCCAGCATCAACGATGCGCGGCAGACCTTCTATGGCCGGTTGCGGACCGTCATGGCCAACTACAGCGAGTTCGGCCAGGAGCCCTACGAAACCGACCGGGGCCGGATCTACCTCACCTACGGCCCGCCGTCGGAGATCGACCGGCGCCCGTTCGAGGCGGACCTGCTGCAGCACGAGATCTGGAGCTACGAGAACATCCCCGGCGAGGGCCGCTCGCTGTTCGTGTTCGTGGACCGCTACTCGTCGGACCGCTACGAGCTGCTGCACTCGAACGTGACCGGCGAGTCGTCGGTGTTGGACTGGCAGAACGAACTGCGCCGCTTCTAGGCGGCGCGTGCGCGGGCGCCCCCCGTCGGGCGCCCCGCCTCGGTGACGGCGCCGAGGCGGTCGCGCGGCGTCGCGGCCCTCTTCTCCCACGCTCTACGCGCGGCGGCCCCCGCGGCGACGGTAGCTTCGGGCTTCCCCCTGCGCCCCGTCATGACCGAGCCGTTCGTCCGCGTCCACGCCCTGCCCGAGTCCACCGGTGAGACCGTCACCGTGAACGGGTGGCTGTACAACGCCCGCGGCTCGAAGGGACTGATGTTCCTCGAACTGCGCGACGGCTCCGGCATCGTGCAGGTGGTGGTGAACGAGGAGCAGGTGGACGCTGCGTCGTGGGAGGCCGCGGCGTCGCTGACGCAGGAGAGCGCGTTCCGCGTCGTCGGCACCGTCCGGGCGGACGACCGGCAGCGGGGTGGGGTGGAGGTGCAGGCGACCTCCCTGGAGGTCATCGCGCTGGCCGAGCCTTACCCGATCACGCCCAAGGAGCACGGCGTCGAGTTCCTCATGGACCGCCGTCACCTGTGGCTGCGGAGCCAGCGCCAGTGGGCGGCCATGCGGATCCGCAACCGCATCATCATGGCCATCCACGCCTACTTCCAGGGCGAGGACTTCATCCAGATGGACGCCCCGATCCTGACCGGCAACGCGGTCGAGGGCACCTCGACGCTGTTCGAGCTGGACTACTTCGACGAGCCCGCCTACCTGACCCAGAGCGGCCAGCTCCACGGGGAGGCGATGGCGATGGCGCACGGCAAGATCTACACCTTCGGCCCGACCTTCCGGGCGGAGAAGTCGCGCACCCGGCGGCACCTGACGGAGTTCTGGATGATCGAGCCGGAGATGGCGTTCTACGACCTGTCCATGAACATGGAGGTGGCGGAGGAACTGCTGGTGGCGATCCTGACGGCGGTCCTGGCCGACTGCCGCGACGAACTGGCGGTCCTGGAGCGCGACACGGGCGCGCTGGAGGCAGCGGCGGGGGCTCCGTTCCCGCGCCTCAGCTACTCGGAGGCGGTGGAACTGCTGACGAGCGACCAGACCCAGCTGATGCTCGACGCCGAGCAGGAAGGGCTGGAGGACGAGCAGAAGGCCCTGGAAGACGAGCGCGACCGCAACCGCGGAGCCTACGGACAGGCCAAGAAGGGCGAGAAGCGGCGCATCGACGCCCGCGAGATCGAGATCAACGTCCGTCTCGACGAGATCGCGGAGGGGCTGCGCAACATCCCGACTTGGAAGGCCAGCGCGGCGGGCTTCGAGTGGGGCGCCGACTTCGGGGCGTCCGACGAGACGATCCTGACGAAGCACTTCCCGACGCCGGTCATCGTGCACCGCTACCCGGCGGCAGTGAAGGCGTTCTACATGAAGCGCGACCCCGAGGACGACCGGCTGGCGCTGGGCATGGACGTGCTCGCGCCGGAGGGCTACGGCGAGATCATCGGCGGGGGAGAACGCGCGACCGACCTCCAGTTCCTGAGGGATCAGGTGGAGGCGCACGGACTGCCGGAGAGCGCCTTCGACTGGTACTTCGACCTGCGCAAGTACGGCAGCGTGCCGCACGCGGGCTTCGGGCTGGGCCTGGAGCGAACCGTGGCGTGGGTCTGCGGCCTGTCGCACGTTCGCGAGACCGGGCCTTTCCCGCGGCTCCTCGGACGCCTCCACCCGTAGTGGCAGGGCCGCTCCCGACGATCCCGTACACCGTCGACCCGCTGACCGAGGCGGAGTCGCTGGAGCGGGCGGAGGCGTTCTTCGACGTGATGGACGCGCGGCGCTCGGTGCGCGAGTTCTCGGACCGGCCGGTGCCGCGGGCGCTGATCGAGCACGCCATCGCGACGGCGGGCACGGCGCCCAGCGGGGCCCACATGCAGCCGTGGACGTTCGTGGCCGTCTCGGACCCGGACCTGAAGCGCCGCATCCGGGAGGCGGCGGAGGCAGAGGAGCGGGCCAGCTACGGCGGGCGGATGTCGGACGAGTGGCTGGAGGCGCTCGCGCCGCTCGGCACCGACTGGCAGAAGCCGTTCCTGGAGACGGCGCCGTGGCTCGTGGTGCTGTTCGCGCAGCGGACCGGCGTGACGGCAGACGGCACGAAGCGGAAGCACTACTACGTGCAGGAGAGCTGCGGCATCGCGGCGGGGCTGTTCATCGCATCGCTCCACCGGGCTGGGCTGGCGACGCTGACGCACACGCCGTCGCCGATGCGGTTTCTCTCGGAGGTGCTGGAACGCCCGGCGAACGAGGCGCCGTTCATCCTCTTCCCGGTGGGCTACCCGGCGGAGGGGGCGAGGGTGCCGGACCTCCAGCGGAAGCCGCTCTCGGAGGTGGTGATCTGGCGCTGAGGCGCGAGGGGGCCGCTCGCGTCGAGCGCGCAGACTCGGTTCTGGAGGGCGCCGGCCGGGGTGAAGACCTCGCCACCCCATGCCGACGATGGGCTCCTGCATCCTCGGGCGCCGCAGTCTCCGGCGGCGTCCATAGCTTCGCGGCACCCCTTCCTCTGCCTGTCGCGGCCGAACGTCCGACAGATGCCTCTGGACTACGCCATGCCCGACGTCAATCCAGAAACGACGAGATCCTTTGCCTCACCCGAAGCCCTCCGCGAGTGGCTGACGGCGAACCACGCGACGGAATCCGAGCTCTGGGTGAAGGTGTTCAAAAAGAAGTCGGGACTCCCGAGCGTCGGCTGGGACGACATCGTGGCCGAGACGCTGTGCTGGGGCTGGATCGACGGCATCAAGAAGTCGCTCGACGACCAGGCCTACCTCCAGCGGATCACGCCCAGGACGGCGCGGAGCATCTGGTCGAAGCGCAACACCGAGCACGTGGCGCGCCTGATCCGCGAGGGCCGCATGGAGGAGCCGGGCCTCGCGCAGGTGCGTGCGGCGAAGGCGGACGGCCGATGGGAGAACGCGTACCCCCCGCCGAGTGAGATGGAGGTCCCGGCAGACTTCGTGGCTGCGCTGGAGAGTCGGCCAGTTGCGAAGCGGTTCTTCCAGACCCTGAACAAGTCGAGCCGGTACGTCATCGCATCCGGGTTGATGACGGCGAAGAAGCCCGAAACCCGGCGACGGCGGTTCGAGACGTTCCTCGACAGGTTGAGCCGAGAAGAGAAGCCGTGACGAGGGGCCGATCGGAGCGCCTGGCCCCCAATGTGGGCCTCACGTGGGGGGCAGGACGGGCGCCACATGGGGGGATGAAACGGGCCGACGGCATGGTCCCCCGGCGCTCCGCTCACGCGAGGTCGTCGGGGCCAACGCGCACGACCAGCTTGCCGAAGTTCTGGCCCTCCAGCATGCCGATCAGGCCCTCGGCCGCGTGCTCCAGGCCGTCGACCACGTCTTCGCGGTAGTGCAGCTTGCCGTCGGCGACCCAGGGGCCGACCGTCTTCAGGAACTCGCCGTACCGGTCGCCATAGTCGTCGAAGACGATGAAGCCCTGCATGCGGATGCTCTTCTTGAGCAGCGTGCCCGTCAGGACCGACATGCGGTCTGGGCCGGGAGGGAGTTCGGTGGCGTTGTACGTGGCGATCAGGCCGCAGAGCGGGATGCGCGCCCGGGTGTTCAGGAGAGGGAGGACGGCGTCGAAGACCTTACCGCCGACGTTCTCGAAGTACACGTCGATCCCATCCGGGCAGGCATCCGCGAGGCGTCCGGGGAGGTCGTCCTGGCGGTGGTCGATGCAGGCGTCGAAGCCCAGCGTGTCCACGACGTAGTCACACTTCTCCGTGCCGCCCGCGATGCCGACCACGCGACAGCCCAGCAGCTTGGCGACCTGGCCGACGACGGAGCCGACCGCGCCGGAGGCCGCGGCGACGACCACGGTCTCGCCGGCCTTGGGCTGGCCGATGTCGGTCAGGCCCATGTAGGCGGTGAAGCCGGGCATGCCGAGGATGCCGAGCGCCCAGGAGGGCTGCATGCGGGTCGGGTCGAGCGCCGTGAGGCCCTGGCCGTCGGAGAGCGCATAGTCCTGCCAGCCGGTGTAGCCGAGGACCCAGTCCCCGGCGGCGTAGTCCGGGTGACGGGAGATCTCCACGCGGCAGACCGTGCCGCCGACCATCAGGCCGCCGACCGCGACGGGCGCGGCGTACGACGGTGCGTCGCTGATGCGGCCGCGCATGTACGGGTCGAGCGACAGGTAAACGGTGCGCAGCAGAAGCTGGCCCTCGGCGGGCTCCGGCACCGGGTCGTGTTCGAGGCGGAAGGTGTCCGGGGTGGGGGCTCCCTCGGGGCGCGCGGCGAGGACGACGCGTCGGTTCGTGTCTGGAGTCTGGGGCATGGTGGGATCGGTGTGGGTGCGCGCGCGGACGGTCGGGTGCCGTGGGGCGTTCCAACCGGAGCGGCGACACGCGGCCTCTTCCCGAAGCCTGAGTCGCACCTTCGCCGGGCCGTCTCTCAGCGGTCGTCTTCTGGGCTCCGGGTGCGATCGCGGTATCCTCGGGTATCCCCGCACCGAGTCGCCTACTCCAGGCGGCGGAGTCTCCGTCTCATGTCACGCACTCCCTTCTCACGTCTCCGGCACGCCTGGTTGCGCCTCGCAGAGAGGAACGTGGAGCGGCTGGAGGAGCAGGGCGTTCTGAAGGACGGGAAGCCCAATCCCGAGTACGCCAACGCGGGCATGCTGAACCTGGCCTACGTCGTGGGGCTCGGGGGCCTCCTGTACGTCGGGGCGGGCATCCACCTCCTCGCGATGTGTCTGCTGCTCAGCCTGGGCCTCGGCGTCGCGACGGTGTTCGTGTGGAGGTCGGGGGCGGTCCCGCCGTTCTTTTTCGGCCGCGGGTGGCGGACGGTCCGATACGCCGAGGCCCCCACGCTCTTCTGGCTCAACCTGAGCACGCTGGTCGTCGGGTTCGGCGTGTCGGCCGTGGTCACGGTGTGGGTCGTCGCCAGCGCCGCGGCTAGGTAGCGGAGGGGGCGCTGCGAGGTGACGCAAAAAAACGAGCGCCCGACGGTTTCCCATTGGGCGCTCGCGAAAGGAGGCGGCCGTCTTACGGGACGGCCGTCTCGGACTAGGTCGTGGCGCGGACGCGGCGGACGCCGTGCGCAGCCACACCCGCCATGCCACCGCGGACGGTGAACTCGACCGCGTCGCCGTGGGCGAACTGGCGGTCCTGGGCGTGGCGCACCGAGAACGGGATGCCCGATTCGGCGTGGTGATGGCGGACGAAGCCCGTGCCGCGGCGCGGGTCGAAGTGGGTGATCGTACCCTTGGTCATAAGAGGCTCGCCGGACAGGACCGGCGGTTCGTTGTGGATGGCCAGCAAGGAACGGATCAATCGGCCGTGGGTGACGGTGGGTTGAGGGAGGCCCGGCAAAGGCTCTGCACGGGCTCGGCAAAGGCCGCGCGCGGGTCCGGAGAAGGCCGGCATGGGTTGAGTAGGGGCGCGAGGTCGCCGATACCGGGGGGGAACCGTCGCCTGACCCGTGCCCGTCGCTGCCCCGCCGCCTGCCCCTGCCCGCCTCGGTGAGTCTGCCGAGGCGGACGTCCCTGACGTGGGCGCCGCGCTCCACAAGCTGGTCGCGGAGTGGCTGCCGTTCCGGCGCGGGCTAACGGGCGCCGGGCTCCGCGAACAACTCCTCGCCATCAGCGAGCGGGTGCCGATGCGGATCTCGGAGGTCCCCAGTGGCACGAAGGTGCTCGACTGGACGGTCCCCAAGGAGTGGCGCGTCCGCGAGGCATACCTGGCCCGCGAGGACGGGACGCGGATCGTGGACTGGGCGGACAGCCCGCTCCACCTCGTCCAGTACAGCGTCGCCGTGCGCGACACGATGCCGCTCTGGGCGCTCCGGGCGCACCTCCACACGCTGCCCGAGCAGCCCTCGCTCGTCCCGTACCGCACGTCTTACTACGCGCCGACGTGGGGCTTCTGCCTGACGCACGACGCGCTCGACGCGCTGGCGGCCGAGATCGGAGAGGGGGGCGAGGTCCGGGTCGTGATCGACGCCGAGCATGTGGACGGGAGCCTGACGATGGGGGAGGTGGTGATCGAGGGCGAGACGAGCGACGAGATCCTGTTTTCGGCCCACGCCTGCCACCCGGCGCTCGCCAACGACAACACGGCCTCGCTGGCCGTCGCCACGATGCTCGCCCGCCGCCTGCTGAACGGCCCGAAGCGGCGCCACACGATCCGGTTCCTGTTCGCGCCCGGCACGCTGGGCGCCATCACGTGGCTCGACCGCCACCACGCCGACCTCGGGCGGATCCGCCACGGCTTGGTGCTCGCCAACCTGGGCGACGCGGGTGGTTTCACGTACAAGCAGACGCGCGCCGGGACGCTCGGCGCTCCGCTGGCCGTCGACCGCGCCGTGGCCGTCGCGATGCGCGATCTCGGCCGCGACGTGGACGTGCGGCCGTTCGAGCCGACCGGCTACGACGAGCGCCAGTTCGGGAGTCCCGGCTTCGACCTCCCCGTCGGCCGCTTGACGCGGACGCCGCACGGCGAGTACCCCGAGTACCACACCTCCGGCGACGACCTCGGCCTCGTCCGCCCCGAGGCGCTCGCGGCCTCGCTGTCTGCCCTCGAAGCCGTCGTCGACGTGCTCGACGGCGACCGCCGTTACCGCAACACGCAGCCCTACGGCGAGCCGCAACTGGGCCGACGTGGCCTCTACGCCAGCCTCGGCGGTCTCCCCGAGGGCCCTGCCGCCCAGCAGGCCGCGCTCTGGGTCCTCAACCTGTCCGACGGCACGCGCTCGCTCCTGGATGTGGCCGAGCGGAGCGCCCTGCCGTTTTCCACCGTCCGCGCCGCCGCCGACCGTCTGGCCGAGGCGGGCCTGC
Organism: Rubrivirga sp. SAORIC476; assembly: GCF_002283555.1. NCBI lineage: Bacteria > Pseudomonadati > Rhodothermota > Rhodothermia > Rhodothermales > Rubricoccaceae > Rubrivirga > Rubrivirga sp. SAORIC476. The sequence continues at coordinate 342,885 of NZ_MVOI01000002.1, read as the reverse complement.
TCGTCGCCGCCTGAGCCCATGTCGCCTCTCGACCCCTACTTCGACCGCTTCGCCACCAGCCGCGCCCACCAGGCCCGCGCGCATCGACTGATTCCGGGCGGCGCGCACACGTATGCCAAGGGCGACGACCAGATGCCCGAGTGGATGCCTGTCGTGGTCGACCGCGGCGAGGGGGCGCATGTCTGGGACCTCGACGGCAACCGATTCATCGAGTACGGCCAGGGGCTGCGGGCGGTCACGCTGGGCCACGCCGAGCCGCGCGTCGTCGCGGCGGCGGTCCGGCAGATGGAGCGAGGCACCAACTTCTCCCGTCCGGCACGCGTGGAGCTGGAGGCTGCCGAGGCGTTCCTCGACCTCGTCGGCGCCGAGTGCGTCAAGTTCTGCAAGGACGGCTCGTCGGCGACGACGGCGGCCGTCAAGGTGGCCCGCGCCGCGACCGGCCGCGATACCGTCGCGATGTGCGGCGACCACCCGTTCCTGTCCCAGGACGACTGGTTCATCGGCACGACGCCGATGGACGCGGGCATCCCGCAGGCCGTCAAGGACCTGACGGTGGCGTTCCCGTACGGCGACCTCGGTGCGCTGGTGGACGTGCTCGACGCGCACCGGCCCGCGTGCGTCATCATGGAGGCGGTCCGCGACGAGAGCGACCCGACGGACTACCTCCGCGCCTGCATCGCCGCGTGCCGCGAGCGGGGCGTGGTGTTCGTGCTGGACGAGATGATCACCGGCTTCCGGTGGTCGGCCCGCGGCGCCCAGGGCCTGTTCGGCCTCGACCCCGACCTGTCGACGTTCGGCAAGGCGCTCGCCAACGGCCACTCGGTCAGCGCCCTCGCCGGGCGCCGGGACCTGATGGCGGCGGGCGGGCTCGACACGGACGCCGACCGCGTCTTCCTGCTCTCCAGTACGCACGGCGCCGAGACGCACGGACTGGCCGCGGCAGTCGAGACGATGCGGATCGCTCGCGCCGAAGACGTCGAGGGCCAGCTCATGCGCCAGGGCGCGCGACTGCGAGAGGGCGTCGCCGAGGTCGTCCGCCAGTCGGGCGCGGAGGGCTTCGTGGGAACGGCCGGCCGGGACTGCAACCTCGTGTTCTATACCCGAGACCCCGATGGCGCGGCGTCCCAGCCCTACCGGACCCTCTTCCTCCAAGAGCTGACGCGCCGTGGCGTCCTCGCGCCGTCGTTCGTGATCACGACGGCCCACACGGACCCGGTGATCGACGAGACCGTCGAGGCGGTCGCGGGCGCGCTGGCGGTCTACGTCCGCGCCCTCGACGCGGGCACCACGGACGGCTTCCTGCTCGGCCGACCGGTTCAGCCTGTGTTCCGGAAGAAAGCCGGGACGGTTTGGACCTCTGTATCGCGATCCGGCGGCGACGGCGCCGTTTCTGCACATCCGCGCATCCGCGCGACCCCCCAAGACTCATGAAAGTCGTCCTGTTCTGTGGAGGAGAAGGCATGCGCATCAAGGAGCACTCGGGCCCGGTCCCGAAGCCCATGGTGTGCGTCGGCTACCGGCCGATCCTCTGGCACCTGATGAAGTACTACGCCCACTACGGCCACAAGGACTTCATCCTCTGCCTCGGCCACGGCGCCGATCACATCAAGCGCTACTTCGTCGACTACGACGAGACCGTCTCCAACGACTTCGTCCTCACAGGCGGGACGTCGGTGGAGTTGCTCAAGAGCGACATCCACGACTGGCGGATCACGTTCGTCGACACCGGCCTGAAGGCCTGCGTGGGGGAGCGACTGCTGGCCGTCCGCGAGTTCCTCGGCGACGACGAGTGGTTCCTGGCCAACTACGCCGACGGCGTGACCGATGCGCCCCTGGACGACATGATCCAGTTCGCGCAGCAGAGCGACCGGGCGGCGACATTCCTCGGCGTCCAGCCGAACTACACGAGCCACGTCATCGAGACAAACGACTCGGGCGCCGTCACGATGGTCCGCCACGTGACCGAGGTGGGCCTCCGCATCAACGGGGGCTTTTTCGTGATGAACCAGCGCTTCTTCGACTACATCGAGCCCGGCGAGGACATCCTGGGGCCGCCCTCGCACCGCATGGCGGCCGTCGGCCAGCTCGGGTCGTACGACTACGGCGGCTTCTGGGCGTGCATGGACACGTTCAAGGAGAAGACCATGCTGGAGGACATCTACAACGAGGGCCACGCGCCCTGGGAGGTCTGGGGCGCCCACCGGGCCATGGGCGACGGCGTGGCGCCGGGCGCGTCCTCGGCGCCGCCCGTCCTCGGCGATGGCGCCGACCAGCGGCCCGTGCTCCGGAAGGTGTAGTGTTCGCTCTCGACCCTGCCCTCGGGCGTGCCGAGCCGCTGCGCGTGGTCTGCCTCGGCGCCCACGCCGACGACATCGAGATCGGGGCCGGAGGGACGCTGCTGCGCCTGCTCGCTGAGCGGCCGCGCACCGAGGTCACCCACGTCGTCTTCTCCGGCTCGGCCGACCGCGCCGCCGAGGCCCGCGCCGCCGCGGACGCGTTGCTGGCCGACGCCGCTCGCGCCGACGTCCACCTGCTGTCGCACCGCGACGGCTTCTTCCCGTTCGAGGCGAGCGACATCAAGGCCTTTGCGCGGGAGACGCTCGAATCCGTCCGCCCCCACCTCGTGCTGACGCACCGCCGCGACGACGCCCACCAGGACCACCGGGTGATCGCGGACCTCGCGTGGCAGACGTTCCGTGGCGCGGCGATCGCGGCGTACGAGATCCCGAAGTGGGACGGCGACCTCGACCGGCCCAACGCCTACGTCCGCCTCGACGCGGCCGTGCTGGACCACAAGCTGGCGATCCTCGACGCCCACTTCCCCAGCCAGGCCACGAAGGGCTGGTACGACGCCGAGACGTTCCGTGGCCTCGCGCGCCTTCGCGGCGTCGAGGCCGGGGCGCGCTACGCCGAGGCGTTCCACTGCACCAAGCTGGTCTGGTGACGCCCGCCGACCCCGGCGCCTCGGCGGCCCTCACGGCGTCCTGGATGGCCCTCGCGGCCTCCGGCCTCGTGCTCGTCGCCTCCTGGCTGACGCTCGCGCTCTCCGGTTGCCACGACGATCCCCCCCGTCCGCTCACCGAGGCGGCCTGGGACGACCTGGAGCCGAGCGACGTGTGCGGATCGGACGCCGACTGCTCCGATCCGCTGGCGGCCTTCGCGGCCCCAGGAAGATCTACCTACGTCGTGGCGGGTGCCGACCCCTCGGCGAGTGACCGCAACCCCGGCACGGCCGAACGGCCCTGGCGGACGATCTCCCGCGCAGCTCGTGCAGGCGCTCTCCGGCCCGGCGACGCCGTGCTGATCCGCGCGGGCGTCTATCGGGAGTCGGTTCGCCCTGCGTCTGGGGGGACCGGCCCCGACGCGCGCGTCACGTTCGCCGCCTATCCCGGCGACACGGTCGTCATCACCGGTGCGGACCCGGCCGACGGCGGCTGGGAGCGCCAGCGCGACGGCGCGTGGCGGCGGCCCTGGACGGGCGGGCAGATGCTCACCTACTCCGACGACCCGACCTTCCGCCTCGAGCAGGTCGTCGCCGCAGGGCGCGTGCTGCGGCCCGTCGGCCAGCGCGCCGACCTCGCGCCAGGGCGGTTCTGGCGCGAGGGCCCGGACGCCCAGCCGACCGCCCTCGTGGCCCGCTTTCGCGACGACCAGGCCCCCGGCCTCGGTGGCGGCGTGGAGGTGGGCATGCGGCGTGTGCTGTTCTCCCCCGTCGGCAGCGACCCCTACGCCGAGTGCGGCGATCCGTCCACGCCCGGCTGGTTCCGGGTCGTCGGCCTGACGTTCCGGTACGCGACGAACCGCGCCCAGGAAGGGGCCGTGTGCGCCGGACGCGAGGGCGGGCTGGTCGAAGACGTCCGCGTGGAGTGGACGAACGGGCTGGGCATCGACGCGTCGGGGCGGGGCCACACCTTCCGGCAGACGCGCGCCGACCTGAACGGCCAGATGGGCTGGGGCGGCGGCTGCCAGGGCTGCCTGTTCGAGGACAACGCCGCGGTCGGGAACAACTGGAAGGGGCACGATCCCTACTGGGAGGCGGGAGGAGGGAAGTGGGTGGGCACCACCGACTCGGTCATCCGCCGCCACTACGCGGCCCACAACGGTGGCCCCGGCATCTGGCTCGACGGCGGCAATCACCGCAACACCATCGAGGGGTGCTTGCTGGTGGGCAACGCGAGCGCGGGCATCATGCTCGAACTGAACACGACCGAGACGCTCGTTCAGCACAACGTCGCCGCCGCGACGCGCTGGCTGCGCTGGACCGGGACGGGCATTCTCTCGCAGGCGGCGAGCCGCAACGCCTACGTCCACAACACCGTCGAGGCGAACGAGGGCAGTGGCGTCTGGCTTCGCCTCGACCCCGACCGTCGCGCGCCCGACGGTGCCAACGTGGTGGCCAACAACTGGATCGCGGGGAACGTGACCGGAGAGCATGAGGCGCGCGAGATGTCAATCGCCGGGACGAGCCCCGCGCACGTCCGCACGACGCGGTTCGCGGGCAACGCCTACGGCCGCCGCGGCCGCGACCTCTACCAGTCGACCTTCTACCTGGCGCCCGTCCCCGACCTGGAGGCCGACTTCCGAAGCGACGACCTCGCCATGTGGCAGCGCCTCGTCGGCGGCGACCGGACGGCGCGGCTCGTGAACCCGGGCGACCGCGTCCCCGCAGGCCCCGTCGACCCGGTCGATGCCGGGGCGCCCGGCACGCGAGTGATTCCTTCCGCTCAGGTGGGGGCCGATCTCGCTCGGGTGCGTGCGCGAGGGGACTGGTCCGGAGCCCCCGCAGCGCCCTGGTGGCCCCGTTAAGCTGGGCAGGCGGTGACGTTTCGATCTGCTGAGCCCGTGGTAAATGCGTCTGGTCGAGGCGTGGCCCGATGGTTGCGGAAGGGGCTCGCACCCCCTCGCGTCTGACCATGGAAACCGTTCTCCACACGCCCGACCGTCCGTTCTCGCGGTACCGTGAGCTGGCCCGTGCCTACACCGGAGACCACACCCGTCGCCGCGTCATCAACGGACTCACGGTGGCCTATGGCGAGGCGCTCGCGCTGGCCGTCGCGCTGCTGATCGCCGGGTTCGTGCGGCAACTGGTGGTCGGCGAGTTCGGGTCGGAGGTCGGGTACGGGTGGGCGGTGGTGCCGCTGTATCTGGCCGTCTCCGCGATGGCAGGGCTGCTGCCCGGCTGGGGGCTCGGGGCGGTCGAGGAGCTTCGGCGCGTCGTGTGGGTGCTCGCGGGCGTGTTCGCGGTCACCGTGGTCGGCCTCTGGCTGGCGACCGACTCAGGCGTCGGCCCGACGGCGAGCCGCCTCGCGCTGGGTGCTGCGGGCATCCTATCGCTCGCGTTCGTGCCGATGGCCCGGTGGAGCATCAAGAGCATGCTCGTGAAGAGCGACCAGTGGGGCGTCCCGGCCGTCGTGTACGGAGCGGGCCCGGCGGGCGCGCGGATCGTCCGCCAACTACAGGAGGAGCGGGGCATCGGCTACACGCCGGTCGCCGTCTTCAGCGACGACGAGGCGATGTGGGGCGAGTACCTCGACACCATCCCGGTCGTCGGCGACTCGTCGCGCGTGGCACCCGAGGCGGCCGTCGCCTTCCTGGCCCTGCCCGACGACCACCCGGACCACCAGATCGCGCTCCTCGAAGGGCCGCTGTCGTGCTACCAGACGGTCGTCATCATCCCCAACCTGTTCGAGGCGCCGAGCCTGTGGGTCACGCCGCGTGACATCGCGGGCGTCCTCGGCCTGGAGCTCAAGTCGACGCTGACGCGCCGCGCGCCACGGTTCATGAAGCGGGCCGCCGACCTCGCCGTGGTCGTCGGGCTGGCGCCGCTCTGGATGCCGCTCGTGGGCCTGCTCGCGCTCTGGGTCTGGGCGTCCGACCGCGCCAATCCGTTCTACGCGCAGGAGCGCATCGGGGAGGACGGCGAGACCTTCCCCGCCTGGAAGCTCCGCACGATGGTGCCCGACGCCGAGGGCGTGCTCCAGGCTGCCCTCGCCGCCGACCCCGCCCTCAAGGCCGAGTGGGAGGAGCACTTCAAGCTGGAGCGCGACCCGCGCATCACCGCCCCCGGCCGCCTCCTCCGCCGGACGAGCCTCGACGAACTGCCTCAGCTCTGGAACGTCCTCATGGGCGACATGAGCCTCGTCGGTCCGCGGCCGCTCCCGGCGTACCACTACGAGGAACTGAGCGAGCGCGTCCGCGCACTGCGGGAGCGCGTCCGCCCCGGCATCACGGGGCTGTGGCAGGTCTCCGGGCGGAGCGACGCGGGCAACCTCGGAATGGAGCGCTGGGACCCGTACTACGTCCGCAACTGGTCGCCGTGGCTGGACGCCGTCATCCTGGTGCGGACCGTCCGCGTGGTGATGAAGGGGTCGGGGGCGTACTGAGGCGCCCGCCGCCAGACATCAAGGGGCGCTCGGGTCCTCGCCGTCCGTCCCGGACGAGTCGACCTCCGGAGCCTCGCCCTCCGTCTTCGGTGCATCGGCCTCCGGCTCTGCGTCGTCCGCCTCGGCGTCGAGGTCCGGGTGGTCGGTGGGCGCTGGGATCGGGGCTGCGAGCACGTCGGCGACGGCGGCCTCCAGGTCGTGGATCTCGTCCATGTCGATGGCGCCCTCGCCGCGCCACGCGATCCGGCCGTCGCGGGCGAGGAGAAACGCGTACACGTCGCCGGTCTTGATCGAGAGCGTCTTGCGGAAGACCTTCGTGTCGACGTAGAGCGGAACCGTGCGCGCGTGCTCCGCCTCGTCGTCCACCTGGCCGCGGATGCCCATCGTGCCGAGGTCGCCGAGCAGCTTGAACGTGCGTCCCACGACGGGCGTCTCGACGACCGCCAGGCGACCGTCCAGGGGCTCGGCCATGCGTTCGCCGAGGCGGGCCCACTGGTCGGCCAACGGGTCGAGGTCGTCCTGGAAGTAGACGATCAGCAGCGTCGCGTCGGCGGGCAGGTCCTGCGGGAAGCGGACATCGTCGCCGTCGAGCGTGCGGCCGGTGACGAGGGGGAAGTGGGTCGCGGGGTCGGACGAGAAGAGTCCCATGGGCCAGGGGAAGAGGGGGAGGCAAACTAGCCTTCGGGCCTCGCTCGGAGTCAGGAGGGCAGCGGCGCCCGTGGAGGAGGCCCGTCGGGTCGATCAGGTCGCGGCGGTGATGGAACAGGGCGCCGTTCGTGTGCCGCGCCGACGTGCCCTGGCGCGCGTCAGCGCCCTGGTCTAGGTTTCATCCTATATCTCGAAGAGGAGCATCATGGATAGGACGCCGAGTCGCTTGCCGTGCTGCGCCTCAGCACACTCGCTCGGCCGAGCATCTGGCCGCACGTGGCGCCGCCGCCGAGTGGGGTGCTTCCCGCCGGAGCGCCACGCGTCGAACGCCCGCATTTGCAGGCGATGGTTCCGGTGTCGGGACCACGACGGCAGGTACGTCGGCCCTCAGTCGCCCTCCGCGATCGCGTGCGTCCCGGTGTGGCCCTGCGCGCCGAACAGCCCCGCCAGCCGCGGCCACGCGTCCGGCGCGACGGCCTCCACCTCGGCGCCGAGGCGGGCCCACTCGGCGGCGAGCGCCTCCACGTCGGGCACGCGCTCGGCCGCGATCAGGGCGCGGACAGACGCCGCGCGATGGGCGAATGCAGCCTCGATTCGCGCGAGAACATCGGGTGGCGGCGCGGCAGCGCGGACGACGGCCTCGCGGTAGAAGGGCAGGTAGCCCGCCGCCAGCGCCACGGCCCGGCCCGCTTCGGGCGTCACGTGGTGGGGGACCGGCACGCCCGCGCGGGCGAAGGGGAGCGCCCAGTTGTCGGCCGTGAACACGCCGTCCGGGTTCTCGATGCCCGTCCACGCGTGCAGCATCGCCAGCCGGGGCCGGTCGGCCTCGCGGACGCCGTGGGGGACGAGTCCGAACGCCTCATCCATTAGCCTCCCGGCGTGGGCGTGCCACGCGCCCGGCCACGGAAAGTCCGGGGGCGCCTCGCCCGCTCGGATCGGGATCGTCCAGGCGGCACCGGTGAGAACCTGCCGACCGTCCACCGGCAGGTAGGTCAGCATCGACGGCTCGGCGGCGTCGAACGCGCGCCCGACGGCCCGGCCGGGGTGGACCCAGTGCTGGCCCATGTGCGGCATGTCGGGGCCGAGCGGGCGGAAGCCTGCCGCCAGCGCGTCGGCGGGGTCGGCGAAGGCGGCGAGGGCGTGCGTCGCGTCAGCCAGGAAGGCGACTTGCACGGAGTCGAGCGTCGCCGCGGCGTGCGCGTGATGCGCGTGCTGAGCGGCGACCGGCGCGGCCAGCACGAGGACGAGGAGGAGGAGGCGCATCATCGGGGGGGCGTCATGCGGGTCGGCGCGCGGTCGAGTCCGGCCACCTCGGTCTGGCCGCGGGCGTCGAGGAGCCGGTCGAGCGCAGCATCGGGGATGCCGTAGGGGAAGCGGCTGAGTGGGGGGAGGTCGAGGCGGCGGGCGTTGCCGTTCTCCGAGAGGCGGTCCAGGCGTTCGAGTCCAGGCGGCGTGCGCTGCACGTCCCGGATCTCGCCCGGCGAGGGCGTCCCGCCGAGGACTACGCCCCGGAGCACGCTCGTCATCGGCACGCGGACGACGCGGGTCGGTCGCGCGACCTCGTCGACGGCGTCGATCACGAAGGCGCCGGACTCGACGGTGAGCAACTCGCCCGCGATCACCCCCGCGCCGCGCATCTCCAGCGCCAGCGTGACGCCGCGCGCCTGGTACACGTCGCTCCCGCGCAGGCCGAACGTGCAGCCGCTCACGGTGAGAAGGACGGTGAGGAAGAGGAGGGAGCGCATCATCGGACCGGGAGCATGGACGACTCGAAGCGCGCCTCGTAGTCGGCCCGGAGGCGCCGCCAGGTGCCGATGGCCGAGACCATCGTCGAGTCGTTGGGGACGAACCGGCCCTGGTCGGGCCGGCGGAGCCAGTCGGGGCGCATCCACTCGATGTAGTGGCCCTGAGAGGAGACGAAGAACGTCTGGCGCTGCCCGTCGGGCGCGGGCGTCGGGCGGAAGGCGGCGTGGAAGACGCTGCCGGGGCCGCGGACGGCGTGGCGCAGGTCCGTCGTCGCGAGCTGCGCCGCCAGCGCGGGCATCTCGGCCCCGTCGTCCGCGGTCACCTCGGCGAGCGGAACGCGCTCCGGCGTCACCGTCCGCACCTCCGCCAGGGTGGCGCGGTCGATGCGCCAGCCGTCGGCCACGAACCGGAGGCGCACGCGGACGTGCTCGCCCTCGTCGGGCACCGGGATCACGACCGCCCGCTCGGCCCACGCGATGGGCCCCGCCTCGGCCACGCGCCCGACCTCGCGGAAGACGCCGTCCTCCTCCACCTCGACGCGCAGCCCGAGCCGGCGGAGGTAGTAGTCGCCGAACTCGGCGACGGACCCGATGGACGCCATGTCCTGCCCGATCCAGTCGAGGCCGCGCGCGCCCTGCCCGGCCAGCATGTGCTCGTAGAGGAGCACCGTCGTGAGCAGGCTGCTGCGGAACCGGAGCGCGACCGCGGCCGAGTCGGCGTCGGGGCGGGGGAAGGTGAGGGTGACCGTGTCGGTGAGGTCGTCCTCGGTGACGGCCGCGGTGACGGCGTCGAGGGTGGCGTAGGCGCGGTCGTCGGCGTCGCGGAGCGCGGCGAGCACGTCGCGGCCCGTCCGGTCGGTGGCGGCGAGGGGCGCCCGCTCCCGGCCCAGCACCAGCGCGGTGCCGATCTCCCCCGGCACGGCCCGCTCGCCGGGCGCGTGCGTGACGGCCTCGACGGCGAGGTCGTCGAGGTAGTGCGTTTCCAGGGCCTCGTTGCGGATCTCCAGCCGGAGCGTGCCGTCGGCGCGGAGCGCGGCGTCCGGCAGCACGTCGCGGTCGCGCATCTCGAACAGTGGCGCGATGCTGTTCGAGAACAGCTCGGCCTGGAGCGTCGGCGTCCCATCCGAGTCCACGTAGACCGTCGGGCACGAGCCGAAGATGACGACGGCGGCCACCCCGATGGCGACGTAGCTCACCGCGCTGGCGCCCAGCGTCGCCGCCACGCTCGACTCCACGTTGGTGTCGGTGGAGTACACCTCGGCGCCCAGCACGCGGTCCATCGGGGCGCCGCGGACGGCCGTCGTCTCGTTGGCGGGGACGGTGAGCATGGTTGCGCCCGTGCCCGTGACGCTGTCGGCCGCGAACACGGCGCCGTTCGGGAAAAGGAGGACCGAGCCGTCGGTCAGGTGCACGCGGAGCGGCGACGTGACCTGCTGGGGGGCGGTGGTCGCGAGCGGGTCCACGTCGGCCCGGTGGAACAGGACCACGCAGCCGCCGAGGACGAGCGCGAGGCCGAGGAGGGGGAGGGATCGGAGCATGGCGGGGGAGAGGAGGCGCGGTCAACCTCGCTCTGCATCTCCGCGGCGCCCTGGTGTGATCTTACCAGTCCGAACCCGTCGGTTCGAGGGAGGGCCGCCGGCGCCCGGTCCCGTCTGCCTCGGTGCTCGCGCCGAGGCGGAGACTGCGCGGCCGAGGTCGCGGCGTTCGGCGGGCCACTCCCGGTCGGTTTCGTCTGCACGTCCCTCTGGAAGAGCGCCCTGACGGGCCGATGGGCTGGCTATCCTCTCTGCCTTCCCCCCGCGTAGAGATCGCCATGCCTTTCCTCGACCTGATTCAAGATGGCCCCGCCCTCGTTCTTCAGATCGCCCAGGCCACGGCCGGTGGGCTCGGCGACCTGCTGTCGGACGGGATCGCCGAGGACGACCCCTCGTTCGTGCGGGGATGGGACCGGGTTCTGGAGCTCCGGGTGGTCCTCCAGATCTGCGCCGACCTCGCGCTGGCCTTGTTGCTCTCGTCGGCCATCGCGTTTCACCCCCGGCGGCACGGCAGCGCGTTGAGCACGGAGGAGGTGGAGTACCCCAAGACGGTCCTGCTCTATGCCGTTGTCGGCACGATGGTCTCGGCCATCGTCGTGCTCAGTCCGGCGATGGCGCTCGTGGTGTTCGGAATCGGGGGGCTGCTCCGGTTCCGGACGGACGTGGGGGCGGCGCACGCCACGGGCCACGTCATCCTGGCGACGCTCGTGGGTGTCGCGTGCGGGCTGGGCCGCTACCCGATGGCCATCGTCGCTACGCTCGTCGGCTGGGTGCTGATCTGGGGACTCGAGCGGGGCACGTACTACCGGCTCGTCGTGGACGGCGTCCACCGGAAGGCCATCGAGCCCTCCATCGCGCTGTACCAGGACCTGCTCCGGCAGGAGGGCTGGTCTCTGCGCGGAGTCCGCCGGGAGCCCCGGAAGCGCCGGTTCGTGCTGTACGTGCGGGGCAAGAGCCACCCGCGCCACGACCCCGTCGAGGACCGGCTCCCCGATGCCCCGGCCGAGCTGCGCGGCGAGCCGTACTGGGAGGAGATCTGACGGCCCCGGCCGAACACGACCCCGCCCGCCTCGGCACGGTCACCGAGGCGGGCGAGGAGAGACGGGGCCGGGCCGAAGCCTAGTCGTCGTAGTTGTCGATCTGGGCGCGCTGGAGCCCACCCGAGAAGTCGATGTAGCAGGTCTTGGTCTCGGTGTAGAAGTCGTAGACCTCCCAGCCGCCCTCGCGGTGGCCGTTGCCGGTCGCCTTGACGCCGCCGAAGCTCATGTGCGCCTCCGCGCCGATGGTTGGCCCGTTGATGTACGTGATGCCCGCGTCGATATCGCGGAGCGCCCGGAAGGCGCGGCTGATGTCGGCCGTGTAGAGCGCCGACGACAACCCGTAGATCACGTCGTTGGCGATGTCGATGGCCTCGTCGAAGTCCTTGATCTTGATGACCGACAGGACCGGCCCGAAGATCTCCTCGCGGGCGACCCGCATGTCGCGGGTCACGCCGGTCAGGACCGTCGGCTTGAAGAAGAAGCCGTCGTCGAGTCCCTCGCCCGTGGCGCGCTCGCCGCCGGTCGCGATGGTGGCGCCGTCCTCGCGGGCGACGTCCATGTAGCCGGTCACCTTGTCGAGCGCCTTCTGGTTGATGAGCGGCCCCATCTCGGTATCGTCGTCGTTGCCGTAGCCGAGCGTCAGGTTCTCGCCCGCCTCGACGATGCGGCGGACCAGCTCGTCGTGCACGTCCTCGTGGACGATCAGGCGCGAGGTCGCCGTGCAACGCTGACCGGTCGTGCCGAAGGCGCCCCAGACGAGGCCCTCCATGGCGAGGTCGATGTCGGCGTCCTCCATCACGATCGCCGGGTTCTTGCCGCCCATCTCCAGCGAGACGCGCGCGTGGCGCTCGGCCGCCTTCGAGGCGATGGCCGCGCCGGTCTCCGAGGAGCCCGTGAACGAGATCGCCTGCACGTCGGGATGGTCCACGATGGCCTGGCCCGTCACGCCCGCGCCCTGCACCAAGTTGACGACGCCCGGGGGCACGCCTGCGTCGTGCATCACCTGGACGAGCAGCATCCCGGAGTGGGGCGCGTCCTCGCTCGGCTTGAACACGACCGTGTTGCCGCTCAGGATGGCGGGGAACATCTTCCACGTCGGCACGGCGACCGGGAAGTTCCAGGCCGTGATCAGGCCGCACACGCCGATCGGGCGGCGGACCGTCATGTTGAACTTGTCGTTCATCTCCGACGGGACCGTGTGGCCGAAGAGCTGGCGGCCCATCGTCATGGCGTAGTAGGCCGTGTCGATGGCCTCCTGCACGTCGCCCTTGGTCTCGAAGAAGGGCTTGCCCATCTCGCGCGTCATCGCCCGCGCGATCGCGCTCTTGCGCTCCGTCATGATGTCGCCGACGCGCTTGAGGATCTCGCCGCGCTTGGGGGCGGGCATCTTGCGCCACGAGTCGAAGGCGGCCTTGGCGGCGTCGACGGCCGCGGCCACGTCGTCGGCGGACGAGTCCGGGAAGTGGCCGATCAGGTCGGACTGGCGGGCCGGGTTGCGGCTCTCGAAGGTGGCGCCGGAGGCGGCGTCGACCCACTGGCCGTTGATGTAGTTCTGGAAGGTCTCGGGCATCGAGCGGTCTCGGGTTGGGGGACCGCAAGGTAGAGAGCCGCGTGTGGCGCTTCGGTCAAGTCCGCGCTCCGAGCGGCGATTCCGGAAGCGCTCCCATCCTCGCGGCGTGCCCACCTCGGCCGGTGCGTCGCCGAGGCGGGCGGGGTGCCGTCCCTACCAGTCCTCACAGACGAGGAGCCCAGACGCTCGATACACCACGTTGGCGTTCGACGGCGCCCTGTCGGCGCTGGGCATGCAGGTCACCGTCTGGAACACCATGCCATTCGCGCCCGCGCGGAACGTCTTCGGTTCCGCGCCGGTGGCGTTCGGGAAGTTGGCGAACCGGTTGGCGCCCGGGTCGAGGCGGTTGTCTGGGGAAAACGCGTCGCCAGGCGCCAGGATGTGGATGGCCTGCGAGTCCTGGTTGACCAGATTGACCGCGAAGTCCGACGAGCTGAAGAGGTCGCAGCCCAGCGGGAGTGCGGCCAGGAGAAGGAGGCCGGCGATGGGGAAACGGTGCATGGGGGGGCGTGAACGAGAGGGCATCGAGCGGTCGGAGGCGTCACCACCCCACACACCGGAGCGTGCCGTCCGCCCCGAACACGACCTGGTACGTATCCATGGACGACGCCGCACTGGGGCGGCACGAGACCGTCTGGAGCACCGTCCCGTTGCGGCCGGCGCGGAAGATCTGCGGGGTCCCCTCGTTGGCCAGGATGTCGATCTGGATGACCCGCCCCCCCAGCGGCGCGACCTGGTTCGACGGCGCGAAGTCTTCGGTCTCGTAGAAGATGTGGGTCGGAGTGAGCGAGTCGTTGAACAGGCTCACCTCGACGCGGACGAGTTCGTCGGCGGCGCCGTCGCACCCGGCGATCATCGGCAAGAGGAGGGCGGAGGCCAGCAGGAGGAGTCGGGGCATGGAGGGAGGGAGTTACCAGCGGAGGCAGACGAGCCCGCCCTCGGCCGTGAAGCGGACTTCGGTGGCAGGGCCGATGCCCTGGAGAATGGTGCAGTCGATCGCGTCCACCCCGGCGCCGTCGCGGACGAGGCGGAAGGCCCGCTGCTCGTCCCGCGCGCCGGGCGCCACCTCGACCCGCCGTGTGGTGCCGCTCGTCAGTTCGGTCGATGCCGACGCGGACTCGCCCTCGGCCAGGATGTGGGCGGTCGCGGCGTTCTCGTTGCGCAGCGTGACCGTCGAGACTGTCGCGTCCGGCGCGGCCGGGTCGCAGCCGACCAGGGCGAGGGCGAGCAGGAGAGCACCGAGGCGGGGCAGGGGGGAGGGACACCGCATGCCGGAATCAAGACAGCGTGGCGGCGCGTCGCCTCCCGAGTCCTCGGGATGCCGCGCAAGCGGTTGTGCTTGTGCGTGTTGAGCGCCGCGATACTTTGCGGCAGGTCTCCCCCTTCGCGTGCTCCGCGCCCTCCTGCTCCTCTCTCTGCTGGCCGGGTCTGCCGTCGCGCAGGCGCCCGAGGGCTGGACGCGCCTCCACGTGGGCGACGGGCTGGCTCACAACTCGGTCTACGCCATCCACCAGGACCGCGAGGGGTTCCTGTGGTTCGGCACCCTCGACGGGCTCGACCGCTACGATGGCTACGCGTTCGTCACGCACCGCCACGACCCGGCCGACCCGACATCGCTGCCGCACAACCTCGTCCGGTCCCTGTTCGAGGACGCCGACGGGACCCTGTGGATCGGGACGCAGAACGGAGTGGCGCGGCGCCGGGCGCGGGCGCCGGGCTTCGAGCGGTTCGCCGTCCCCGCCGACCGGGCGACGGGCGACCGGAGCGTGTTCGAGATCGTCCGCGACCGGCACGGGACGCTGTGGGCGGCCTCCGCTGGCGGGTTGCTCCGCCTCGACGAGACTGCGGGCCGGTTCGTCCGCGCGCTCGACGGCGTCGCGCACGGGCTGGCGCTCCGCGCCGACACGCTCTGGGTGCTGGGCGGCGACGCGCCCGAGCAGTCCCGCTCGCTCGTCCAGGTGGATGTCCGCCGCCGCCGCGTCTCGGGACGGTGGCGCGTGGAGACCGCCTACGGCACGCCGCTGGCGCTGGACCTCGACGGCGAGGGCCGCCCGTGGATCACCGGCGAGGGGCCCGCCGCCTTCGACGGCGACCGCGTCGATGGAGGAGCCGACTACACGACTCGCGTCGTGGAAGCGCTGGGCGACGGCGAGATGTGGATCGGCGGCGTCGGCTCGGGGGTCCGGCGCTGCGCCGAGGCGGGGTGTGTGGACGCGCTGGTCGACCCCGAGCGGCCCGACTGGATCCACAACTACGTCCGTGCCGTCGCCGAGGACCGGACGGGCGCGGTCTGGGTGGGGACCTACGGCGGCGTCTACCGCTGGGACCCGGCGCAGAAGCCGTTCCGGACGTTCGGCCACCGGCCGCGCGACCCGGCGTCGCTCTCCACGCCCGCCGTTTCGGCGCTGGCCGAGGACGCCGAGGGCCGCATCTGGGTGGGCTCGTTCGACGGCGGCCTCGACCGGCTGGACCCGGTCACCGGCCGCGTCCAGCGGTTCGGCGTGGGCGGCCCGCGGGGTCCGGTCCTGTGGAGCCTCTGGGCGCTGCTGGTCGACTCGCGCGGGCGGCTCTGGGCCGGCGGCGGGAGCGGACTCGCCCAGGTCGACACTCAGACGGGGCGAGCCCGAGTCGTCCCCGGCGTGGCCGAGGCGCTGGGCGGTTCTGTCGCGACGAGCCTCGCCGAGGACGCCGACGGCCGCATCTGGGTGTCGTCCTTCGGGGGGCTCGTCCGCGTCGACCCGGCCACGGGCGTCGTGACCTCGTTCCCCATGACCGGCGACGGCCGGGGGCCGAGCCGTGACGTGGTCAACACCGTCCGTGCCGACGGAGGCCACCTCTGGCTGGGGCAGCCGTGGGGCGGCCTCGACCGCTTCGACCTCGCCGCAGGCCGGTTCCTGCCCGTTCCCCTGGCGGACGATGGCGATGGGCGGCTCACGGGCGAAGCCACCTACGACCTCCACCCCGACGGCGACGGCGGCGTCTGGGTCGCGACCGCCTCGGGCCTCTACCATGCCCGGGCGGACCGCATTCTCCGCCACCTCACCACCGCCGACGGACTGCCGGGCACGGTCGTCTACAGCATCCAGCCCGACGCCCGGAACCGGCTCTGGCTCGGCACCAGCCGCGGCCTCGCCCGCTTCGACCCCGCCACCGGAGACGTGGCTGCCTACGACCTCGCCGACGGCATCGGGATGATGGAGTTCAACCGTGCGGCTCGCCTGCGGACGCGCGATGGGCGGATCTGGCTCGGCGGGGCCGAGGGAGTCGTGGCCTTCGACCCCGATGCGATCCGTGCCGACGAGCGGGCCCCGACGGTCGTGCTCGTCGGTGCCGAGGTGGCCTCGCGCGCAGGCTCGCGGGCCGTCGACACGCGAGCGCTCGACCGGCTCGTGCTCGGTCCCGCCGAGCGGACGCTCACGGTCACCTTCTCGGCCCTCAGGTTCGCCGACCCTGCTGCGACTCGCTACCGCTACCGCCTCGACGGGCTGGACGACGGGTGGGTGGAGGCGGGCACGCAGCGGCAGGCCCGCTACACGGCGCTCCCGCCGGGCGACTACACGCTCCGCGTGCGGGCCGTGACGCCCGACGGCGTGGCGTCCGAGCACGAGGCCGTTTTGCCCGTCCGCGTGACGCCGCGCGTGTGGGAGACGGGGTGGTTCCGCGCGCTGGCGCTGCTGGCGTTGCTCGGGCTGGGCGTCGTCGCCTACCGCGTCCGTGTGGGACAGTTGCTGGCCGTCGAGCGCCTGCGCCTCCGCATCGCGGGCGATCTCCACGACGACCTCTCGAGCGACCTCTCGGGCATCGCGCTCGCCACAGACCTGCTGGGCCGCCGCCCCGGCCTCGCGCCCGCCGACCGCCAGCGCCTCGCCGACGTGCGCGACGCGGCCACGTCCATGGTCGATGCCCTCCGCGACATCGTGTGGGCCGTCGACCCGGCGCACGACTCCGTAGAGGCGTTCGGACGGCGCGTCCGGGTCGTGGCGCAGCGGCTTCTGGAGGGCCATGCCCACACGCTCGACATCGACCTCGGCGCTCCAGGCGGGCCGCTTCCCATGGCGGTCCGTCGCGAGCTGATGCTCATCCTCAAGGAGGCCCTCCACAACGTCATCCGCCATGCCGGGGCGGGCCGTGTTGCCGTTACTCTTCGCCGGGAGGGGACCCGCCTCACGCTGGCTGTCGCCGACGACGGCCTCGGCTTCGACCCAGCGGTGGTCCGCGAGGGGCATGGGCTGGGCAGCCTCCGCGCCCGCGCCGCTCGCCTCGGGGGTACGCTCGACGTGGTCAGCGCGCCGGGCGAGGGCACCCGCGTGGCGCTCGCCGTCGACCTCGCGAGGAATCGGGAGGCGCGGCAGCGGCGGTGGGCCGTACCGTGGGCCGAACGCCCTCCCGCCCCATGAGCCGCCCGCCCCGAGAGATCCAGGTCTGGCTCGTGGAAGACAATGCGCTCCTTCGCGGTGGTCTGGAAGCCGTCCTCGACGCCGCCGACGGGCTCGCGTGCCCCGTGGCCGTAGACCGGGTCGAAGCCGCCGAGGAGGCGCTGGACATCGGGCACCGGCCGGACATCGTGCTGATGGACATCGGCCTGCCGGGGATCGACGGAATCGAGGGCGCGCGACGGTTCCGCGAGCGCGTGCCGACGGCGCGGGTCGTCATTCTGACCGTGCACGAGGAGGATGAGAACGTGGTCGCGGCCATCTGCGCGGGTGCCTCGGGCTATCTCCTCAAGCCGACCTCGCCCGACCGCATCATCGAGGCGGTCCGCCAGGTGCAGGCGGGCGCGGCGCCCATCAACGGCTTCATCGCCGGGCGCGTGCTGACGCTGCTGGCTCGGCTCGCGTCCCCCGGCCCCGACTACGGCCTGACGCCGCGCGAGCACGACACGCTCGAACTGCTCGTCGCCGGGCTGACGATGAAGGAGGTCGCCGCGCGGATGGGCGTCAGCTACCACACCGTCGACACGCACGTGCGGCACGTGTACGCGAAGCTGCAGGTGCGGTCGCGTGGCGGGGCGGTCGCGAAGGCGCTCCGCGAGCGGATCGTCTGAGGGCAGGTTCCGACATCTGGTTCCCCGGTTCCGGCGTCGGTTCCCCGGTTCCGGTTCCGATGCGGACGGGAGATCCCGAACCTTCGGGAGGCGAGCGGAGGGGCGGATGCCCTACGCTGCGGACGGTACTCCTCGTCGTCCCATGCGTGCTCTCCCGCTCCTCGTCCTGCTGGCCGTTCTCGTCGCCGGGTGCGACCTCGTGGGAGGCGGCGAGCCCGAGGAGGAACCGGTGGAGGGCTCGTTCATGGGCCTCGCCGCCGCGCCCACGGACGACCCCGACCGGCCCTACGTGTTCACCCATCAGTCCGGCGAGACAATGGCGGTGGAACTGGACGCCGCCGACCGCCTCCACCGGGTCGCCCTGCGCGACCGCGCGGGCCTGGAACTGGTCGTCACCCTCGGCGCCGACGGGATGCCCACGACGGCGACGGTCGGCGAGGTGGTGCTCGTGTACGCCAACGTCCGGTCCGACCTCGCCGACGTGGTCGTGATCATGCCGTCCGGCGAAAGCACGGTCGTCCGGGACGTGACCGTCGATGCGGACGCTGCGCGGCGGGTCCGCGCCTTCGCCGAGGCGCGCCGGGCTGGGCAGGCCCCGCCGTCGGTGGGGGAGGTGGCCAACGCGGCGGGGCTGGGCGTCGGGATCGTCGGGTGCACGATCACGGTCGTCGTCGGGCTCGGGTCGATCCCGGTGACGGGGCCCATTGGAGCCACCGTCGCGGGGGGCGGGGCGCTGGGGTGCGCGGGCGCCGTCGTCGGCGTGCTCACCGAGTACCGCAACCGTCACGGGACGGCCAGTGCCGAACTGGAGGGCACGAACGCGTTCTTCAACGCAGTCGGCGCGGCGGGCGCCATCGGCGAGTGCGCGGGCGCCAACCCGGTCGCGTGCGTCGAGGCCGCGCTCGGGCTCGCCAGCGGCGCCCTCTCCCGCAACGCGCTCACCGAGGCGCAGGTGCAGCAGCTCATCGACGACGCCCGCGCCCTCCTCGCAGGGGGCGGCGGCGACGTGCAGGTCTCGCTCACCTGGAACACGACCGCCGACCTCGACCTCTGGGTCACCGACCCGGCAGGCGAGCGCATCTACTACGGCAACCGCACCTCGGCGTCCGGCGGCCAGCTCGACGTGGACGACACGAGCGGGTTCGGGCCGGAGAACATCTTCTGGCCGACCAACGGGGCGCCCGCAGGCACCTACACCGTCCAGGTCGATCACTACGCCGGTGCCAGCCCTTCGGCGTGGCGCGTCACGACCGTCGTCGCGGGGCGGACGCAGACGTTCACGGGCAGCGTCTCGACCGGCCAGACCGACGCCGTGACCACGTTCACCGTCGGCAGCGCCCGGACGGCGAGGCGGCTTCCACCCCGGTTCGCCCCGCCTCGGGAGGATGCCGCGAAGTGAGCCGGGCGCGCTACGGCGTGACGGGCGCCTTCCGGCGTTCGACCGCCCCGAGCGCCGGGAACGCCACCACCGCGACCAGCGCGGGCACGTAGAACATGAGCAGTCGCCATGCCGCAGTCGCCACCACCAGCCGCTGGGCGTCCACGAACGGGGCGTGGAGCACGTAGAACGTGGCCTCGGCAGCGCCCGCCGCGCCCGGCGTCGGCACGGCCGACGAAACGGCGTAGGTGGCCCACGACAGCACCCAGAACAGGTACGGCCGAAGCGGGCCGCCCAGCAGCGCGATCACGAGCGTGGCCAGCGAGTAGCGTGCGATCCACTGGACGGCCGTCAGCGAGAGGGAGAGCGCGAACCGGCGCTTGCCGTGTCGGGCGACGAGGCCGAGCACGTAGCGGATGTCCGTCGTCACGGAGCGGAGCGAGGCCCGGAGCCGCGCGGCTCCGCGGACGGTCCGCCGCCGCCAGGTCGCGCCGAACTGGCCGCGCACCGCCAGCCGTGCGGCCGTGCCGACGAGCAGGAGCCCGGCGGCGGTGACGCCGAGGCCGACCCACACGGGGTCGTCGAGCGCCTGGGCGGGCGAGGTCGCGAGCCGCCGGATGGCCGACGCCTCGTCCGCCTGGGAAAGCAGGAGGGCCGCCGGGAGCGCGACGGCGAAGAACAGGAGGTCCTCGACCGCTTCGACGGCCAGCAGGGAGGCCGCCTTGCCTGGAGGCAGCCCGTAGCGTGTCGCGAGCGCCCAGCGGATGGTTCCCCCGCCGACGGCCGTCGGCGTGACCGCCGAGCCCAGCACCCCGCCCGCTGCCACCCGCAGTCCGGACCGAAAGCCGACCGGGTGGCCCACGAAGTGCGTCCAGATGCCGATCCGGAGGCTCTGGGTCGCCCACGGCAGGAGCGCCAGCGCCACGGTGGCGCCCACCGCCAGCGGCGAGACGCTCCCGACCTCCCGGAGGTAGCGGAAGTCCGTCGTGAGCAGCGTCACGCCCACGTTCAGCAGCACGCCCAGCGGGATCAGCCAGGCTGCGGCCCAGAGGAGCCGGCGGGTGGACGGGAGCGTGACGGTCACGAGGAACGGCGGAAGCAGCGGAAGGCGGTCAACTCGGCGGGGTCCGGTGTGGTCCCTCGTCACGTCTTCCACATCCGTCTCGGGCCGCCGCCTCGCAGGTCGCGGGCGGGGTAGCTTCCGGCCATCCCGAGCCCGACCGCCCCCATGGAGACCCCCACCATCGACACGTCCGCCCGCCTCGCAGGCCGTCTTTCCGAGCGCATCCGCAGCGTTCCGCCGTCCGGCATCCGGCGCTTCTTCGAGATCGCCGCCACCATGGACGACGTGATCTCGCTCGGCATCGGCGAGCCCGACTTCGTCTCGCCGCAGCCCATCATCGACGCGGCCAAGGCGTCGCTCGACGCGGGCATGACCGGCTACACCGCCAACCTCGGCCTGGCCGACCTCCGGGTCGCCATCGCGGGCGAGATGGACCGCCTCTACGGGCTGAGCTACGAGCCCAAGAACGAGATCATCGCCACCATCGGCGCCTCCGAGGCCATGATGATCGCGATGCTGGCCGTGGTCGACCCCGGCGACGAGATCCTGATCCCGGAGCCCTGCTTCGTGAGCTACGGCCCGACGGCCGAGTTCTGCGGCGGCAAGGTGGTGTGGGTGCCGACGCGCGCCGAGAACGACTTCCAGGTCACCGCCGAGGACATCCGCTCCCGGATCACGGACAAGACGAAGATGCTCTTCCTCGGGTACCCCAACAACCCGACGGGCGCCGTCCTCCGCCGCGACACCCTCGAGGCGATCGCCGAGGTGGTGGTGGAGCACGACCTGTTCGTGCTGTCGGACGAGATCTACGACCGCCTGGTCTACGGCGAGGCCCACGACCGCGGCCACGTCTCGGTGCCCACGCTGCCGGGCCTTTACGAGCGGACGATCCTGCTCGGCGGGTTCTCGAAGGGCTACGCTATGACGGGCTGGCGCATCGGCTACGCGTGCGCCCCAAAGCCGATCATGGACCAGATGTACAAGGCCCACCAGTACGTCGTGATGTCGGCCCCGACGATGTCGCAGGTGGGCGCGCTGGCGGGCATCCGCGAGGCGCAGGACGACGTCGAGACCATGCGGCAGGCCTACGACGCGCGCCGCCGCGTCATCGTGGACGGTCTGAACGCGGCCGGACTGCCGACCTTCGAGCCGGAGGGCGCCTTCTACGCGTTCCCCGACATCACGTCGACGGGCCTGTCGTCGGAGGACTTCGCACAGCGGCTGCTCCAGGAGGAGCACGTCGCCTGCGTGCCGGGCTCGGCGTTCGGGCCCAGCGGCGAGGGCTACCTCCGGTGCTCGTACGCAACGTCGCTCGACAAGGTGAAGGAGGCCGTCCGCCGGATCACGCGATTCGCGGACCGGGTGCGGGCGGAGGGGTAGCCCGCCCGGGAGGGCCCGCCTCGTGGACGCGCCGGGCCGTCTCGCCGTGTGGCGCGTCGCGTAGGTTGTGCGGCCGATCTCTCGTGTGCCCGTGATTCGCCTGCTCGCTCTTCTGCTCCTGCTCGGATCCTCCGTGCCTGTCCTCGCCCAGGCTCCGTACCACGGGTCCGGCCAGACGGGCGCGACTGTCGGGGCCTCGGGGCTCCACACCACCAAGGTGGACGTCACCTCTCTCGGCGTCGATGTGGTCGGGACCGTGGCGCCCCGGGTGGATCTGGCGGCGACGGTGGCCTACGTCCGGCCGAGCGCCAGCTACCTCGACGGGTGGAGCGCGACGGGCACGGGCACCGTCTACCCGCTCGCTGGCCCGGCCGCCTGGCTGGGGCTGACGGCCGGGCTCAGTCACGTCCGCGCGGCCTACGCCGATGGCACGAGCGTGGTGCTCGGCGCGAGTGTGGCGGGCCGCGTCGAGGCCGGGGGCGTGACACTCGTACCCCAGGCGTCGGTCGCCATGCTCTCCGAACTGGACGGGCGGACGGACGCGGACGGAACCGTCGGCCTCGGCCTCGCGCTGGGCATCGTGGTGCCCACGCGGGCCGCGCCGCTCATCATCGAGCCGACCGTCTCGGTGGCCGACGACTCCGGCTTCCGGACCAGTCAGGGCACGCTGCGCTACGACCTCTCGTACGGGGCGAGCCTCCGGCTGCTGTTCTCGCGCGGCGGCTGAGCGGAGGCCGCCCGGCGCACCGGCGCGTCGGGTGTCACCGGGCCCGCAGCGTGACCGAGGCGGGCGGGATCTCGGCCCAGCGCGACGTGTAGCGCGGGGAGAGGTGCTCGCGCTTCATGCCCCACGCGGCGCCCGGCACGCCTGCGAGCACGGCCCGCAACTCGTCGGGCGTCCCCTGCGCGGCGATGGCCACCGCGCCCGCCCCGAACCGGTGTGTGATGCCGTCGATGGCCTCCATCAGCGCGGGCCGCTCGCGAACGGGCGTGCGGAACAGGTCAGCCTGGGCCTGCCCGGCGGGGCTCAGCGCGGACAGCATCACGCCCGCTTTCTTGTAACGGTACGGGTCGCCATTCGGGGCCGTGCGGACGCACGACGCCACCAGGGACCGTGCCGCGCCGACGAGCGCGAACGTGTCGTTGGTCGGCGTCGCCAGTTCGATCATCGCCCGGCCGTGGTGGACCGGCGCCCCGTAGCGGCCCGTCGTCACGAACACCTCGACCACCTGCGCGGCCAGCGACTGGGCGCGAAGCTGGGCTGCGGCCGTGGAGGCGTGGAGCCCGACCGCGCGGCCGATCAGGGCGGGGTCGGTGAGCGCGGTCCCGAACATCCGGCTGCGGATCAGCGTCCGCCGGGGCGGGGGGCAGCGGTCGAGCGGGATGCACGAGACGCCGCGCAACTCCATCGCCGTCCGCAGGAGGACCACGTTGTAGTGACGGCGGAGGTGGTCGTCGGGCAGGGCCGCCAGCCCGGCCGCGGTCACCGCGCCGTCGCCGACGAGCCGCTTCGCCCACCGCGGCCCGACGCCCCACACCTCGCCGACCGGCAGCCGGGCCAGGATGCCGTGGCGGTCCGGGTGGCCCCAGAGGCAGACGGTCGGGTGGGCGAGGGTGCGCGCGTGCTCGGCGCCGACCTTGGCGAGCGTTTTCGTCTCGGCGATGGACACGCGAACCGGGATGCGGGTCGCCGCCCAGACCGCGGCGCGGATGTCGCGGGCGAGACCCTCCAGACGCTCCCGTTCCGCCTCGGGGCGGCCGGGGTCGGCGTTGAGGCCGAGGAAGGCCTCGTCGATGGAGTACTTCTCGACATCCGGCGAGAACCGGCCGAGCACCTGCTCTACGCGCGACGAGAGGTCGTGGTAGAGCGCATAGTTGGAGCTGAAGACCGCCACGCCGTCGCGTCGGAGCTGCCCGCGGATCTTGTAGAACGGCGCGCCCATCGGGACGCCCAGTGCCTTGGCCTCCTCCGTCCGAGCGATCACGCAGCCGTCGTTGTTGGACAGCACCACGACCGGCCTCCCCCGGAGGTCCGGGCGGAAGAGCTGCTCGCAGGAGCAGTAGAACGCCGAGCAGTCGACGAACGCGATCAGGCGGCGGCGCTCGGTCATGGCTGGCGCCGGAGGGTACGGATGACGTGCGTCACGACGCCGGTGATGAGCAACTCCTGGCCGTCCGAAAAGCGGATCTCGGCGTAGCGGTGCGCCTCCTCGGGGAGTGGGTCCGGGGCGAGGTAGACGCCCGTCCGGTCGCGGCAGAAGCGCTTCACGGTGTGCTCGCCGTCGACGAACGCCACCACGAGGTCGCCGTGGGCAGGTATCAGCGCGGCGTTGATGACGAGCAGGTCGCCCGACCAGACGCCCGCTCGCATCTCGCTCCGGCCCTCGGCGCGGACGTAGTAGGTCGCCGCAGGGTCGGAGATGACCAGCTCGTTGAGGTCGAGCGCGCGCTCGACGTAGTCCGAGGCGGGCGAAGGGAAACCCGCCGGGCACGGGTCTTGGAAGAGGGGACGGGGGACGGCGGTCCGGCCGACGAGGGGCGCCGGCGGGGTGGTCGTCATGGAGCGCGGGGGAGAGGGGAGGTCGAAGGTGGCGCCTCCAGGCTGTCATCTCCGCTGTCAGGGTGTGTGAAGGATGTGTCTGACGTTCCTGAACGACCTCGGACCGCTGCGGACGGCGATCCCGCCGTCGGCAGTGGGGGCACTCGCCCAGGTCTCGACGGTCTCCTTCTGCATCGCAGTGGACCTTTCGCTCGGCCGCGCGGGCCACCTCCGGGGATATATGCTGAACATCGAGCGCATTATGCTCTATACTTTGGACGGCCTTCTCCTCCGACCATGGCTTCGACACTTCGCCTCTGTCTCCTTGCTCTCCTCGTCGCGGGGGGCGTCGACGCGCAGACGCCCGATGCTCCGCCGTCCAGTCCGTACGACACGGTTACCGGCGATGTCGCGCTCGCGCTGAGTGGGGGCCTCCTCGACTTCAGCGCCGAGGCGCGCTACTGGGTCTCCGACGGGCTCTCCGTCGGGGTCGCGTTGGACCGCCAGCCGTTCACATCCGACGCCCCGATCGGGTTGTACGGCGAGACGATCGACGGCGGGCGGGACGCCCGGACGGTCTCGCTCAGCGTCGAGACCGGCGGGATGATCGCGCCGGAGCGGGTGTTCTACGCGACGGGCCTCCAGGCCTTCGCCCGGCGGCAGACCGACGACCTCCTCGTCGGGCACGCGGACCCCGAGTTCTCGACCCCTGTCGTGGACGAGGACGGGCGCCAGATCGACGCGCTCGGGCTGGGAGTCCTGACGCGTGTCGAACTGCGGACGGTCGGTCCGCTCTACCTGGGCTCAGTGACGTCGTTGGGGCTCAACGTGGAGCGGACGCGCGGTGCGGACGTAAACGGGAACGTCATCGTCGACCTTCCCGAAGGCGAGCAGCGCACGAGGTTGCGGTTCGGCGGACCGATCCGCGTCTACCTCGGGGTCCGCCTGTAGCGCGCGGCCCTCGGGCGAGGCGGTACTTTCCGGACCCCCCGATCCCGCCATGGCAGACCTCTCCGACCGCGTCGACACCCTCGGCCGCTACCTCGACATCGACGGCCGCCGCCAGCAGCTGGCGGGCCTCCAGGCCAAGCGCCTGGAGCCCGGCTACTGGGACGACCCCGAGGCCGCCGCCGCCACCGAGCAGGAGATCTCCGCCGAAACCGACTGGGTCGAGGCGTTCGACCGCGTGCTGGCCCTCCGCGACGACCTGGAGGTCTACCGCGAGATCGGCGACGAGGATGGCGAGGACACCGCCGAGATGGTCGCCGAGGCGGAGCGGGCGCTCACCAAGGCCCTCGACGCGCTCGAACTGCGCGGCATGCTCGCCGGGCCCGACGACCACCGCACGGCCATCCTGACCATCAACTCGGGCGCGGGTGGCACCGACGCGCAGGACTGGGCCGACATGCTCCTGCGCATGTACACCCGCTACGCCGAGCGCCACGGCTACAGCCCGACGCTGCTGGAGTACCAGGAGGGCGAGGAGGCGGGCATCAAGAGCGCCTCGCTCCGCGTGGACGGCCGCTGGGCGTACGGCTACCTCCGCGCCGAGAGCGGCGTCCACCGCCTCGTCCGCATCAGCCCGTTCGGGTCGGCGGACAAGCGACAGACCTCGTTCGCGTCGGTGTTCGTCTACCCGGAGATCGACGACGCCATCGAGATCGACCTCAACCCGGCCGACCTGGAACTGCAGACGTTCCGCTCGGGCGGCAAGGGCGGGCAGAACGTCAACAAGGTCGAGACGGGCGCGCGCTACATCTGGACGGGCACGCTTTCGAACGGGCAGGAGGAACGGGTGACGGCGGAATCGACGGAGCAGCGCTCGCAGCTCCAGAACCGCGACCGGGCCATGCAGATGCTCAAGTCGCGCATCTACGCGCTGGAGCAGGCCATCCGGGAGGCGGCCAAGGACGCCGAGGAGGCGGGCAAGAAAAAGATCGAGTGGGGCTCGCAGATCCGCTCGTACGTCTTCCAGCCGTACACGCTCGTCAACGACCACCGCACCGAGGTCAAGGTGGGCGACGTGCAGGCCGTCATGGACGGCGACATCGACACGTTCATCACGGCGTACCTGCTGCAGGAAACGGGCCGGGAGGTGGGAGAGTAGACGGGGTCCGACTCCACCTCCCCGATGCGCCACTCCGCCTCCGCTTTCGTCCTGCTGACGGTGTTCCTGCTGGCCGCGTGCAGCCCCATCGCCGATCCGCTGCCGGGGCAGGCGGGGCCGGACCCGGCCGCGATCGAGTTCGAGGACGAGGCCGACTACCGCGCTCAGCGCGAGGCCACGGCCGCGGACCTGGACGCGGCGGTGGGGACCGCGTCGGCGGCTGCGGTGGCATCGTGCCGCGTCGCGCCGACGAGCGAGCAGGCGTGCGGCGGCCCCACCAGCTTCGTCGTCTACTCCGAGGACGAGAACGCGCGCGAGGTCGAGCGGCTGGCGGCCCGCCTCGTGGCGCTCGACCGCGCCGCGAACGCCCAGTTCGAGTGGGCCTCGACGTGCATGGCCTACACGCCCCCGCCGGTCGCGCTCCGTGAGGGCCGGTGCGTCGCCGACGAGTAGGAGGGCGCGCGGTCTGGACTTGCCCCACCTCGGACTCCGGCTGAACCTTGCCGTCGGTTCCTTTCACGCCACCCATGCGCTGCCTCCCAGCCCTCCTCGTCCTCTCGGCCGCACTCGCGGGGGCCGGATGCAATGCCTTCGTCGACGACGACCGCGACCTCGGGACGTTCGGCTCTTTCGAGGTCTACCAGCAGGCCCGCCAGGCCGCCGAGGCGGACCTCGACCGGCTCATCGGCGACGCCGAGGCGAGCGGCCTCTCGGCCTGCCGCACGGTGCCCGTCGGCGCCAAGGCGTGCGGCGGCCCGACCGACTTCGCCGTCTACTCGGCCGAGGCGAGCGAGGCCGCGGCCATCGTGCAGACCGCCGAGGAGATCACCCGGATGGACGAGCAGGCCAACCGCGAGTTCGGCCTCGGGTCAGACTGCGCGGTGACGCCCGAGCCCACAGTGGTGTGGGTGGGCGGCCAGTGCCGGGCACAGTAAGGCCGCGCGTCAGACCCGCTCGAATGAGGCCGTGTCGCCGCACGTCTTCGTGGACGAGCCCTGGAGGCGCCCCGTGTCGAACGAGCGGAGGTCGTAGGTCGTCACTGCGAAGCCGTCGTTCCACGAGATGGTGAGCGTCGTTCCCTCGACGGACCACGTATCGCCGGAGTCGGTCTCGACCGCATTGGGATCCGAATAGCTCCACGCGAAGGAGCCGTCAGGGTCCAGGCGGAGGTAGGCGAGGTCAGGCGTACTGCCCGGACAGCGCTCGGCCCAGGTAGAGCGTGCGAGGTCGGTGGCGACCAGCGGTGAGGAGCCGGCGCATCCGGCGACGACGAGGGGGAGAACGAGGAGGGCGAGACGCGACATGAGGAGGAGGGTGGGGACCCAAACGTAGGCATCAGTGGCCGAACGTGGCTCTGAGCGGCCGACCTCGGGTGGAGCCTGGGCTGACTCGGCGAGCGCCCGTACGGGTCGGGACGGCGTTAACCTCCCGGAAACACCCCGGCCGCATGCGCACCCGCTACGATTTTCTGGTCATCGGCTCCGGCGTCGCCGGGCTCTCGTTCGCCCTCCGCGCTGCCGAGCACGGGACCGTTTGCGTCGTCACCAAGAAGGAGTCGGCGGAGAGCAACACGAACTACGCCCAGGGCGGCATCGCGGCCGTGATGGACCCCGAGGACGGCATCGAGGCGCACGTCGAGGACACCCTCGTCGCGGGCGCGGGGTTGTGCCACGAGGACGTGGTGCGGATGGTGGTCTCCGAAGGCCCCGAGCGGATCCGCGACCTGATCGACCTCGGCGCCCAGTTCGACCGGGACCCGGACGGCGACCTCCATCTGGGACGCGAGGGCGGCCACTCGGCCGACCGCATCGTCCACGCCGAGGACATGACGGGCCGTGAGGTCGAGCGCGCGCTGCTGACGGCGGTCCGCCGGAGCGCCAACATCACCGTCCTCGAATACCACTACGCGGTCAACCTGCTCACCGAGCACCAGTTGGGCGAGGAGCCCGTCGCGGGCGACCCGATCCACTGCTACGGCGCCTACGTGCTGGACAGCACGACCGGCGTCGTCCACACCGTCCTGGCGCGGGTGACGCTGCTCGCGGCGGGCGGCGCGGGCCAGGTCTACCAGCACACCACCAACCCGACCGTCGCCACCGGCGACGGCATCGCGATGGCCTACCGCGCCCGTGCGGTCGTCGCCAACATGGAGTTCATCCAGTTCCACCCGACGAGCCTCTACCTGCCCGGGGCAGACTTCGACGGGCGGAGCTTCCTGATCACCGAGGCCGTTCGCGGCGACGGCGGCCTGCTGACCAACCTGGCCGGCGAGCGCTTCATGCCCGCCTACGACGACCGCGAGGAGCTGGCCCCGCGCGACATCGTGGCCCGCGCCATCGACGACCAGATGAAGAAGCGGGGCGACGAGCACGTCTGGCTGGACATCTCCCACAAGCCATCCGAGGCGGTCATCCGCCACTTCCCGAACATCCAGGAGACGCTGCTCCAGCACGGCCTCGACATGACGACGGGCCCGATCCCGGTCGTCCCGGCGGCTCACTACACGTGCGGCGGCGTCGTGGTCGACACAGTCGGCCAGACGTCCATCGCGGGGCTGTTCGCTTGCGGCGAGGTGACGTGCTCGGGCCTCCACGGGGCCAACCGGCTGGCGTCCAACTCGATCCTGGAGGCGCTCGTCTATGCCCACAACGCGGTCGGACCGGCGACGGCCTACGCCGCCGAGCACGGCCACGAGGACCGCATCCCGGACTGGGACGAGTCGAACGCGGAGAACCCGAGCGAGTGGATCCTGGTGTCGCACAACCGCGAGGAGCTGCGACGGGTGATGCAGGGCTACGTCGGCATCGTGCGGAGCCAGCACCGGCTGGCGCGGGCGGCGCGGCGCATCGACCTGATCCACCAGGAGACGGAGGAGTTCTACCAGCGGACGCGCATCTCGGCCGAGCTGTGCGAACTGCGCAACCTGTCGGCAATCGCCCACCTCGTCGTGTCGTGCGCCCAGCGCCGCCACGAGAGCCGCGGCCTCCACTTCATGGCCGACTTCCCGGAGACGGACCCGGCCCAGCGGCACGACACGCTCGTCAACGCCGGGGGCGGGGAGTGAGAGGCGGGCGCGCTCGGACTCGGCGAGAGCGTGCACGCGGGGGCGTCCGCACGTCGTCCGCGGTCGTGCTTCTCCTGCTGGCCGGGTGCGCGAGCGGCCCCGAGGCGCCTGCCTTTTCCAACCTCGGCGCCGACGCGAGCTACGTCGGCGCGGCGACCTGCGCGACGTGCCACGGGGAGATCGCCGAGGCGTACGCGACGCACGGGATGGCGAACGCGTCGTACCCACTGACCCCCGAGACGCGCATCGAGCCGGTGCTGGACGAGCCGCTGGTGGACCCGCACACCGGCTTCGCGTACCGCGTCATCGAGACGCCCGACGGCCTCGCCCAGGAGGAGCGCCAGTTCGCCCCCGACGGCGCCGAGGTGGCCCGCCTCGTACGCCCGATGGAGATCGTCGTCGGCTCGGGCGACGCCGCGCGGACCTACTTCGCCCGCCGCGGCGACCGCCTCGTCGAACTCCCGCTGACGTGGTACACGCAGGACGGCGGCCGGTGGGACTTTTCGCCCGGCTACCGCGAGAGCAACCCGCGCTTCGGGCGGACGATGCCGGACGGCTGCATGTCGTGTCACAATGCGGTCCCGGAGCCGGTCGTGGGCGTCGAGGACGCGTTCGCGTCGATCCCCGAGGGCATCGGCTGCGAGCGGTGCCACGGGCCGGGCTCGGTCCACGTCGAGGCGCGGCTCGCGTCTGACGGTCCGGCGGAGGGGCCCGATCCGACCATCGTGAACCCGGTCTGGCTGCCGCTGGACCTCCGGCTGGACGTGTGCAGCCAGTGCCATCTCCACGCCACCCTCGACGTGTACCGGCAGGGCGAGACGGCGTACTCGTTCCGCCCTGGGCGCCCGCTCTCGGCCCACGAGGCGCTGTTCGCCGTGCCGGGTGTCGCGGAGGGCGGCGACGGCGTCGCCGTCGTGTCGCACGCCGCCCGGATGCAGGCGAGCGCGTGCTTCGAGGCGACCGTCCGCACGGAGGCGCCGCTGGAGTGCGTGACGTGCCACGACCCGCACCGGGGATTCGAGGCGCGTCCGCCGGGCGCGCAGAGCGCCGCCTGCGTGACGTGCCACGCGTCGGTGGCCGATGCCGTCCCGGCCGCGCTCCGGGCCGAGCACACCGCCCCGACGGGCTGCGTGTCCTGCCACATGCCCCGTGTCGAGGCCGATGACGCGCCGCACTCGTCGTTCACCGACCACTGGATCCGGGTCGTGGACGGTCCGGCGCCGAGCCCGCGTCCCGAGGTCGGGCGCTCCGGCCTCGTCGCCCCGCTCATCGAGGCGGACCGGGAGGGCGATCTCGGCGGGCTCTACGAAGGCATGGCGGCGGTATCGTACGGCGTCCAGTCGAACCGGCCCGACGCCCTCGCGCGGGGCGCCGAGTTCATCCGCATCGCGCTGGACCGCCTCGACGCACCCGCCGACTGGGGGGACGCGCGCTTCCTGCTGGGCGTCGCGCTCCTCCAGGCCGGCCGCGCGCCAGACGCCGTCGGGCCGCTGGAGCAGGCCGTCGCCCTGGCGGACGCCCGCACGCGCCCTCAGCGCCTCGAAACCCTCGCCCGCGCCCTCGCCGACGCCGGATCGGACCTCGGGGCGAAGAGTCGTTTCATCGAGGCCGTGTCGGCCCAGCCGCGTCGGCCCGAGACCCGGCGCGAGCACGGACGCTTTCTCCTGGGCCAGGGACGGCTCGACCGGGCGGAGCCAGAACTGGGGGAGGCCGCCAGACTCGACCCGTGGGACGCCGAGACCAGGCTGCTGCTGGGCATCGTGCAGACGATGAACGGCCTCGACCCCGCCGACGACTGGCGCGAAGCAGTCCGCCTCGATCCCGATCTGGTGGGGCCGCTGTCGGCGGGCGTCCGGGTGGGGGAGACCGTCGTCCCGCTCTGGACCGCGCCGACGGTGTTCGGGTGGCCGCGCGCCGACGCGGTGCCCCTAGGGTCCGATGCCGGGGTCTACTCCTCGTCCGGAACCCCCCTGGCCCGGGGTCGCTGGCCGGGCGTCGCTCGCGATCTGGGAGCTGGGCTCTACGTGGTCCAGGCGGGCGGGGCGGTCCGGCGCGTCGCGGTCGTCCGGGACGGGACATAACGCATTATGCACACGAAAGCGCGGATCTGGGGAGGTCTCGGGGTGTTGGATGGATTGCGACGCCCGAGCCTCGTCCGTACCTTTCGGACGCTCCTCGGCAGAGCGAGCAGCCTGGACGGCCCTCGGCCGTCCGTTGTGTTTGGCGCCCCGCCCGGGTCTCACCCCCGTCCGGCCGCCCGAGCGACGCCCGTTCCGCCGAACGGGCGTTTTCCGTCTCCCCCTCCTCCGTTTTCGCCCACGTGTCCGTCCAGCCCCCCGTCACCCCCTCTCTCGCCGACCGCATCCGCGGCTTCGCCGAGGAAGCCGTCGCCGACACCGACCTGTTCGTGCTCGGTGTGGAGGTGCGTGGCTTTCAGGGCAGCCGCGTCGTGGAGGTCTTCGTCGACTCTCCGACGGGCGCCGGCTCCGACGACCTGACGGCGCTGAGCCGCTCGCTCGGCTTCCTGCTCGACACCGAGGACGTCGTCAAGGGCACGTACCGCCTCGACGTATCGACGCCGGGGGCCGACCGTCCCATCGCCGATCCGCGCCAGTACCCGCAGCACGTCGGCCGCACGCTCGCCGTGTCCGTCGAGCGGGCCGAGAGCGAACTCGTGACCGTTCAGGGCGAGCTGCTCGCCGTCGAGGACGGCGCGCTGGTGCTCGACGGCGAGACGGCGCCCATCCCCTTCGATGCCATCCGCGACGCCCGCGTCGTCCTTCCCTGGTAACCCGTTTCCGGTGACCGGCCCTCGGTCGCCCGCCTGACAACGACGCCCTTCGCCCGCCGGAAACCGACCACCGACAACTCTATGCAGTCCACCGTCCTCGTCTCTTCCTTCGCCGAGATCGCGCGCGAGAAGGAGATCGACCGCGACACGCTCCAGGTGATCATCGAGGACGTGTTCCGGGCGATGATCAAGAAGCGCTACGGCGCCGACGACCCGGAGGCGTTCCAGATCGTCTTCAACCCCGACAACGGCGACTACCAGATCCTCCACGTCCGCGAGGTGGTGGAGGACTACGACCTCGAGGACCCCGTCCTCCAGATCGAGTACACCGACGCGGTCCAGATCGACGAGGAGTATGACATCGAGGACGAGGTGGCCGTCCAGATCCACATCGAGGACTTCGGCCGCCGCGCCGTCCAGGCCGCGCTCCAGACGTTCCGCCAGCGGATCCGCGACATCGAGAAGGAGAACATCCACCGCGAGTACTCCGAGCTGATCGACGAGATCGTCGTCGGCGAGATCTACCAGACGCGGCGCCGCGAGGTGCTCGTGCTCCACAACAAGACGGAGCTGGTGTTGCCGCGCCAGGAGCAGATCCAGAAGGACCGCTACCGCAAGGGCGACATGCTCCGCGCGGTCGTGCTCGACGTCGACCGTGACGCCGGCGCCTCCCCGCAGGTCATCATCTCGCGCACTGCGCCGGTCTTCATCGAGCGCCTGTTCGAGCTGGAGGTGCCCGAGATCTACGACGGCATCATCGAGATCAAGAAGATCGTCCGCCTGCCCGGCGAGCGCGCCAAGATGGCCGTTCTGAGCCACGACGACCGGGTCGACCCCGTCGGCGCGTGCGTCGGCGTGAAGGGCTCCCGCATCCACGCGGTCGTCCGCGAACTGGGCGGCGAGAACATCGACGTGGTGCCGTGGACCGACAACACGATCGACTTCATCAAGCGGTCGCTGGCCCCGGCCAAGCCGATCGCGGTCGAGCTCAACCACGAGCTGGTCCCGCCCCGCGCCCGCGTTACCGTCCCGGCCGACGAGGTCTCGATGGCCATCGGCCGCGGCGGCCAGAACATCCGCCTCGCGTCGATGCTGACCGGCTTCGAGCTGGACGTCTACCGCGACATCAAGTCGGACGAGGAGGACGTCGACATCGAGGAGTTCTCGGACGCCATCCCGCCGGAGATCATCCAGAAGCTCAAGGACATCGGCTGCGACACCGCCAAGGCGGTGCTGGAGCTGCAGCCCTCAGAGCTGGCCCGCCGTACCGACCTTTCGGAGGAGCAGGCGCAGAAGATCACCTGGCTCATGGAAGCCGAGTTCGAGCGCGACCCCGACGCCACCGTCGATGGCAAGCCGCTCGCGACCGCGGACGAGGACGCCGACGTGCCTTCGGATGAGGTCGCTTCTGCCGACGACGCCGATGTGGCCCCCGAGGCCGCCTCGGAGGTCGAGCCCGATGCCGACCCGGAATCCCCGGCCGACGACTCGTCGTCTGAGGAGGAGCCCCTGACCGACGAGCCGACCGCTTAGCCGAGAGCAACCCCGGCACCCTAGATTTCCGACGGCTCCGCCGTCTCTCCCCACGCCTCACCGCATGCCCACCCCGCGCAAGCGACGTACCGACCAGCCGAAGCGCGTTCAGCTCTTCAAGGCCTCCCGCGAACTCAACATCGCGACCGACACCATCGTGTCGGCGCTGACCGAGCGCGGCTTCGAGCTCGACGACAAGCTGGCTGCAGGCGACCCCAACGGTCGGCTGTCGCCGGAGATGTACGACGTTCTCATCGAGACGTACTCCGACGATGCCGACGCCAAGGCGCGCGTCCGCGAGCGTCGCCAGCAACTCGCATCCGCCGAGGCGGAGGCCGAGGAGCCGGCCGAGGCCGTGTCTGCTGAGCCGCCGGCACCCGTCGCGGAAGCGCCTGTCGCCGAGACGCCCGTCGCCCCCGCCGAGCCGGTCGTCCAGACTCCCGCTCCTGCCGAGACGCCGGTCGCCCCGGCGGAGCCGGTGATCGAGACACCCCCCGCCCCCGCCCCGGAGCCGGTGGCAACGCCCGAGCCTGTCGCCGAGACGGCGCCTGTCGCCCCGCCCGTCGCAGAGCCGACCCCTGAGCCCGTCGCCGAGACGGCTCCGGAGCCGGTCGCGGAGGCAACCCCTCAGTCTGCTCCCGACGTGACGCCCGCGCCTGCTGCCGAGGCTGCACCCGTCGCCGAGACGGAGCCCGTCGCGGAGACCTCCGAGCCGGTCGCCGAGGCGACGCCGGTGCCGGAGGCAGCGCCCGACCCCGTCACGCAGGGCGCGATGGATGTCGACGAGCCCGCCCCGGCTGCCGACGATGGCGGTGTCGTCCGCGCGAACCGGTACGGCCTGACGGGCACCAAGGTGCTCGGCAAGATCGACATCTCCGGTCTGGAGACTGGTCGTCGTCGCAAGCGCAAGCGCAACAACGACGAGCCCGCCTCGGCGCCGCCCGCACCGGGAGCCGCCGGCGGTGGCAAGCCCGCCCGCTCCAAGTCGGGCAAGGCCAAGAAGGGGAAGCGGTCCGTCGACCAGGGCGAGGTCCAGAAGAACGTCTCCGAGACGCTCCAGAAGGCGTCCGGCTCGGGCACCAAGCGGACCCGTCAGAAGCGCCGCCGCGCCCGTCGCGACGAGCGCGCCGCCATCCGCGAGGCACGCGATCAGGAGATGATGGAGCAGGCCTCCGTCCTCCGGGTCATGGAGTTCATCTCCACCGGCGACCTCGCCGAGGCGATGAACATCCCGGTGACGGAAGTCATCTCGAAGGGCTTCGGGCTCGGCATGATGGTCTCCATCAACCAGCGCCTTGACGCCGACGCCATCGTCCTCCTCGCCGACGAGTTCGACTTCGAGGTTGAGTTCATGGACGACATTGAGGAGGAGTTTGACCTCGTGACCGAGGACGCCGAGGAGGACCTCGTGCCGCGTCCGCCGATCGTGACCATCATGGGCCACGTCGACCACGGCAAGACGTCGCTGCTCGACTACATCCGTGAGGCCAACGTGGTCGCGGGTGAGGCGGGTGGCATCACTCAGCACATCGGCGCCTACCAGATCACGACGTCGGAGGACAAGAAGATGACCTTCTTGGACACCCCCGGTCACGAGGCGTTCACCGCCATGCGTGCGCGTGGCGCCCAGGTCACCGACCTCGTCATTGTGGTCGTCGCAGCCGACGACGCGGTGATGCCGCAGACGATCGAGGCCATCAACCACTCGCGCGCCGCCGAGGTGCCAATGGTGATCGCGATCAACAAGATCGACCGCGAGACGGCGAACCCGGACAAGATCATGGCCCAGCTCGCCGAGCAGGGCGTGCAGGTCGAGCAGTACGGCGGCTCCGTCCAGTGCGAGCTCATCTCGGCCATGAACGGCACCAACGTGGACTCGCTGCTGGAGAAGGTCCAGCTCGAAGCTGACCTGTTGGAGTTGACGGCCAACCCGGACCGTTACGGCGTCGGGACGGTCGTCGAGGCTCGCCTCGACAAGGGCCGGGGCGTGGTCGCGACCGTGCTCGTCGAGAACGGCACGCTGGAGGAAGGCGACGCCTACGTCGTCGGCCTCACGTCCGGCCGCGTCCGAGCGATGTTCAACGAGCGCGACGAGCGTGTCAAGGTGGCCGGCCCGGCGACGCCGGTGCAGGTGCTCGGCCTGAGCGCTGCGCCCGCCGTCGGCGACCGCCTGATCGTGCTCGAAGACGAGCGCGAGGCCCGCGAGATCGCGTCCAAGCGCCAGCAGCTCATCCGCGAGCAGACGCTCCACCAGCGTCGCCACGTGACGCTCGCCGACCTCAGCCGCCGCATGGCGCTGGGCGAGATCACGAACCTCAACCTCGTCGTTAAGGGCGACGTGGGTGGCTCGGTCGAGGCCCTCAGCGACTCGCTGCTGAAGCTCTCCAACGACGAGGTCGCCGTGCAGATCGTCCACTCGGGCGTCGGCGCGATCACCGAGTCGGACGTGATGCTGGCCATCGCCTCGGACGCCATCATCATCGGCTTCCAGGTGCGCCCGGTCGCCGGTGTCCGCGCCATGGCCGAGCGCGAGGAGATCGACATCCAGCTCTACTCCGTCATCTACGACGCCATCGAGGATGTCCGCGATGCGCTCGAAGGCCTCCTGGAGCCAGAGGAGAAGGAGACCGTCACGTCGACCATCGAGGTCCGCGAGACGTTCAAGGCGCCGAAGGTGGGCACCATTGCCGGCTCCTACGTCGTGGAGGGCAAGGTGTCGCGTGGCGACCGCCTCCGCATCGTGCGCGACGGCGTCGTGATCTACCAGGGCGTGATCGACACGCTCCGCCGCTTCAAGGAGGACGTGAAGGACGTCGCGGCGGGCTACGAGTGCGGCGTCACGGTCAAGAACTACAACGACATCAAGGTCGGCGATCAGTTCGAGACCTACACCGTCACCGAAGAGAAGCGGAAGCTCACGGTTTAAACGAGGGTGGGAGGGAGGAGGGATGGGGCCCATGGCTTCTCCCTCCTCCCTCTGCATCCCGCATCCCCCATCCCTCATGTCCATCCGCACCGATCGGGTCGGCCGCATGATCCAGCGCGAGGTGGCCGACCTCCTCGTGACCGATTTCGGCGAGGCCAGCCAGTCCCTCGTGACCGTCACCGGCGTCCGCATGACGGACGACCTCGGCACGGCCTACGTGGACGTGTCGGTGCTTGGCGCCGACGACCTCCAGCGCAAGACCGCGCTGGCGCGCCTCGACGCGCAGTCCAGCGAGATCCGCCATGCGCTCGCGCAGCGCATCCGCCACCAGCTCAAGCGGATGCCGGACCTCAAGTTCTTCCTCGACGAGGGCGCCCAGCGTCGCGAGCGCCTGGACGACATCTTCGCTCAGATCGCTGCTGACCGCCCGGCCGACGACGCGCCCGAGGCGGACGACGAGACGCCGTCGCGCGGCGAGTATTAGGCGTGGTGGATGACCTCCGGATCGTCACCGCGGGCGAGTCGCTCGCGCGGCCCGTCGAGCCAGCCGCCGTGCTGGTCGACAAGCCGGGCGGCATCACGTCGTTCGGCGTCGTCAAGACGGTCCGCTGGGCCCTGCGGGTCAAGAAGGTCGGCCACGCGGGCACGCTCGACCCGATGGCGACGGGGCTCCTGATCGTGCTGGTCGGACGGAACGCGACGCGCCAGCAGGACCGCTTCATGGGCCTGCCGAAGACCTACACCGCGACGGTCCGCCTCGGGCAGACCACGACCACCTACGACGCCGAGGGCGACATCGAGACCGAGGTGGACGCCACGGGCGTGTCCGACGACGCCATCGAGGCGGCCCTGGTCGGCTTCCGTGGCGACATCCTCCAGCGCCCGCCCATCTTCTCGGCCATCAAGAAGGACGGCGAGCGGCTCTACAAGAAGGCGCGGAGGGGAGAGGAGGTCGAGATCGAGGCCCGTCCCACGTCGGTCTACGCGTTCGACGTGCTGGATCGCCGCGGCGACGACGTGGACGTGCGCGTGGAGTGCTCGAAGGGGACTTACGTGCGCTCCCTCGCCCACGACCTCGGTCAGGCGCTCGGCGTGGGCGGGCACCTCGTCGCGCTCCGGCGCGAGGCCATCGGTCCGTTCCAGGCCTCCGAGGCGTTCGATCTGAACGACCTCATGGAGGCAGCCCGAGAGCCCGCATGACGCGCGAACACGGTGCCTCGGTTCGTGCAGACCCTCGCTCGGTGGTCACGACCGGCACGTTCGACGGGGTCCACCTGGGGCACCAGGCCATCATCCGCTACCTCGTGGCGCGGGCGGCCGAGACGGGCGGCGTGCCGACGGTGGTGACGTTCGACCCGCACCCGCGCGAGATCCTGACCGGCCACGCCATCCCGCTCCTGACGTCGCTCGACGAGCGAGCCGACGCGCTGGAGGCGCTCGGTGTGGAACGGTTCGTCGTGCTGCCGTTCTCGCGCGACCTGTCGCTGCTGGAGCCCGAGGACTACGTCGCCGACGTGCTGCTGGGGACGGTCGGCATGCGGGAGATCGTGATCGGGTACGACCATCGGTTCGGGCGGAAGGCGCGGGGCGACCGCGCCCTGCTGGAGCGCCTCGGCGCCCGCCTGGGTTTCTCTGTGGACGTGATCCCGGAGCAGATCGAGGACGACGTGACGGTGTCGTCCACTGAGATCCGCCGTCTGCTGGCCGACGAGGGAGACGCCGAGCGGGCGAGCCACCTGCTCGGCCGCCCCTACCGGATCTCCGGCACCGTCGTCCGCGGGGATGCACGGGGCCGCACCATCGGCTACCCGACGGCCAACCTGCGCCCAGTGGACGCCCGGAAGCTCGTCCCAGCGCTCGGGGTCTACGCCATCCGCGCGAGGCTCGCAGACGGCACCGAGGGGGGCGGCATGATGAACGTCGGTCGCCGCCCCACCTTCGAGACCGACGGCACGCGGACTCTTGAAGCCCACCTGTTCGAGGTCGACCGCGACCTCTACGGCCAGACGCTGACCGTGGACCTGGTCGCGCGCCTCCGGGAGGAACAGCGCTTCGGCGGGGTGGACGCGCTGGTCGCACAGTTGGGCCGAGATCGGGCGGCTGCCGTGGCCGTGCTGGAGCAGTAATCACTTCTACGAGAGGTCGTTTCTGAGCCTCCGAAGCTCGCCGCGGGGGCCGAGATCGGGCGCGGAAACCGGCGGGGCGCGACGCCTTGAGCCGAGGCCGATTGTGACGCGTCGGCGTTCCAGAGAAGGCGGCTGTTTGGATCGGCCATTTGGCCCCGAGGACGTGGTATGGGCTGTGCAGATGGCGAGTCATCACAAGCCCTCCGCGTCCGCGCGGCCATGGAACGCATCCTCGCTCTCGCAGCCCTCGCGCTCGCCTCCCTCCTCAACTTCAACACCCACCGCGCGGACATCGAGGTCGGACAGGACCTCATGGCCGAGGAGATCGAGTCGCTGGGCGGCGACCTGATCCAGAGCACGTTCGAGCAGATTGCCGCGCTCCCGTTCGACGCGGTCGCGCAGCCCGCCTCCGCCAACGACCTCACCGGTCCGACTCAGTTCGGAGGGGCCGCCTCGTGGGACGCGGCCACCGACCTCGACGATCTCGATGGGGCGACGGTGACGCGTCGCCTGCAGGGAGCGTCCGGGGGAGGTCTGGACTACACGCTGGCGGCGGAGGTCGCCTACGTCGAGAAGAGCGGCGGGACGTGGCGGGAGGTGCCGCGGCGGACTTACTTCAAACGGTTAACACTGACCACCACCGGTCCGGACTCCTTCGCCGCGACGCTCACGAGCGTCTACACCGCGGAGGGCCAGTAGTCATGAGTGTCTGGCTCGATCATCTGACGTCCATCCTGATGGCTGGCGTCGTGATCCTCATCCTCGCGGCCATCTGGTACCGCAATCAGGTCTCCGCGGTGGCGACCACCAACACGTACCGCGACCGGGCGCGCATCGAGGTGGTCCGCGAGACCCTCGATCGCGACATGGCCCGCCTCGGCGCCGACGTCGACCCGTCCGAGGCCGCGATCCTGGGCTGGTCGTGGACCGGCACCACCCGCACGTTCGAGTTCCGGGGGGCAGTCCACGAGGCGGGCACGGTGGACCGCATCCGCTACCTCGCCACACGAACGGCCTGCACCACCTCCGACGCGAGCACCTGCTGGCGCCTCCAGAGACAGACCTGGACCGGGAGCGGCTATGCCGTGTCCGGAGTCGACATGGAGGTGGATACGGTCCAGGTCTCGCTCACGCCGACAGGACCGGTCGCCGACGCGACCGGGGTCTCGATTCGCATCGTTCTCCCTGCCCCCGAGCTTCGCCCGAACACCACGGCCACCGACCCTCGCCGGCTTCCCATTTCTCTCGACCGGTACTACCGGCTCGTCAACCAGGTCCTCCGGACCTCCGCCTGATCATGGGACGGTTCCTTCTTCTCCTCGTCGCGGCGTCCAGCCTGACCACTGGCTCGGTCCTGGCCAACCGCGGGCTCGACGCCCGCGCCGGAGGCAATGCGCTCGCGCAGAACCACCTCGGCATCGTCGTCGCGGAGCGCCTCTCCGAGACTGGCCTCGAAGAGGCCACCGAGCTGGTGTCGACCCTGACGGGTCTTCCTGCCACCAGCACCCTCCGCGGGGAGTTGGACGGGGGGACGTACACCGTCCAGATCGTTCCGACGCCGCCCCGTTTGCTGACCGTCACCTCGGTGGGGGAGGTCACGGGCGTCGGGCGGGAGGGCACGGTCCGCCACACGCGTGAGGCGACGTTCGAGTTGAGGGCGAGCACGTCCGGCGCGCCTCCCGTTGCCCGGTTCCTGGGGCAGGCGCTCACGCTGGAGCAGAGCCTGACCATGAACACGTCGCAGCGCGTGCTCTCGGCAGACCCCGCGCTCAACGCGAACATCCACACCAACGGCGGTAGCTACGTCAACATCACCGAGAACGCGGGCATCCAGGGCTTCTACCAGTCCGTGACGCCGCCCACGCAGCAGTGGCAGAAGGACCGCCTGGCGCGGGCCTTCCGGCCGAACGCCAACCCCTCAGGACTGGCGGTCTACCAGACGGTCGAGCGCATCGAGATCCCCGTGATCCGGGTGGCGGACTATCTGTCGAAGGCGACCCTGGTCTCTGCGACCAACGTGCAGCCGTCCGGTGGCGTGATCGACTTCTCGGCGACCAGCACGGCCGAGAACCCGGCCGTCTGGGTCATCCGCGGGGACCTCAACATCAACGGTGGGAAGTCGGTCGAGGTCAAGGGGTTCGTCAACATCATCGCGTCGGGAAACATCAACGTCAACGGGTCGCTGCAGACGGCCGCGGGGAGCACGCTGTCGCTGTACTCCGAGCGCGACATCAGCATCAACGGGTCCGCCCAGATCACGGGGTCGCTGATGAACAACCAGAACATCCAGCTGAGTGGCAGCACCGTGCTCACCGGTCCGGTGACGACGCGCGGGACGGTCAACTTCAACGGCAACGCCAGGATCGTGTACCAGCCCCTCTCGGGGTACATGACGGCCCCTCTCTTCGGAGGCACGGCGGCCACCACCGCAGTCGGCTTCCGGATGGTGTTCGTGCGGGCGTAGGGCGGCGTGAAGACCGTGGGCAGGCCTCCGGAATCGCGTCCCGGTACCTTTGGGGCGCACCACGAGGGTGCCCCGACTGTCCCCCCCAACCCGATCGGGGGGGCGGTCTTCTCCCGTATCGAAGATCGGCAGAGGATCGACCATGATCACCAAGGACAAGAAGCAGACCATCATCGAGCAGCACGGAGAGAGCGGCCAGGACACCGGCAAGCCGGAAGTCCAGATCGCCATCTTCACGGCTCGCATCAACGAGCTGACCGAGCACCTCAAGACCCACAAGAAGGACCACACGTCCCGCCTGGGCCTGCTCAAGATGGTCGGCAAGCGGCGCCGCCTGCTCCGCTACCTCAGCGACAACCACATCGACCGCTACCGCGCCATCATCGCGGAGCTCGGTCTCCGTCGCTAAACCGCCTCCGGCGGCGCCTCTCTGTGGGGCGCCGCCGGTTTTCGTTCCGGCCGCCACTCGGGTCGCCGGACGTTTCCGCGTGACGACCGCCCCCCGGCGATCGGTTCTCGCACCCGCCCGCCTCGGAGACGCCGGGGCCGACGCGCGCGAGAACGGATTCCCGGACTCCCCGGCGAACCGTCCGCATCATCAGGGCCCGAACAAGACCGGCCCGCACCCCAACACTTCATGGCAGCCCCCCAGGCTATCACGCAGACCATCGAGGTCGGCGGCAAGACCATCACGCTCGAGACCGGCAAGCTCGCCAAGCAGGCCGACGGCGCCGTCGTCACCTCGCTCGGCGACACCGTCGTGCTCTCGACGGCGGTCACCGACCGCAACCTCCGCGACGGTCAGCACTTCTTCCCGCTCACGGTCGACTACCGCGAGCGCTTCTCCGCGAAGGGCGCCTTCCCCGGCGGCTTCTTCAAGCGCGAGGCCCGGCCCTCCGACAAGGAGACCCTCACCGCGCGTCTCATCGACCGCACCATCCGGCCCCTCTTCCCGGACGGCTTCCGGAACGAGGTCCAGGTCCTCAACTACGTCCTGGCCGCTGACGTCGAGATGGACGCCGACGTGATCGCGGGCATCGGCTCCTCGGCCGCGCTCAGCCTCTCCGGCAGCCCGTTCGACGGCCCGACCGCGCACGTCCGCGTCGGCCGCGTCGACGGTGAGTTCATCCTCTTCCCGACGGCGGAGGAGCGGACCGCGTCCGATATCGACTTGATCGTGGCCGGCAAGGCCGACGCGATCGCGATGGTCGAGGGCGAGATGGATGAGATCAGCGAGGACGACATGGTCGCCGCGCTGGAGTTCGGCTTCGAGGCCATCAAGACCATTGTCGCCGGCATCACCGAGTTCGTCGGGAAGCGCGACGAGCAGAACGGCGCCCCGGCCCCGCTGGAGTACAGCACGGTCGCCCCGGACGACTCGCTCGTCGAGACCATCTACGGCCACATCAAGGACGACGTCGACGCGCACCTGCGCTCGGAGTACTCCAAGGAAGCCTTCTATGGCGGCGTCAAGGAGATCCGCGACAACCTGATCACGAAGCTCTTCGGCGAGGGCGACGACGCCGTCGCTGAGATCGAGGGTGGCTTC
>NZ_MVOI01000001.1 GCF_002283555.1 Rubrivirga sp. SAORIC476 | reverse complement strand
TCTGTTCGCCGGCTCGGCGGCGGAGTTCGGCGACGAGATCCCGAACCCGGAGCGGGCGGCGTACATCCGGAGCCTCTCCGAGGCGATCGACGACGCGGCGCTGCGCGAGAACTACGCCCAGTTCGCCACCTACATCGAGACCGAGCCGTCCGTTCAGGACCAGGTCGCTGGCACGGACGCGGCTGTCCAGTCGCTCCTCGACGACTACAACGCGGGCACGCTCACGGGCAACCGCGTCTTCACCCTCCTCGCGACCGCGCAGCAGCAGCCGGAGCGCCTGACCGATCTCGGCGCCGATCCGGAGGCCGTGATCTCTGGCATCACCCGCCTGCCGGAGATCGTCGACCAGGTGGACAACCCGCGCCTGCTGTACGCGCTCTCGGTCCGCGCCCGTCGTGAAGGCGACACGGCACGCGCCAACGAACTCTTCCAGCGCGCGATCGACAACGCCGAGTCGAACGCGCAGCGCGCCGACTTCTACTACTCGGCCGGTCAGTACGACCGCGCCCTGCAGGTCTTCCCGTCGCACGGGCCGAGCCTGTACCGCCGCGCGGGCCTGATCGCGCAGTCGGTCGGCCGCCCGACCTCGCTGCGTGGCCGCTTCGCCTACTGGTGCCTCGCGGACATCTACCGCAACGTGGCCGCTCAGACCTCTGGCCAGATCGCCTCCAACGCGCGGACGACGGCGTCCCGCTTCGAGCGCGCCGGCCCGAGCCGCGACCAGTACTTCCTGGAGGGCTTCAGCCCGGGCCAGTCGGTGTCGGCGAGCCTCGGCGCCTATGGCTCCTGCACCACCCGCGTGCGCTAGCCCCGCTCCCCCCGCCTTGGCACCGAGGCGGACCGAGCCACGCCGGCCGTCCCCATCGCGGGGGCGGCCGGTGTTCGTTTGTGGACTCGTGCCAGGATGACCGACTCTGGGTTGGGCGCTCGGGTCGCGAGATCTATGGGCAGACACGAGACGGAGAGCCCGAGCAACTTCCGAACGCCTGCTGTGTCGTTCCGAGAGCGCTGACTCGCTCGGCGCGGTCCGACGGATGTCTCTGCCACGCTCCGCGCTCATGCCTTCTCTTCGCCTCACGCTCTTCTCCGTCCTCGCCTCCCTGGCCGCGTGCAGCGCTCCGCCGGCCGCCGAGGCGCCGATGCCACGTCCCGCGCCGTCCGCTCCCCTGGCGTCCTACGGTCCTGGCGACTACTGCGCGGAGACGTACGTGCTGCTGCAGCCCACGACGCGCTCCAACTTCAGCCTCGGCTCCGAGTACTACCGCAACGGCGACTACTGCGCCGCCTACCCCTACATCAAGCAGATCCTCGCCA